>CP053031.1:2127242-2450864 GCA_021496505.1 Thermoleophilia bacterium SCSIO 60948 | reverse complement strand
GTGGGCCGATGGACGGAGCGCAAAGGAGCTCGCTCGGCTCTGGATCGAGCGTGATGGACGCGAACTCACCGAACGCTTCCTCGGCGAGTTCCCCGAAACTCGCGGGTTCGTCTCGCGCGAAGCCCTCGCTGAGGCTGAGACCAAGCTTCCGTTCTCCGGTGAGGGGCGAAACCACGACCTGTTGTTGGTCGGCGACGCCGACGCCGGTGCCGTGACGGTTGGGATCGAGGGCAAGGCCGACGAGACCTTCGGGGACCCGGTCTCCGAGCACATCGCGAAGGCGTTGAAGCGCACCGAGAGGACGAAGGCGCCGGATCGCTTCGACCGACTTGCGGAGGCGATCTTCGGGCCGGGCGAGTGGCGGGAGGAGCTAGGCGACCTTCGCTACCAGCTCTTCAGCGGCTGCGCGGGCGCGATGGTCGAGGCCGGTGAGGGCGGAGTCGCAGTGTTTCTTGTGCAGGTGCTTGAGTCTGATCGGGTTGACCCAGATCGCGTAAGGGCTAACGAACGGGACGTCATCGCGTTCTGCGAACGGCGAGGGATGCGCGTCCGGGACGCGGAGGCTGGCTGGCTGTCTGAGCCCGTCCACACGTTTGGGGTAGACGCGGTTCCCGCGGGCACATTGATGGTTGGCAAGATGACGGTAACTACGTCATTGGGATGAAATGGGCGCCAAGTACTAGTCGGCCCGCCCTTCTCATGTGCCGCGAGCGTATCCTCTGCCAATGGCCGAAGCTGCGAGCGACTCGGAAGGCCAGCGGTCTGGGGTGCCACCAGTAATCCGTTCCCTGCGAGTCGCCGGCGATGAGTTTCAGCTCACTCGAGTGTTGGCGGCCGTCCTCTCAGAAGACGGGCGTGCCTGCCGGTCCTTTCTGCAGCTCGTACTTTCGGCCGCGGCATCTGATGAATCGATCGGGAGGCACGCTCGGTCGGTCCGCCTCCCACCGGACATCGCCTGCAATGCGGAGTATGTGCTGGGGCGGCGAGGTCGCGGACGTGTCCGCCGCCAGTCTGCTGACTTGGGGCGTGCGGACCTGTTCTTTTCGGGTGGCGGCATGCGCCTGGTGTGCGAGCTGAAGCTCGACGCCCCGTATGGAAAGGATCAGCTCCAGCGATATCTCGAGTCCGGGCACTACGTGATTGCGATTGTGCGAAGCCCGGGACCAGTTCGATCGACCGTCGCGGAAAGCAGCCGATGGCTCGGCGAGGTCAGTTGGGGGTCGATTCGAGATGGGCTCTCGCGCTTACCCGTGCGGCCGGCCGTCGAGTTCGAATGGCAATCGTTGCTCCGGGTCATGGACACGGACGGTGATTTCGATCCGCGGCCCCCGACACGTACTACCGAGCGAGATCTTCAGCTCGCAGAAGTGGCGACCAGTGAGGCTGTCCAGCGCCTCGGTTCGCGCCGAATGTCCGCCGACCTACGCAAGCTCATTCGAGGCTTCGTAATCACCGTCAGCAAACGGCGCAGAGGGGCCGCTGCCTTAGTCAGCGGCGGCACGAACGGCGATGTGTTCTTCACCGTCACGGTGTCGGAGAGCTCGGGTCCAACGCCGAAGGTCGAAATCAGGTGGCATCCGATGCCCATCAGCCCGCCGTTCGCGGGTCAGCGCGCGATGCATGCGCTTCTCACCGATGACGGGTTCAGAGCACATAAGGTGCGGAGTGGCCGCTATTTCTCTGAGGCGGTCACTCTTAGGGATGCGCCAGGCGAGGGCTCGATAGAAGAGAAGATCGCGGAGTGGTTACTCGATCGGATGGCGGCAGTCGTCCACGTTGGCCTCTTGAATTGGGATGCTGAGAACCTGAAGCTGGGTGTTTGACCTCATAGCCTGTGCCGGGGCAGGACCCGTCCCTCCACGCGAACACTGTGAGGCTCTACCGTCCGGGACCTGGAACTACAACCACACAGTGATTCTGCGCCCGCGACATCGCCACGTAGATCTGCTGATCCCGTGATGCCTCGTCCGTGTCCTCAAGCTCGCACATCACCACCACCGGCGCCTCGAGCCCCTTGAACGCGCGGATCGACGAGAACCTCACGCATGGCCCGGTCGGCGTGTACTTGTCGACGTAGCCGAGACGGCCGTCGAGGCCCCTGGCGTGGGTGCTTGATTTGGCCTTGCCGTGGGAGCTGAGGACGACGATGTCCTGAGGAAGCACCTCGTCCTCCTCGATCAGCCGCCGGACGACCGACGCGACGCACTCGGGCTGGTCGGCGACCGCGTAGAACTCGAGCTCGCGACCTTCGGGCCCGATTGAGCGTGGCGTCACCTCGCCCTCGTACTTCTTGACGACCTCGCGGTGGATCGCCTGGGTGTTGCGGCAGTTCGTGGTGAGGTCGTAGGGGACGAAATCGTCGGGCACGTCTAGGCGCTGCTCGTAGACGCGCTGGTTGTCGTCCATGAACAGCCAGAACTGGTCCTTGGCCGGGTCGCGGAGCGTGGTCTCGAGGGAGTCGAGCCAGTCGTTGTGGAGGTCCTGGGCCTCGTCGACGTAGATCGCGTCGAACTGCCCGCCGAGCTCCTCGGTCGCCTCGAGCAGGAGGTCGGGGAGCTCCTCGGACCAATAGCTCTGCGGGATCTCGCCGTCCGGATAGCGCGGGACGTCGAGCTTGGCTCGATGCGCGAGGTGGGTGCAGAGGCCGTGGAAGGTGTGGAACGCGATCCCCGAGTCGCCCTCGGTGCGCTTGAGGTGGTCGCGAAGCGCCTTGTTGAAGCAGACGAACGCGACGTCTGCGCCCTTCGCCGCCGAGCGCTTCGCCTGCTCGACCGCGAGCATCGTCTTGCCCGAGCCCGCGCATCCCGTAACGACCATCCGCCTGGCACGCCCGAAGCTCGCCAGAAGGTCCGACTGCTGGAACGTCAGCGTGATCAGCGCCGCTTCCTCGTCGACGAACTCGGCCGCCATCGGGACCTCGATCCGCACCTCGGGGGCGAGGACGTCGATCAACGCCGCGATCCCATCTGCACCTGGCGTGTGGCGCTTGTCGCGGGAGCCCTCGTGGTAGGCGAGGACGCGTTCGATCGCCCCGGCCGGCTCTCCGAGGTCGTGGCGGTCGGTCAGGATCTCGCGCGGCGCGTCAGGGGCGAGCGCGAGCTGGTGGATCGTTACCAGCGGGAAGGCGAGCGCGTGGACGATGAAGGCGCCCTTCCAGCGCCTCTTGTCGATCGATTCGAGCTTTCGGCGCAGGTCGTGCTTGTGATCGAGCGCCTGCGTGAACGGGTCCTCGATCTTCTGGCGGTCGCCCCTGTAGGTCCGGTACCACTGCCCGCGGATGCACTCGATCCCGTGCCCCTTGACCTCCAGGCACAGGATCCCCTCGTCGGCGTGGGCGAGAACGAAGTCAATCTCCCCGTCCTTGGCTCCTTCGGCGTGGTCGCGGGCGACCCACGACGCGGAGTGGAAGACGTGCCAGTCGTCGTCGAGGCCCGACTCGAGAGCGAGGAAGACCTTGCGCTCGGAGGCCGGCTCGAAGTCCTCGGGGCAGGTTCCGCGGGTACATCTGCGCCACGCAGAGATTTCTAACTGCTCGGGCGTTGCGCGTGCGTCAGATCGGGGCGTCCGCGCGCGACCTATCGGCAGGTGCGGGCGTGGGCGTAGACATGGTTGCCGGGTCGCTCTCGATGCGGGCGGGCCGGAAGCCCGACTGGAGCGCGGTCGCGAGCGAGATCGCGTCGCTTGAGCTCGCGACCCTCGTCGACCGCCGCGACGAGTTCTTCCCGATCGACGACTGGCGCGATGGGGCCGGCCTCTCAGACGCCGACGCGTGGCTCGACACCGATGCGGCGGCGTCCTTCGAACTACTCCGCGGTGGGCGGGCGTTGCTCCGAGAGGCGGCCGAGGTCGTGCGCGGTGCGGTCGAGGGCCAGAACGACGGCGTCCTTCGCCTCGAGTCCGTTGCTGGGACGACTTGTATCTGCGTGAGCACCGATGCCTTCACGCCGCATAAGGACCTGGTCTGGGAGTTCCAGGTCTTCGCCGAGAGCGGACTGGCAGAGGCCGCGGGCTTCGAAGGCTTCGAGACGTCGCGACCGCTTGTTCAGAATCTCTCGCGTCACGACGCGAGCGAGCGACGGCTGATCCGCGCGGCTGAGGTCTATTCGTTCGCCGACCACATCGTCGGGTTCCGCCAGCCGGTCTTCACGGGAGATGATCCGGCCGCGTGGGCCGAGCGGTGGGAGGGGACGCTGCTCGACTCTTGGGCCCACCACAAGAGCGCTCAGAAGCTCGGTTTGAGTCTGTTCGATCTGCTTCTTGACGCGATCGAACTGAGCTTTGCGCTCAGCCGGGTGAGCCCCGACCGGCTCGATGCCGAAGGCGATGACGGCGTTCGCAGGCACCAGCTTCGGCTGATCTCAGGCGGCCTAGGGCGAATTCCGGTCACCGCCACGCGTCCGCAGTTGGACGCAGCGATGGACAGCCTCCGTCCGTGGCCGTCGATTCTTGGCCAGACGCTCGAGGGCATGACGCTCCCCGCCTGGGTCGCGCCCTCCGGCGTCTCCACGGAGCGGGGTTGCTGGAGGGAGGTCATCGGGAGGTTCCTCGCCGAACTCGTGTTCGCGATCAGCGACTTCTTCGGGATGCAGCCGCTTCGTGCATATGCGGGGGAGGCGCCGCCGGTGGAGGCCCATCCGCGGTCAGCGGATTACGAGGTCGGCGAGGCGCCCGACCGTCTCAGCTTCATCCGCTACCGCGAGATCGACTGGGACGCCGGGCGCGAGTTCGTCGCGAGGTCCGGCCGGCCGGCGCTCGCCGACGATCTCGACCTGCTCGAGGCAATCGTCTCCGATCGGCAGTTCTCGCGCTTCGCGAACCCCTTCGAGTTGCTCGACTCGACGCTCTGGATCGTTCTGAGCGGCGAGTTCCACGGCCTCGACGGCGCGCTCGGGAGGTTGGATCGGGCGGGCGTCCTCGAGGCCCTCGACTTGATCGACTGGCATGCCCGACGATGGGGAAGGGATGACCGGGGGGAGCTGAACCCGGGGCCCGGTCCGAGCGGCGACTAGGCCGCGAACCCGATGCGCCTTTCGGCGCGATCCTTCGAGGCCTCGGTCTGGACGGGCTCGCGCAACCCGGCGTAGAGCTCGGCGAGGGTCATCGGCGAATCGACCGGGTCTTCGCTTCCGAGGTCGTCCAGCCAGGCGTTCGCCTCAGCGACCGAGAGCGCGTCGAAGCGCACCTGCGCCGCGCAGCGACCCGGCCGCATCACCGCGGAGTGCATCCGCTCGACGGGCTCGTTGGTCGTGATCAGGACGATCACCCGGATGCCCTGGCCGGCGATTCCGTCGCAGAGATTGAGCAACCGTGAGAGCCCCTGGCCGGTGCGCTCCTTGGCATCGGCGCTCAGCAGCTCGCCGGTGTCCTCGAGCACGAGCAGCTTGTGACGATCGTCCCCGCCGCAAGTGCCCGACGAGGTCGCGACCTCGAAGAGGTAGTCGGAGTCGGTGAAGAGGGCTTCGGGGTCGACGACCGTCACGAGGTCGCACCACTCGCGCCAGTGGTGGGCGAGCGCGCGGATCGCGTGGGTCTTTCCGGTCCCCGGGCTGCCGTGCCACACGATGATCCGTCCCTGCTCCTCGAAAGTCGCCGCGTCGGCGTCGATCAGGCGCTGGACGCCCGCGCGCGTCCCGGCGGCGTAGTTTCGCGCGATCACCTCCCACGGCTCGACCTCGACCCGTCTGCTCGTGCCGCCCTCGCCATAGGGCTCGCGCCAGCAGACTCGAACGCGGAGACGGTCATCGGGCGTCGCCGGCGGCGCCTGGGGGACGCGAGCGCGGACGCGCGCCAGGCCCAGAGCAGCGGCCTTCGGGTCGGCGGCCGCGACTCGGGCGGCGACCGTCCCCTCCGAGAGAGCGACAAGCAGCAGCGAGTCGTCTCGCTCGACCATGATCAGCTCGCTTCGCAGCTCGTGCTCGGAGTAGATGACGTGCCCGCGGATCTGCTTGAGCCGCTCGGCGTCCGTACGCCACGTCGCAGCTCGCGTGTGACTGAAGCCGCGATCAAGACGCAGCCCGAGGAAGACTTCGGTGGCCGGGCTCTCGGTACCGACCGGGACGGTGGTGTGGAGGGTCGCCCGGACCCGACCGAAGGTGCGCCGCGCCCGACGGCGGGGACGCGACCCTCCGTCCCAGTCGATCTCCTCGTCGTCCGCGTGTTCGGACTCGTCCTCGTTGGGCGTCGGCCGGCCCTCAGACTCACTCATCGCCCCGGCCCTCCTCGGTGGGCTGATTTGACGACGGCTCGGGATCGATTCCCATCTCAATCCGGCGGATGCGGCGGGCTTCGCCGAAAATCCGCTCGTGCGTCTCCTTGAGCTGGTCGCGCGTGAAGGTCTGGCCGGCGGCGTGGAGCTCGCCGCTCCCGCCGACGAATCCCATCCCGATCAACGTGTCTGCGTCGTCGACGGCGCGAGCGGGCGGCGGCAGGTCCCCTGCCTTGGGTCGCCTGGGCGTGTCGGTCTCGCGCTCGGCGTCGGCCGCTTCGCGGTTGCCTTCCTCGCTCATCGCTCAGGCTCCTCTTCCGTCGCGCCGAGCGAACGATTCAGGCGCTCGACGATGTCCGGCGCCGAAGTCCGGTCGCCGTAGAGGTAGAGCTCGCTGGCCGGTGTCGGGCGAACCTCGACGAGCCGTTCGCCGTAGCGCTCGCGAAGGATCTCGAAGACCTTTTCGAAGCGGTCGATCCCCTCGAAGAACGCGATCTCGCGCCAGAGCGTCCGGCGGCCGCAGCGGAGGACCGTCCACTCGTTACCGAACCGTTCGACGAAGTCCCACGTGACTCGAACCTCGCGCTTGCGCCGCAGCGCTGGGAGCTGCGAGGGGCGCACGAGCTTGCGCTTGCGAGCAAGTCGCAGGCGGCCGCGGATCGCCTCCACGGTCGGCATGTCGCGCATCGCCGCGTTCGACCCGGCCTTCGCGGCGGCCTCCGTCTGGGCGAGGGTCGGGAAACCGATGATCGCGAGCATCCGATCGCACTCGGGACAGCGCACGTCCATCAGCTCTGTGTGGTACTCGACGTTGCCCTCGGCGCTGCCGGTCCAGCCGCAAGGGCACTCGAGCGGAGCGCTGCGGTCGAAGGCGTAGTAGCTGATCGTCTTGGCCATCCGTTGGGGAGTCGTGGCAGCCGCGGTGTTTCTGACAGCCGTCAGCGCGGCGAATCTTCGATCCTCTCGTGCTGGCTCAATTCAGACCGATGGCGGTTCAGCATGTTCGGGCGGATGAACCAGAAGCTCCAACGCTGGCCGTCGACTTCGAGGTCGAGGTAGTCGTTGACCATCACCCGGTCGGGGTCGTAGGGAGGGGAGTAGCGGCCCTTGTAGCCCTCGCGCCGGATCAGGGCGACGAACGCGTCGAACTCGCTCTCATCGATCTCACGCCACCCCCGGATCATGTACTCGTGGGGGTCCGGCGGCTTGTTCGCCGGGCCCGCGGGCGCGTCCTTGACGTGTCGCCACGGCGCTGTCGCGACGAACTTCTCGGCTTCCTCGAAGCCGAGCGGGCCCGGGAAGGGATCGGCGCCGAGTCGACGGAGCGCCATGCGGTAGCGCTCGCGAAGCGCGGACCACTCGGAGCTGGCGAGCGTGGGCATCCGCCCTAGGTTGTCGTTGATGTCGGCGAGCTTGACCTCGCGGGCGATCTCGCCGGCCGTGCCGTCGGCGTCCGCGATGCGCTCGATGAACTCGGCATAGGTGTCCTCGGGGCGCCGGGTTACGAGCTCAACCGCGGTGAGCTGGGGCTCAGACAGACCGGCCGACGCGAGGTCCGACAACGTGACGTCCGTGTCTTCGACGACGTCGTGGAGCACCGCGACGTTTCGCGCTGCCGCGCTCACCGCGCTCGCGACGCGGAGCGGGTGCAGAAGGTAGACGACGCCCTCCTTGTCGACCTGCCCGCGGTGGGCGCGCGCGGCGATCTCGACGGCGGCTTCGAAGTCCATCAGTGTCCCCCAGTCCTGACCGACGGCGAGCGGCTCGCGGTCCCGAGCCTGCCTCATGCCGCGAACCCGATCGCGCGGCGCTCAGGGACCTGAGCCGTCTGCCCTTCGAGCAGCGCGTAGAGCTCGGCCACGGTCTTGGGGGTTGAGGTGCGCGCCCGCGAGCCGTGCTCTTCGAGCCAGCGGTTGGCGGCCGCGACGTCGAACGCTTCGAACTCGACCTGACTGGCCGCCCTGCCGGGTCGGGTGATGGCCGGGTGGAGTCTCTTCAGGGGTTCGTTGGTCGTAACGAGGAGCATCGCGCGGAGGCTCTCGCCCGCGATCCCGTCGCTGAAGTTCAGAAATCGCGAGAGACCCTGGCCGATCCGCTCGCGAGCGTCGGCGCTCAGGAGCTCGCCGGCGTCCTCGAGCGCGATCAGGTTGAAGCGCTCGGGCTGATCGCTCGGGCGGCAGCTCGCGATCCGGTGCAGGTAGTCGGCTTTGCGAAGCAGCGTCTCGGGATCGAGCACCACGTGCGTGTCGCACCAGGCCTTCCAGCTATGGGCCAGCGCTCGCAGCGCGTGCGTCTTCCCGGTGCCTGGATCGCCGTGCCAGACGATGACGCGGCCCGGGCCGACGTTCTCGGGGGTGAGCGCCATCAGCCGGTCGAGCTCCGTCCGCGCCGACCCGACGTAGTTCGCCGATACCTCTCCCCATTGGCGGACCGGGATCTCACGATCGCGGCGGCGCTGCCCGATCTGCTCGATCTCGCTCCAGACCGAGACCTCGACGGTCTCGCCTGCCGGCTCGACTACGGGCTCGGGCAGGAGCGCGCGCAGGCGCTCGACCTCGAGGTCGCAGGCGGCAGGCGTCGGTCCCGCGACGTAGGCCTCGATATGGCTCTGGTTGTGCCGGGTGACGAGCGCCAGGTTGTCCCCCACGGATATGAGCGCAGAGTCCGTGTTTTCGCCGTCGCGAAAGCTCAACACCGGCACGGAGCCAAGCTCGCCGAGCTGCTCGCCCTTCGACTTCCAGTCTTCCTCGCGGATGTGGCCGAGTCCCGAATCGGTCGCCCGTGCGAAGAACTCGCCCTTCATGGCGGCGAAGCCGGAGATCTTGAGGTCGACGACGAGCGGGAGCCTCCGCTCGGATTCCGCTCCCGTCACCCCGCGACCGACCAATCCGTCACGTTCACCTTGAGCAGCTCAACATCGTCGATCCGGTCGATGCCGAACGCCTCGGTCGCGGCGAGCCTGGCGACTGACGCGTCGCGGATCGGGCGCGGACCGGTGTGCTCGTCGAGTTCTCGATTCAAAGCGTCGACCGCGTCGGCCAGAACGCTCGTGTCGCGGAGTCCGCAGTCGCCGGTCTGAATCCAGACTCGCTCGACCCCGAGCCCGCCGGCGTCGGCGCGGCGGGCAAGGCCGTCGAAGAAGGACTCGGTCAGCTGCGGCGGCCAGCCGTAGCCGGTGGGGTGGAGGAGGCGGACGTCGGTGGCGTTCGTGCGCGCGGTGATTCGGTCGAACGCGACGCTCGCGGCGCGGAAGTAGAAGTCGCGCCAGACGGGCCCGCGGGCGTTCGGGTGGTGCGCCTCGTAGAAGGCGCCGCGATCGGTCTGGACCATGGCGACGGAGGCGCCGCTGGGATCATCGGCGAACGCCAGCCACTGGCCCTCGAGGGACGAGCGCATCGCGTCGGCGAGATGGAGCAGGCTCTCGCGTCTCCCAGGGCCTATCTGGATGCTCGAGCACGTCGATTCGTAGGCAGGAGAAACCAGACTCGGCGCCGACGATCACGGGTGCGCCGGGCGGGCAGTCGCCCTCGCCGCAGATCAGTTCGATCGGCCCGGACGCGGTGCGCAGGACATAGGTCGTTGCTTCCATCCCGAACCGGGTCGGGGTGGTGGCGCGCTTTCTGACGTGAGACGACGGACAGGCCGCGTCGAGGCGTGCGAACTCGGTGATGATCGGCCGCGTTCCGATCGCGCCGCTCTCGTAGCTCGCGAGCTCCCTCAGGTACGCGCGGCCGGCGCGCGAGATCGCGACGATGTGCCTAGTCACCGGCGTCCTCGGAGAGTGAGTCGGCGAACCCGAGCAGCTCCTCGACGTCGTCCCGATCAATCGCACGGTCGGCCCTGACCTCGAGCATCAGCGTCGGCACGGCCCGCGCGTCGGCCCACGCGAATGCGTCGTGTCCGATCGTGTCGTCGACCCACGCGAACGCGCGGTCGCGCACGAACCGCGAGATCGCACTCAGCTTCGGGTCCTCACCGGGCCCTGGCTCGTCGCGGAAATGGACGACCGGAAGCGGTGGCAGTCCGAGGAGCGGCGCCAGGACTTCGTTCGCCTCGTCTTCCCAGCTGGTTGCCCAGACGAGGTCGAAGCGTTCGCGAAGCTCGGCTAGCCAGGCCGGCAGGTCCGCTCGCCAGCGCACATATATGTGGTCGACGGCGAGTCCCGGCTCCGTCATCTCGACCCCGCGCATGCGGCCGATCGGAACGAGCGTGCCGTCGACGTCGAGAAGGAGAAGTGGCCGGCTCAGTTCGGTCCCTCGCGCGGCTCGAAGCGGAAGTGCGGCTGACCGTTCGCGCCGATCTCGCGGACGACGCGGAAGTGCCGCGCCGCGTAGCGCTCGATCGCGAGCCCCATCGACTCGCGGCCGTAGGGGTTCGCGCTGTGAATCCGGATGCCGTCTCGCGGCCAGAGCGGGCGATCGTTGAACGACCGCTCGCATAGCCAATCGACGACGTGGCCACCGGTTCCGAACTCCTGGTCGCCCCCGAGATCATGGTCCAGCGAGAGCTCGACGACACGTCCCGTGTCGAGCCACGCGATCGCCTCGGCAGCGGTCGTCACATGGGTCCAGCCGTCGGGCGCGGCACGGTCGACGAGGTCGTCGTCGAGCCACAGCCTGATCTCTTCCATTTCCCCGGTCATGCCGTCTCGTCGCTCTCCACTTCCTTGTCCTGACACGCGCGGCACACGCGCATGAACCCGACGAAGTGCGGCACATGGATCCAGCGCGCGCTCGGCGGGTCGTAGTAGTCGGAGATCGGACGCCTGGATCTGACGCGACCGCAACGCGCGCACCGCGGTCCCTCGCACCAGCACGTCGAGCGCAGGCTGACGAGCTCGTCGTCCGGACCCCATGCGAACCCGTGGCCGCGCACTGTGCCGCACCGCTCGCAGTAGCTGAGCCCGGGCGGCAGAGAGAAGGGCCCCCGCGACTCCCGCTCAGGATTCTCGTTCATCTGGACCTCCATCGATCCGGGCTGTCGCACCGTTCCCTCTCGGGTGGTTGCGGCGGCGTCACAGGACCCGGTCCCTCGGCCGCTCTTGATGTGTCGATGGATTGTCGCAGTCAGGTTCCGATGCCTGACATACGCGCGATCGTTCGAGGCGGGTCAGGACACGACCTCAGGGACGTGTCCCAGGCGGGCGCCTCATCGACTGAAGCGCTGCTGTCGAGCTTCGTTTCGGCGCTCGTTTTCCTCGTTCCACTGCATCTGGTGAAGCTGCTTGGTCCGCAGCTCATTCCAAGGGGCTCCGAGCGTCTTGTAGGCCGCGTCGCCCTGATGACCCATGTCGATGCCGTAGTCGATGGCGTCTCCCATTCCGCCGATGGCGGTGTCGGCGATGCTCTCCTCGATCTTGCTGCGGGCGAGCTCCTGGGTCTCACGGATCATCTCGACAAGCCGGAGAGCGCGTTCGTCGTCAGCGTGGAGCGGATCGATGGGGAACACACCAACTGTCTCGCCGGGCTCCTCCGCCCTGCCGGGGCCGATCGCTCGCTCGACGGTTTCGCGCCGGACGTGCCTTCCGGCCGGCGGTCGGCTGTCGGCGTCCCTGCGCACGAAGCTCGGGTCGATCACCCAGCGATCGAAGCGAGGATCGAAGTACTCGTGCGTCAGTGTCCGCCACCCGATGTGAAGCCGCCGCGTGTATCGCGGGCCGGCCACCTTGGTGAAATCGAGTTCGATGTGCACCTTCCGTCCTGGTTGCGGCGCCCTCGATTAGGTCGGGCGGGAACGCCGGAACCTGACTGAGGCCGCAGTCGCGTCGCGGCAGTCACGATTCGTAGGTCCGAAGTGGCCCTGACCGCCCGCGGGCTCAGGCACGCCGCTGAAACCACTCCGCCGCCAGCGCACACACCGCCGCGGTCTCGAACAGCGCCGGGCAGATGTCGTCGTAGGCGTCGGGCCGGCCCTCGCCTCGCGGGGTCACGATCGCGGTGACGTCAACGACGCCGAGCGGGTCGAGGCCGGCGTGACGCGCGGCGCCGCCGGCCGCATCATGCATCCGAGCCGTCGCGGCCGGAAGCCAGGCGCCGAGCTCAGCATCGGGCCCAGGCGTCGGCCCGCCGGGCGGCTCGTATCCCGTCTCGGTGATCGACCAGCAGAGCTCGTCGAGCTCGCCGACCAGATGCAGACGCCGCCGGAGCCGGTTCGGATGCTCGGCGATCGCCGTGGCCTCGAGCTCGCAGTAGGCGCAAACCGCGGCCGCGGCCACGCGCGCGAAGGCGAGCGACGTCCGGGTCCAGGCCTCGCCGGCCGGCTCCCCGGGCACGTGGTCTACCCGCTCGAGCTGCCGCGTGAGTTCGATGACGTGCGATGCCGCCATCGCGAGCTCGGCGGCGACCGAGCAGACACGGGCGGCCGCCGGGACGCGCCCCTCGGCTTCGATCGCGCATCCCGGCGTCCATTCCTCACGGTGGAGGACCGCCAGACCCACGAGCTCGGCGGCGAGCGTGTCGACCTGGAGGCTGCGCTTTTGGTCGCCGCTCTCAGCCACGCCCGCGCTTCCGCGACTTCATGTGCTCGTCCATCCGCGCCTGCTTGGCAGCGATCATCCGGTCGAGCTCGTCGTGCGTGTCGGACTGCGCAGCGAGGTCCTCGAGGACGTTGGCCTCGCGAGCGATCTCCTCGCGGAGCGCCGCCGGCGCCTCGGCGACGTCGATGTCGCGGAGCTTGCGAGCGGACGCACGGAAGTCGCGGACGGCCTCCGTGTGCTCGCCGCGCCGTAGCTTGTCGGTCGCCTCGCGCTTCTCGCGCTGGGCGCGCTGGAAGGCGAGTTCGGTCGTGACCTCGAGGTCCTCGGGTCGGGCCGCGGCCTCGTCGCCGGGCACGACGTTCACCTGGATCGGGAACTTCTTGACCTTCGAGGTCATCGAGTCGACGTCGACCCAGCGCAGCTCGAGCTCGCACACGGTCGCGAGTCCGAGCCCGGCCATCGCCGGGACATCGATCTCGAGCACGATCCTGCGCTGCTCGGCCGAGTTCAGATTGCCGAGCTCGGCCATGAAGCCGCCCTCGATCGTCGCGGTCGGCAGGTCGTTGTAGAGGCGGACCGCATCGACCGAGCCGGCGGGCTTCACCGTCAGGCTCGCTGCCTGAACGGTCTGGGCGAGTAGGCCATCGACCTCGGACGCCAGCGCGGCGCCGGCGTCGTCGCCCGTCAGCGCGAAGTGCGTGTTGCCTGAGCCGCCGCGGGCGATCGCGGCGAGCAGGTCCTCGTCGTAGCCGTGGCCGATTCCGATCGTCGAGCTCGACGTGCCGTGGGCGTAGGCACCGCGCGCGAACTGCGCGAGTTGGTCGTGGTCGACGACGCCGCGGTTGGCGTGACCGTCGGAGAGCAGAACGAGCGTCGCCTGGCCATCGGCGGCGACTCGGTGGCACTCCTGGATCCCGCGCATCAGGCCGGCGCCGAGGTCGGTGGTGCCGCCAGTGCCGATCTGGTGAAGGACCTGGCGCTGGGCGACGGCGTCGCCGACCGGCCCCGCCGCCACCGGAATGCCGACGTCGTCGTCGAAGACCACGAGCCCGAAGTTGTCGGTCGGCCGCAGTCGGCCGAGCAGGCTGTGCGTAGCCTGAAGCGCGGAGACAAGGCGCCCGCCTCCCATCGATCCGCTGCGGTCGAGGACGACCTCGAGATTCGCGTTCGGGCGCTCGCGATCGGCCTCGGCGACCGGCGCGTCGAGCTCGAGCATCAGGTGGACGGTGTCTTCGGCTTCGACCGCAACGAGGTCAAAGTTCAGGCGGGGCGTGATCTTCATGCGAGGTAGGTCGCGATGTAGGGCGCGTTTCTGACAGTGGGTCGTCAGTTCCGTGGCGTCCTTGCCGACCTAGCCCGTGACGATGACTCCCGACCCCGCCGACGAACACCTCGACACCTATCGCGGCTGCCTAATGGCCGGGGCGGTGGGCGATGCGCTCGGGGCCCCGATCGAGTTCATGACGATCGAGCAGATCCGAGAGCGCTTCGGTCCCGACGGGCTGACCGAACTCGAGCCGGCCTACGGACGTCTCGGAGCGATCACCGACGACACGCAGATGACCCTGTTCACCGCCGAGGGCCTGCTCGATCACAGCGAGATGGGACCCGATCGTCAGGTGAGGTTCGCATCGATGGTCGGCAGTGCCTACGACCGCTGGTACGTATCGCAGACCGGTACCGGTCCCCGGCCGGGAACGGACGGACTACTCAGCAACCTCGAGCTCTGGTCGCGGCGCGCGCCCGGGAACACCTGTCTGAGCGCGCTCGGAGCGCGGCGCCGCGGGCGGCCGAAGTTCGCCGACAACGACAGCAAGGGCTGCGGCGGGGTGATGCGAACGGCGCCCGTCGGGTTGCGGGTCTGGTACCCGGAGGCATTCAGGGTCGGTTCGGATCTGGCAGCGATCACCCACGGTCACCCCACGGGGCAGGTCGCGGCCGGCGCCCTCGCGGCACTGATCGCGGCGCTTCGAGGAGGTGCGGATCTCGTGGAAGGCGTCGAGTACGCCCGCTCGCAGGTCGGGGAGGGCGAGGCCGGCATTGAGACCGCTGCGGCCCTCGAGGCGGCCGTGTCGCTGGTGGCCGATGGCGACCCCGCGCCCGAGAAGGTCGAGTCGCTCGGAGGGGGCTGGGTGGCCGAGGAGGCACTCGCGATCGCCGTCTACTGCGCGATGGTCGCGCCCGATCTCGAGTCGGCTCTTCGCCTCGCCGTCAACCACTCGGGCGACAGCGACAGCACGGGCGCGATCACCGGAACCATCGTCGGGACCCATTATGGAGCGGAGGAGATCCCCGAACGCTGGCTCGCGGAGCTCGAGTTGCGTGACGTGATCGAGGACCTCGCCGCGCGGCTCGCCGCCTGAGCGGCATCGGTCTCCTCGCCGCCCAACCGCTCGCGAGCGCAGTACCGACTCCTCGGCGTTTCGTCACCCGTCGTTCTCCTCGGGCGTGAGCGATGTCAGATCCCGCCGTCGCCCCCCGACTCAGCGGCGAACAGAGCGCCGCACGGCGACCCCGGTCCCGCTCGGCACGTCACTACACGGAGGACGAGGAAGAGATGCAGAGGAAGATCGCGGTCGTCGGGGTCGCGCTGACCGTTCTGGTCGGCGCCGGGTGCGGCGACGAGGGTGGGTCGTCTGACGGCTCGCAGCAGGCAGAGCGCGCCGCGGACCGCGCGGCAGAAGCGGCGCAGGAGGCCCAGGACAAGGTCGCCGACCTGCAGCGGAAGGTCGATCAGCAGGAGCGCGAGCTCCGCGAGGAGACGAGCGCCCCGGAGCCGGCGCCCGACCCCGAGCCGGAGCCTGCGCCCGAGCCTGAGCCCGCGCCCGAGGCCTCGTCCGGAGGCTCGCCGCCCGACGTCGTCGGTCTGACGCTGCCGGCGGCGAAGAAGGCCCTCAGCGCTGCGGGCTTCAAGGCCAACGTCTCGAACAACGACGCGGCGTTCGGGATCCTCGTGCCGAGCAACTACACGATCTGCGAGCAGGACCCGCCGCAAGGGACGATCGTTCCGATCCTGGCCGAGAAGGAGGGTTGCTGATGCTCGGCCTGAGGAAGATGACGTGGGTCCTGATCCTCTGGTGCGGGCTGATCCTGGCCTGGGCCGTCGCCGGCGGCGGTGACGCGAACCAGGACTGCCGAGCCGATGCCGTCAACCAGCTCCAGCGCGACGCGTGTGATGCAGGGACGGGCATCGGCGTCGCGCTCGTCCTTTTCATCGGCTTCGTCGGCTTCCTCTTCTTCGCACTGATCTGGTTCATGACACGGCCGAAGGGTCGCGACTGTCCGGCGTGCGGCGAGCTCGTGAAGAAGGGTCGAACGACCTGCGAGTCCTGCGGGTTCGATCTCGCCGCGGCTGCCCGAGGGGCCGTGCCAAGCGCGAGCGCGGGAGCGGACCGATGAGCTCCGTCAAGCGCCTACTCGGCAAGTCCTGGGTCGTCGGGCTGCTCGGACTCCTAGCCGGCGCAGCCGCGGTCGCGCTCATCCTCGCTCCTCAGCTCACGGACCGAGGTGACGAGCTCGCGGCTTCGCAAGACCAGGTCGAGGAGCTCGAGGACGATCGCGGCTCACTCAGCAAGGAGGTCGCGCTTCTCGAGCGTGACGTCGAGACCGCGCGCAAGGAGGCCGAGGAGGCTCTCTCCGATGACCGCGAGGCGTTCGCGGACGAGCAGCGCGAGGCCGAGGAGGACCTCGCCGCGCGAGAGGACCGGGTCAACGCCCAGCTCGACCAGCGCTCGGCGGACCTCGACGCCCGAGCCGCCGAGCTGACCGAGGCCGAGCAGACGCTCGAGTCGACGACCATCCCGTCGGGGGTGTGGGAGCTCGGCCGCGACTTCGAGGCCGGCACCTACCGCGCGCCGGGCGGACCCGGCTGCTACTGGGAGAAGCTGAGCGCCCCGAGCGGCAAGTTCGGCGACATCATCGCCAACGGCGGGTTCGGCAAGAACCAGACGCTGACGATCGACTCGCCCTACTTCTCGACCGAGGGTTGCGGCGACTGGGTAAAGATCGGCTGAGGTGGGGGGGGGCGGCCCTGAGTGGGAGTCGGCTACCGCCCGACGACCTTGAACCGCACGACCGCCGGTCGCCCGATGTTCCCGGCCGCGTCCACCGCGCGGATCTGGAGCCGGTCGCGCGACGGGCTCGCCCGGAACGTGACCGGACTCGAGCACGGACGCGCCTCGCCATCGCCGATCCGGCACAGGAACCGCGTGGCGCTGGACGATCCGAAGCGGATCGTCACCCGCTCACCTCGCTCGACCTCGCGTGGCGCGGAGAAGATCCGGACCGAAGGCGGAAGGCGGTCGTTGCGGTAGATGATCGAGTCCGGCGAGCAGGCGCTCTCGTTGTTCGGCGAGACGGCCCGCGCCCAGAGCTCGACGTTGCTGTTCGGGGCGACGCGCAGCGGGATGCCCTCGGTCTCGAACGTCTCCGCCGGCGCCGTGGCGATCGGGAGTCCGGTGCACGCGGCGTCGTCATGGAGCTCGACGGTGGTGCCCTCTGGAGCCGTGCCGAAGAACCGTGCGGACCGCGCGCGGTTGGGGCTATCGGGAATCGTCCGATCGAAGACCGGCGGAGCGTGAGGTGGGACGCGGACGTGCGTGTAGGTCTCCGAGCACGGGGACTCCTCGTCGTCGGCGTTGACCGCGCGAGCCGAGTACGGGTTCTCTCCGACGACGGGCGCCTCCACGTGACCCGAGAAGAGGCCATCGGAGTCGGCGGCCGACGACGTGTAGAGCGCATCGCCAGCGCATCCGCCACCTGCGAACAGCTCAACCTCGGTGCCCTCCTCTGTCTCGCCGAAGAGCGCGATGAAGTCGTCGGGCGACGGATCGGAGGGTGAGGAGCTGGTGATCGTCGGCGCGGCCGGCACAGGTGGGTCGTGCTCGTAGCTGATCGGCTCGCTGCAAGCCGATCGCTCGAGCCCCGCGATCGTTGCGTCGGCTGTGAAGTTGCGGGTCGACCCGGGGTCGACGTTGACCTCGACACCCGTGGACTCGAACTCCTCGGCGCTCACCTCGGCTATCGCCCAGTCGGGGCCGGAGGCGCAACCCAACTCCGAGTAGATCCTCACCGTCGATCCCGGTGCCGCCGTCCCGTAGAGGCGCGGCCGCAACGACTGGCCCGGTGAAGCGGGATCGGTTCGGCTGAACGTCGGGGTCGGCACCTGGGACGGCGCGAGGTCGTAGGCGAACGGGTCGCTGCAACCGGAGCGGACTCCGTCCAGCTCGATACGCGCCGTGAACGAGGTCGAAGCAGAGATGGGATCGACCTGGATCCCCGCGTTCTCGAACTCAGGGGCGGTGCCTTCACCGACCGGCTCGCCGGAGCAGTCGTCGGCCGCGAACAGCTCGACCGTGGACCCGAACGACGCGTGGCCGAAGAGTCGCGGCGCCGGGTTGGTCGATGGCGAGTCGGGGTCCGACCGGTAGATGCTCGGGGCGCTCGGCAGACGCTCGTAGGTGAACGCCGAGGAGCACGCCGACGCGACCCCCTCGTCACTCACTGCGCGAGCCGAGTATGTGTTCACCCCGTAGTCGTAGGCATTGACCGAGATGCCCTCCTCGGCGAACCGCCTCGCCCGGCCGAACCCTTCGACCTCACCGGCGCATCCAGCTTGCGTGTAGATCTCGACGCGCGTGTTCGCCGGCGCCTGGCCGAACAGACGGACGCTCGGGTCCGTCGACGGACCCGACGGGTCGGAGCTCGTGATCACCGGGGCTTCCGGCGCGGCGGGGCCGCGGACCTCTGCGGCCGGATCGCTTGCTGCGGCGCTCGTGGCGAAGACGAATGCTGCGGCCGAGGTCACTGCCAGGACCCGTCGCGCGATAGGGCCCCCAGACCTCACCCGCCGGATGCTAAGTGATCTTCGATCACTCGGCGCCGGACCCGAGCACAGGGCTTGCGGCTACCGACGTCCGAGTCGCGCCTCGAGCGCCTCGAGAAGCTCCTCGGCGTTCGTCTCGCCGTCCTCCTCTTCGAGCTCGAGCGCGATCTCGTAGGCCTCGCGGGCTTCACCGAGCTCGCCGATCGCCTCGGCCGCGCGACCGAACCAGCAGTGGTTCCACGCCGCGGCCGGCGCGAGCTCGCGGTAGTGGCGGAGGTGGCGGTAGGCGGCGTGCGTGTTGCCGAGATCGAGGTGCGTGTACCCGAGCGCGAAGTGCGCCATCGAGTCACCGGACTCGAGGCAGGCGCGCCACATGTTCAGCGCCTCCACGCCCTCGAGCTCGACGGCGGCGTCGAAGAAGTAGCGGTTGATCGAGCCGGTGGCGCCGAAGTGCGGGCCTGCCGCGAGGATGATCTCCCCGGCGGTGGCGTTGTCGATCCCGAGGACCGGGACGTCGAAGCGCGCGCCACGGAAGAGTCGCGCGTTCCCCCTCTCGAGCGGATCGATTTCGCTGAACTCGCGGACCTTGAAACCGAGGCAACGCGAGCGCGCCTTCGGGTCGGCGTCTCCGTCGTAGAGGTAGGCCACCTGGTCGCCGACCTCGCGCCAGCGCTCCTCGGGCTGGCCGTCGTCGACGCGCCCGTACTCCAGCGCTACCAGCGTGTCGAGCCCGGTGATCCGGTTGAGAAAGAGGCGCGGCCTGCGCCGGCGTCGTCTCTGGTCAGCTCCCACGCTTCATGAGTCGTCGCGCGGGGTCGCGATCTGACGCAGTCCGAAGAGCGGGGGCGTCAGGCGTCTCGAGCCGGCCTGATCGCCAGCGACGAAGTCGCCTGCGCCACGAGCTCACCGCTCTCATCCCGCGCCAGCGCATCGGCGAACCCGACCCCGCGGCCTACCCGCAACGCCCGACCGGTCGCCTCGATCCGGCCGCCGTCGACCGGCGCCGGGCGCAGGTAGGAGATCTTGAGCTCGATCGTCGTCATCAAGTTGCCGGGTGGGAGCTCGGTCGCGACCGCGACCGAGCATGCGAAGTCCATGACCGTCGCGATCAGGCCGCCGTGGAGCATCCCCATGCCGTTGCCGAGGTCGGCGCGGGGCTCGATCGCGAAGACGACCTCGCCGGGGTCGACGCGGTCGAGCTCGAGGCCGATCAGCGTCGCGATCGGGGGCGGTGGAACGGTTCCGTCCTTGATCGCCCGCATCGCCTCGAGGCTCGTCGGCAGCTGGCTCACGACCCGACCTCCGCGCTCGCGGTGGTGGGCGTCGCCGCGGCCGGCGCCTGACCGCGTCTCAGCCCGAGCCCGATCGTCGCCGCGCCGAGCGAGATCGCGGCGAACACCCACCAGGCGCTGTGGAAGGAGTCGAGGTCGGGGCTCGCGCCGAGGATCGCGACGAGCACCGCCACGCCGACGGCGAGGCCGACCTGGCGCAGGGTGTTGACGACCGCCGACCCGGTCGCGAACGACGCCGGCGGCAGCGAGCCGGTCGCGGTCGCCATCAGCGTCGGCAGCGTCAGTCCGACGCCGACGCCGGTCAGCAGCAGTCCGCCGAGCATCGACCCGGCGTAGTCCGGCTGGGTCCCGATCGCGAGCGCGAGCCATGCGAGGCCGGCCGCGAACAGCGTCGAGCCGAGCGCGGCGACGAGCCCGGCGCCGAAGCGCTCGATCAGCCGCCCTGCGACCAACAGGCCGAAGAACGGCACCATCAAAGGCCCCGGCGCGAGCGCGAGCCCGCTCTCGAGCGCGGGGTAGCCCCAGGCGCCCTGCATCCACAGGATGGCCGAGAGCAGGAGGCCGCCGAACGCGGTCGAGAACAGCAGCATCGCCGTGCTGCCGGCCGAGAACGGCCGCGAACGAAACAGCGCCAGGTCGATGAGCGGGTTGCGGTGGCGCATCGTGTGGGCGAGGAACGCACCGAGTGCGACCACCGCGGTGCCGAGCGCGACGACCGTCGACGTGTCGCCCCAGCCCCAGTCCGGGCCCTTGACGAGCCCGAGTGTCAGCGCGCCGACCCCGGCCGTCGCGAGCGCGGCGCCGAACGCATCGGGCCGCGGCACGGGGTGGCCGGGGACGCGCGGCAGCCGCCGCCAGCCGATCGCGAGCGCGGCGAGCCCGACCGGGACGTTGACGATGAAGACCCAGTGCCAGGAGAGCCCGACGAGCAGGCCGCCGGCGACGGGGCCGAGCGCCGCCGCGGCGCCGCCGACCGCGGCCCAGGCGCGAACCGCGCCGGCGCGCTTCTCCGGCGCGCTTGTCGCGAGGATCAGGCTGAGCGAGGTGGGGGTGAGCAGCGCCGCGCCCGCGGCCTGGACGATCCGGAAGCCGACGAGCGCCTCGAGTGAGGAGGCGAGCGCGCAGGCAGCCGATGCCGCGGTGAAGATCGCGACGCCGAGCAGGAAGCCGAGGTCGCGACGGTGGCTCTCGGCCATCCGCCCGAGCAGCAGGAGCAGCGCCGCGTAGACGATCGCGTAGGCGTTCAGCACCCACGACATGTCGGCGAGGCTCGCGCCGCCGAAGTCGCGCGCCATGTCGGGGATCGCGACGTTGACGATGAACAGGTCGAGGCTCGCCAGGACGACCCCGGCGCAGACGATCGCGAGGACGACGCCGGGGGAGGCGTCTGCGCGGCGTAGCTGGCTTCGCGTTTTCATAGTCAGGCAACGTAGCAGGCTGACTTTGGACTTGCGTACCCAGGGTCGGTACGCTGGCGCGATGAGCGAAACGATCGAGATGACCGGGGTCCTCGACCCGCGCTCGGGCTGGGACGCGCGCCACTGCTCGCTCGCCAAGGCGCTCGACGTGATCAGCGCCCGCAGCGCCTTCCTGCTGCTGCGCGAGGCCTTCTACGGGACGAGCCGCTTCGACGACTTCGTCGAGCGGACCGACGCGAGCCCGGCCGCGACCTCGGCCCGGCTCCGCGAGCTCGTCGACTCGGGCCTGCTCGCCAAGGAGCCCTACAAGGAGCCCGGCCAGCGCACCCGCGAGCGCTACCGGCTGACCGACAAGGGCCGTGACCTGCTGCCGGCGCTCGTTGCGCTGATGCAGTGGGGCGATCGCTGGGAGAACGACGGCGGACGAGTGCGCCTACGTCACTCGAACTGCGGCGCGGACGTCCACGCCGAGCTGCGCTGCTCGCACGGTCACCCCGTGGACTACGGCGAGATCGAGCTCGCGGTCAGGGACCGGCGCCGCGCGACCTGATTGGGGGTGCGGGCGGGGGCGCGGCGCTCGTCAGCGACCGAGTCGCCGGCGCAGCCCCTGGCCGGCGTTGAACGCCTTCAGCATCGCTCGGTCCGCCGCCGAGTCGCGGGCGGGGAGCATCCCGATCTGGCGCGCGAACTCGGCGCCGTCGCTGTAGACCGTGTTCGTGTCGATCGTGCCGCGATCGGTCCACCGGAAGCAATCGCAACCGCGCATCTCGATCCGCTTGCCGGTCGGCTCGATGCCGATGAACGGCCCGCCATCGAACGTCCCCGTCATCCGCCATTGGACGATCGATTCGCTGCTCGTCTCAGTCAGCTCGAGGATCTCCATGCGCAGGTCGGGCATCGCCGCGAGCAGCTCGTGGAAGAACGCGGCGAGCTCGTCCGGCCCGCGCGCCGAGAAGCCCTGGGCGAGGAAGTGGTCGACCGAGTCCTCGTCCCAAAAGCGCCGCGCGGCTTCGGGGTCGCGGTCCTCGAACAGCGTCTTGAACGTCGCGCGGGCCAGCTCGCCCGGCGACGGGGTCGAGGTGGTGTCGGCGTCGGCGTCGTCTGTGCCTGTGCGGTCATGCGGTGTCGATGTCATGAGACGGAACCTCCTGCTACGACCCTAATGCCGCCTGGGCGCCGATCAAGCCCGCCTTTTCCACCGGTCACGGCGCGAAATCCCCTCGGTTGCGAGGCCGCCGCGCTTGGGCGATGGTGGCGATATGCAGACCTCTACGAGAGTCCTCTACGTCCTCGTCGCGACCGTCCTCGCGACCCTGCTCGCGATCGCCCCTGCCCAGGGCGCCACGAAGCCGAAGCACATCTCGATGGTCGAGATCGAGACGATCACGCCGAGCGAGGTCGACGGTTTCGTCCAGGGCGCCGGCCCATGTGATTTCCGGCGGCCGGTCGTGCTCCTTCGCCAGCCGTTCGAGGGGCCCTCGCGCGCGGTCGAGCGGACGACGACGCTGGCTGATGGCCGGTTCAGCTTTGAGCGCGACTTCGGCACCCAGGCCATTTACCAGGTTCTGGCGCCGGCGGTGGAGAAGCGGCGCTTCGTCTGCAGGTCGGCGACGTCGCGATTCTTCGGGTTCTTCAACTGAGCGCGGTGCACCGCGCTCACGCGTCCCAAAAACCCTCGGTCGCCCAGCTGAAAGTCAGGGGGTGAAAGTCTCCGCGCGAGCAGCGAGGATCAGCGCGTGATCGGACGCACCCGGACCCTCGAGACCGTCTTCGGAGCGCTACGCCTGCCGGCCCTCGCCGCCGCGGCGGCGCTACTCGCCCTCGCCTTCGTGGCGCCGGCCGAAGCCGCCGCCGGACAGCAGCCAAAGCCTCTCAAGGCGATCGTCTACAAGCGCGACCTCGGTCCCGGCGGTGCCTCCACCGGGACGACGACGGTCTACAACCGCTACGGGCTCAAGCTCGAGGCGTCGTGTGAGAACCCCTACGGCACCTACCTCTACATCTCGGTCACCGACGAACAGGGCCGGATGTGGTTCTCACGGCTCGACACCGCCGCCGGAACGGTCAGTCGGCGCTTCACGGAGAGCAACTCCGGGACCGTCGGCATCAACGCCACCCAGCTGATGATGGGCGAGATCTTCTACATGGCCGATTCGGGCCAGATGCTGACGATCGACAGCCTGCAGGCGAAGAACGGCTTCGGCCGTGACTGCAGCTGGTCCGGGCTCGTTCGCAGTGTGCCCGAGGCGCAGCAGATCGAGCTCGGGGCCGGCGACGGCGGGACCCGCGAGTTCGAGGTCGGAGACGGCGACTGGGAGCTGTTCTGCAACCAGGCCGCGGTCGTCATCCCGCGGATCGCGCCGCCGGGGCAGCCGACGGCGCCGGGGATGCTCGGTGCGAACTTCCTCGACCCGATCGATGACGAGTGGTACGGCAGCGTGTTCTCGCCGATCACCGGCGCGGCCGCCAACGTCGATTCCGAGGACGCGATCATGGACCAGGTCCTGTCGCGGCCCGACGGCACCGTTACGGCGTGGCGCGGGCACATCGGTAACCCGACGAACGGCTGCCTCATCGAGGCCTACGGGCGCTCGATCAACAAGGGTCCGAGCCGCGCGTTCTACGCCGCCCGCACCGGCCCCGGACGCAAGAAGATCTTCGATTCCGGCGGCCTCGAGCTCTACGCCACCTGCCGCGACGACGGCGGCGACGCTCGGCTGGCGATCCTCGCCAAGACCGCCGTCAAGAACTCGCTGCTGAAGCTGAACGGCTTCAGCGACGACAACCAGGGGACCTTCGGACCGACCGATTTCGACCCCCAGCGCAAACCGCGGTCGCTGTTCGCGCTGCCCGAAGGAACGCTCACCGGTCAGCTCATGTACTCGCGGCCGGATGGTCGCGTCCTGGCGATGAACTGGTCGATGAGCGGCGATGTCGAGGACCCCAAACCGTGTCAGTTCGCCGGGCTGGCGAGCTCGGCGGGATGATGCAACCGATCCAGACCGAGTGCGGGGATCGAGATCAGACGGGGTCTAAGACTCCCGACGGCGGAGCAGACTCGTTCCTATCGGGCCTCGTGGTGTTCGCAGCCGCCGCACTGCTGGCGCTGGCCGTGGGAGTCGGCCCCGTGACCGCCGCGGCGGGCTCGCAGAAGTCTGTCGCCTCGAAGATCACGCTGAAGCTCGACGCCGGCGTGATGAAGCGGCTCAACCCCTGGACCTTCCACGGTCGTGTCAGCTCGAAGGTCGCCCGCTGCGAGCGCGGCCGCCGCGTCGAGCTGGCCTACCGGCCCGAGGGGGGCGGCGGCGCCGAGCCCTACGGCGAGGACACGACGAACCGCAAGGGCCGCTACGAGATCGTCGCGAACGTGACTCCGCCCGGAAGGTACGTCGCGAAGGTGTTGCCGAAGAAGAAGGGCGATCTGACCTGCGGCGGCGGCAGGTCCGAGCCGGTCACCGTGACGCTGGACTGAGGGCGGTCGCCGGGTGCGCTATAAGCCGAACGTCGCGCCCGGGTCGCCCGAACGCGTACGCCAACGACGGTTCCGGGGGGAACGAATGTCACGTCTCTTGCTCACCGGGCTTCTCGCCCTGTTCGCGGTCCTGGCCGTCGCGTTGCCGGCGGAAGCTCGCCCGAAGCCGAAGAAGCCGACCACGGTCGAGGCCGCCGTCAACTTCCCGTTCGTCGAGGGCAGGGTCAAGGGCGTCCAGACATGCCGGGCGAGGCGAACGGTGAAGTTGTTCGAGAACGGCGCCGAGGGGCCGAAGATCGACACCACCAAGACCAATGCGGCCGGCGATTTCATGTTCAGCTCGTTCGCGTCGCCGTTGACCGAGTACCGCGTCGTCGCGCCGCGCAAGGTGACGCGGCGGTTGGTCTGCAGGAAGGGCGAGTCGGGTCCGATCCAGGGCTCGCCGATCCGCTGATGTTCGCCCACTCCACACGTACCCGCGATCGAAACGGGAGGTCGATATGAGACGACGAAGGATCGGGGCGGCCTGCACCGCGTTGGTGGCGGCGCTCGGCATCACGGCGCTGGGCGCAACGGGCGCCGTGGCGAAGCCGCGCGCGGACACCAAGGTCACGGCCGGGTTCGAGAACACACGCCTCGAGGGCGAGGTCAAGAGCGTGCGTGCCTGCGAGGGCGGGCGCAAGATCGCGCTGATCAAGGATTCGGAGCTGACCGGTCGCGAGATCGTCGCGAGGACCAGGACGAAGCGCTCCGGCGCCTACGCCTTCGATCCGATGCTGTTCGAGATCAATGCGGAATACACGATGAGGGCTGAGCCGCGAGCGCGCCGCAATGTCTTCTGCAAGGCGGGCAAGGTGCCGGTCAGGTTGAACTAGGGACGCGGATCGGGGAAGCGATGAGACCAACGCTACGGACGGTGCTCGTGACCGTGCTGATCCTGCTCGGGTGCACCGTCGCCGCCGCTCATGCCGGCCGCGCTCCGCAGCGCGAGACGGCCGTGACGATCGGCTATGACATGGCGAGGAGCTCGTTCGAGGGCAAGGTGAAGAGCACGCGCAAGTGCAGGGGTCGCCGCGCGGTGTTCCTGTACGCGAAGGCCGACGGAGGCGGGGATGCCGGCATCAGGGATCGGACCTTCAGCAAGGCCGACGGCAGCTACGAGTTCGAGCCGTCGATGCTCGAGCCCGACACCCGGTACTGGACGCGCGCGAATCGCAAGCGCTCGGGCGGAGTCGTCTGCCTGCCCGGCACCTCGCGGCGGCTGACGTTCAACCGCTGAGCCGGCGGCTCGCCCAGCGTCAGCCCGGGCGAGGGAACTGCGTCCGGGCGAACAGGTCCCAGCCGCGCGCGCCGAGCAGCTTGCGGTTGAGCGTCAGCACGTAGGCCGACGGCGTCACGAGGTAGCGGATCTTCGGGCGATCGTCGGTCAGCGCCTTCTCGACCACGGTCGCGACCGTCTCAGGCCCGCCGCCGAGCCACTTCAGCGGCCCCTTCTCGTAGGCCTCCTGCGTCACCTTGCCGACGATGCGATTGAACCCGTCGTAGTCGGAGTCGGGGCGGTGGTTGGCGAGCGAGTCGACGACACGCTTGTCGAACTCGGTCTTGATCGCGCCGGGCTGGATCAGCGCGACCTTGACGCCGAATCCGGCGACCTCGAAGCGAAGCGCGTCCGACAGCGCCTCGACCGCGTACTTCGACGCGTGGTAGGCGCCGCCGCCGGGGAAGACGAAGTTGGCGCCCATCGAGCTCATGTTCACGATCCGCCCCGCGTATGCGGCGCGCATCGACGGCAGGACGAGCTGGGTCAGCCGGACGAGGCCGAAGACGTTGGTCTCGAACTGTGCGCGCAGGGCATCGACGTCGAGCGTCTCGACGGCGCCCGACTGCGAGTAGCCGGCGTTGTTGACGAGCGCGCCGATCCGGCCTTCGCGCTCGACGATCTCGTCCACGACCGCCTGCATCGACGTCTCGTCGGTCACGTCGAGAGCGCGCGTCTCGCAGCCCGAGCTCGCCAGGTCGGCGATCGAGTCCGCGTTGCGTGCGGTCGCGTAGACCTTGTGACCCGAGTGCGCGAGGTGCTCGGCGCAGGCCCGGCCGATGCCGGTCGAGCAGCCGGTGATCAGGATCGGAGAGGGATCGAACATGTCGCCCACCCTACGTCCTTGCGCGACATCCGCCGCGGAGACCGCGCGGGCGAGGACGGTTGCGTGCAATCGGTATCGCAAGGGAGCGCTTCGGGCTGGACGTCCGGCGCGGATCGCGTCAGATTGCCGCGCTCCAAAACCACGGACGGAGGTCCAGTGAAACGACTCAGCTCAATCGTCGCCGCGAGCCTCGCGGCGCTCGCCGTCGCCGCGCCGGCCGCGCACGGCGCCCAGGCCGATAGCGACATCACGCTCAAGTTCAAGAGCTCGAACCTGACCTTCAAGGGCGAGGTTCTCTCCGAGCGCGGCTCGTGCGAGAAGCGCCGCCGGGTGATCCTGTTCGAGAAGCGCCCGGGCAAGGACCGCCGCAGCGCGCGCACGCGTACGGACCACATGGGCAAGTACGAGATCCAGACGGTGACGACCGCCGGCTCGAAGTACTACGCGGTCGCGAAGGGCACGAGGCGCTGCGCCGAGGCGAAGTCGAAGACCGTCACGAGCTGACGTCGAGGAGGCTGCCGCGCCGGGGCGAATCCGCGCCCCGGCGCCCGCGCCGGCACGAAATTTCCAGCGACGAGCCGCGAAACGGCCGGCGCATCTCGAGTCCATCGGCTCGCGCTCGCAGGTGATCGGGAACACTCCGCGACCCGCCGCTCGCCCGAGCGGCACGAGACCCGAATCCGACATCGGAGGACGCACACAGTGATCCGTAGAGCCCTTCTCGCAGCGGTTGCGATCTGCCTGGCGGCGCTGCTGGCCGGCGTGCCGGCGACGCAGGCGAAGTCGAAGCCGAGGAAGCAGACGACCCTGGTCCTCGAATACGCACCGCCGTCGAACATCGGCGGCAAGGTCAAGAGCGTCGCCCCGTGTCGCCGCGACCGCACGATCCTTCTCTACGAGGTCATCAACGGCAGCGCCGAGAAGATCGACCAGACCAGGTCGAAGCAGGGCGGCAACTACATCTTCGATCCGATCTGGCCAGTTCCGGGCGCTCAGTACGAGGCCGTGACCTTCCAGAAGCGCACGAAGCGCGTGATCTGCAAGGGCGACAACTCGCCGCGGATCACCCCCGTGGGCGAGATCGGCTAGCCGGCGGCGCGCTGCCCGCCCTATTTCCTCGGTCGCCGCGGGCAAAGTCCGCGGCCCCGGGGAGGGCTGCGGCGCGCAATGATCGGCCGATGAACAACCGCACACGCACGTTCACGGTCCTGCTCCTCGCGACCGTCGCCTCGCTCGGCCTGACGTCGGTCGCCGACGCCGGTAACCGGAGCGCGGCCACCGAGGTCACGGCGAAGATCGTCGACTCCGGCCTCAAGGGCCGGCTGAAGAGCGATCCCAAGTGCGAGCGCCGGCGCCGTGTCGAGCTCGTCCAGGGCGGCGTCGTCCAGGAGAAGACGAAGACGAACACGAAGGGCAAGTACTCCTTCGGCCAGGTCATGTTCGATCCCGAGGGCGGCAAGGCGTTCGTCGAGGCGCCGCAGCTGACGAAGCCCGACATCACCTGCAAGAAGGGCAAGAGCCGCCGGGTCTTCTAGGGCGCGCGGTCTCGGGGGAGCCGCCGGTCGAAACGATCGGCGGCTCTCTACGGAGGAACGGTCTGCCTGTCTGCGGCAGACTGCGTAGGTCACATGCGAGGGCGCGCCTCGCGCGCCCGTCTGGGGGAAAAATGCTCAAACGAGGAACACTGGCCTTGGTCGCGGCGCTCGCGGTCGTGGTCGCAACCGCCGCGGGTCCTGCCTCGGCGGTGCCGGGCGGCAAGAAGCCGCGCTTCGAGACCGAGGTCACGGTCGAATACGACTTCAACCGCGGCGAGTACGTGGGCTCGGTGACCTCCGAGGTTCGCCAGTGCCAGAAGGCACGCTTCGTCGTCATCAAGGTCCGTGACGGCCGCATCCCGAGCAAGGGCGGCGTCATCCCCGGCGGCGGGGGGATCCAGGGCTCGACCGTCGGCGTCGACCGCACGAACGAGTTCGGCGACTACATCGTCCGCACGGGCGCGTCGCCTCCGTTCACCGGCACGTATCGCGCTCGGGCGCTCAAGGACATCCGCAACAAGTACATCTGCGAGGCCGATCTCTCGCCGGTGATGAGGGTCGACATCCCGACCCAGTAGTGCGCCGGGCGGCGGGCGGTCCCGGGCCACTCCGGGGCCGCCCGGCTCCGGCCCGGAAGTCGTCGGCGCGCCACGCGGCACCCGGCACCGAGGCTTGGCAAGCTGTCGCCATGGCGAAGCGGCGTGAGATCCGGGTCGAGGCACGCTCGACGGCTCCGCGCGGAGCGCTCTACGGACTGCTCGTCGACTCGTCGAGCTGGCCGGCGTGGTCGCCGATCGAGAGCGTCGAGCTGGAGCGCGAGGGCGACCCGCCGCCCGACGGCGTCGGCGCGATTCGCCGCAACACGCGCGGCCGCGTCGTCGGTCGCGACGAGATCACCGAGCTCGTCGACGGCGAGCGCTTCGCCTATCGCTCGTTGTCGGGTCTGCCGGTTCGCGACTACCGAGCCGCGGTCGAGCTGAGCGACGTCGAAGGCGGCACGCTGATCGTCTGGAGCGCCGGCTTCGAGCCGAAGCTCCCGGGGAGCGGACCGCTCTTGGTCCGTGGACTGCGCGGCTTCCTCGGCGAGTGCGCGGAGGGCCTCGCCGGAGCCCTCGCGGGAGATTCCGCCACTCGCCTTTGACCCTCACGTAACGTCAGGGCGTAGCGTCGTGGTCGTTCATGGAGACGACCGCGACATACACGGTGGGCGAGGTCGCACGGCTGGCCGGCGTCAGCGTGAGGACGCTGCACCACTACGACCGGATCGGACTGCTGAGCGCTCCCGATCGCAGCGAGGGCGGGTATCGCCGCTACGGCGAGGCTGAGCTCGAGCGCCTGCACCGGATCCGCTCCTACGCCGAGCTCGGCTTCTCGCTCGAGGCGATCGCCGGGCTGCTCGACGATCCGGGCATCGACTCGGTGGCGCATCTGCGCCGCCAGGAGGCGCTGCTCGGCGAGCGGATCGGGCGGCTCGAGCGGATGCGAGACGCGGTCCGACTGACGTTGGAGGCAGAAGAGATGGGAATCAAGCTCACCCCCGAGGAGCGCTTCGAGGTGTTCGGCACCGACGACCCGGCCGAGCACGCGGCCGAGGCCGAGGAGCGCTGGGGCGAGACCGACGCTTATCGCGAGTCCCAGCGCCGAGCCTCGACCTACTCGAAGTCGGACTAGGAGCGGATGAAGGCCGAGCAGGACGCGGTCAACGCCGAGCTCGTCGCCGCGCTCGAGGCCGGCGAGTCGCCGGACTCCGAGCGCGCGATGGACGCGGCCGAGGCGGCGCGTCTGCTGATCGACCGCTGGTTCTACGCGTGCTCGCACGAGATGCATCGGCGGCTCGGCGAGATGTACGTCGCCGACCCGCGGTTCGAGCGCACGCACGAGCAGCTCGCGGCGGGACTGGCGCGATACGTGCACGATGCGATCGAGGCGAACGCGCGGCGTGCGAGCGGTCGGGACTGAGCGGAGTTCGCGGCCCGGCATGCCGAATTGCAGGGCTGACGCACCGTGCGACGGCCTGTCGCGAACCCTTTACGCTTATCAACCGTTATGCGCTTCACCGTCGAAACTGGACGTTCGTACGACCCGCGCCGAGCACTTCGAGCCGGCCTGCTCGCGGTCGCGATGCTCGTCGGACTGTTCGCGGCGAGCGCTCCGGCCGATGCGGCTCGGGGCGAGAAGCCCTCGCGGGTGACGATCCGCTTCGACGGCTCAGAGTTCGACTTTCGCGGCCACGTCGACGCGTCGAAGCGCTGCACCCGCTCGCGGACGATCGTGATCTACAACAACTCGATCGGTCGTGACCGTCGCGTCGGCAAGGGCAAGACGAACGACAAGGGTCGCTACCGGATCCAGCCGAACCCCGTGCTCGGCGGCGCCGACTACTACGCGATCGCCCGGCCCGGCGGCAACGGCAGCGGCGCGAGCTGCGACAAGGCCGTTTCGAAGCGCTTCCGCGTCGGTTTCTAGTCCCGGGTCGGTCCCGGGCGACGCGCGTCGGGCGCGCACGCGGCTCGAAAGCCGCCGCTTGCGGGGAAGTCGCGGTGCCTGGCCATACGTTTGACGCAAGGGTTGAACGACCGCCGCCCGGGCATCGGAGCGCTCAACCAGGTCCCACCGCCTAGCGGGGGACACTCCATCGAGAGGGGAGCCAGATGCTCAAACGAATCCTTGCGGCGGTAGGAATGACCGTGCTGATCGCGGGTCTCGTCGCCGCGGCGAGCCCGGCGACGGCGAAGAAGAAGACTCCGCGTGACAGCGCTCGCGTCAGCGTCGAGTTCGACGTCGTGAGCCAGCAGTTCACCGGCACCGTCAAGTCGACCAAGCGCTGCAAGCGCTTCCGTCAGGTGACCGTCACCGAGAAGCAGGGCGGGTTGCCCGACGGCGGCAACGGCACGCCGACCACGGTCGGGACCGATCGCACGAACGAGAACGGCGACTACAAGGTCAAGCTCGCCGGCCTGCCCGATGTGCTGACGACCTACAAGGTGCGCGTCAAGCGCGAGGTTCGTGGCAAGCGCGGCAACAAGTTCATCTGCAAGAGCGCCGTGTCGAAGCCGGTTGAGTACAACCCGCTTCCGATGCAGTGGTAATAGCCCTGATCTAGTCGTTCGGCCCGGGTCCGCGACGCGCGGGTCCGGGCCTTCGCGTTTCTGGGCGGCTCTAGGTTGGAGTCTGATGGCGGCGCCCAACCAGCTCGAGCTGCATCTGCGCTCTGTCCGCTCATGTATCGAGCTGCTCGCGACCGCCTCGCCCGGCGCGGAAGAGGTCCAGATCGATGATGTCGTCGGGGCCGTGTGCCCGGCCGCGTCAAGGCGCGGGATCGCGAACTCCGTCCTCGCACGGGACGCGGACTCGCTTCTCGCCGTAGCCGACGAGCTCGACTCGCGCTACAGCGCCACCGGTGTCGAGGCCTGGTGCGCGTGGCTGCCACCGAGGGCCGACCCGGACCCCGACGCCGATGGCGCCGTCGACGAACGGGCGCTCGCGGAGCGCGGGATCGTCCCCGACGGCTCGCCGATCGCGATGCGGGTCGCACTCGAGCGGGTGCCCCCGGAGCCGCGCGCACCCGCCGGTTACGAGCTCGCCGACGATGGATCTCCGGCAGCTCTCGGTCGTCTCAACGACCTCGCCTACGGCTACTCCGGCAAGGACTCCATGGCGCCGGCGCTCGCCGAACCTCCGGCATCGGCCGGGCTTCACCTCTACGAGGCGCGAAGCGGGGGAGAGGCGGTCGCAACCGCCGGCTTCATCGATGTCGCCGACCCGATCTCGGGTGCGCTCGACTCCGCCGTCGTCTTCGTCGCCACCGACCCCGCACACGGGCGGCGCGGCCTCGCGAGCGCCGTCATGGCTCGGGGGCTGCGGGCCGCGCGCGAGCGTGGTTGCGCCACGTCCTCGCTCCAGGCGTCGGGGGCTGGCGAGCCGGTCTATGCGCGGCTCGGCTACACGACCGATTGGCGCTTCGCGATCTATGAACGACGCTTCGGGTGACAGGGTGGCGCGGCGTTTCTCCTGCACCCGCTAGGGTTCGCCGCGTCGGCGGAACCGATTTCGCCGCGAGAGTTCGCAGGTACGTCTTCTTGTGAGCCGTCCGCAGCCCCTTTTCAAGCCGGGCGCGGAGGCTGCGATTGGGTCCGTCTCAGCGAGGTCTCCCCAACGTAAAGCGGCACCACTTGCCGCGCCAAGGAGTCAAAACCGCATGCCTTCACGCACCTTCGCCGAGCTCGGCGTATCGCCCGAGCTCGTTTCCGCCCTGAGCAAGCGCGGGATCACCGAACCGTTCGCGATCCAGTCGCTCGTCATCGGCGACCTGCTCGAGGACCACGACGTCCTCGCCAAGGCCCCGACGGGGTCGGGCAAGACGCTCGCCTTCGCCGTCCCGGTCATCGACCGGATCGATCCGGACCAGGGCACCCCGTCGGCGCTCGTCCTCTGCCCGACTCGCGAGCTCGCCGTCCAGATCGTCGAGGAGTCGCGCCCGCTCGCCGCGGCGCTCGGCCTCCGTGTCGCCGCCGTCTACGGCGGTGTCGGCCTCGAGGAACAGGCCAAGCGCGCCCGTCGCGCGCACATGATCGTCGCCACCCCCGGTCGCCTGATCGACCAGCTCCAGCGCCGCGCGTTCGACCTGCGCGCGGTCGAGTTCCTCGTCCTCGATGAGGCCGACCGGATGCTCGACATGGGCTTCCGCCCCGACGTCGACCGGATCGTCCGCCAGATCCCCGACGACCGCCAGACGATGTTCTTCTCGGCGACGCTCGACGGCGAGGCCGGCAAGGCCGCCAAGGCCTACACATACGAGCCGCGCCGCCACGAGCACATGCCCGAGCCCGAGGACATCGGCAAGGTCGAGCACCGCTTCGTCGGCGTCACCCACGAGGAGAAGCTCGACGCGGTCGTCGCCGAGATCGAGGCCGAGCGAGGCGAGCGCACGCTCGTCTTCGTGCGCACGAAGCGCGGTGCCGACCGGCTCGCCAAGCGACTCGACAAGCGCGGCCTCAAGGTCGCCGCGATGCATGGCGACAAGTCGCAGAACCAGCGCCAGCGCGCGCTGAACTCCTTCGAGGCCGGGAAGGTCGACGCGCTCGTCGCGACCGACGTCGCCGCGCGTGGGATCGACGTCCGCGACATCAAGCGGGTCATCAACTTCGATCCGCCCGGCGATCACCAGGCCTACGTCCACCGCGTCGGGCGCACCGCTCGCGCCGGTCGCAGCGGGATCGGCGTCACGTTCGTCTCCGAGCTCGAGTCGGCAGACGTCGAGGAGATCGTTCGCGAGCTCTCGCTCGAGCAGGAGTTCACCGCGGCGGGATTCCCGATGGCTGAGCGCGGCGGTCGTCCGCATGCGCAGAACGGGGCATCCCGCAACCGCGGCGGCGGCAATCGCAATCGCAACCGCAACCGGCGCCGGAACCGGTCGGGCAGCCGCCGCTAGCGGCGAACGCTTCGATCTCGAACGACCCGGGCCGGCGCGAGGCTGTCTAAGGTGATCGGTCCGCGCAACACGGTTCCGGGCACCGCGAAGGGGGACTAGGGGAACAGGATGTCTTCAACAGGACACATCGATCCCGCGTGGCGCGAGGCGCTCGCGCCTTACACGACGCCGGACTTCGGCCGCAGCATGCTCGACCTCGCGACCTCGGTCGTGCCGTATCTCCTCGGCTGGGTCGCGATGTACCTGTCGCTCGATATCGGCTACTGGCTGACGGCGCTGCTCGCGTTCCCGACGGCCGGTTTCGCGGTCCGGACCTTCATCGTGTTCCACGACTGCGCCCATGGCTCGTTCTTCCGCTCGAAGCGGGCCAACGTCTGGGTCGGCCGCGTCCTCGGTGTGATGGTCCTGCAGCCGTTCACCGAGTGGCGCCACTCCCACGCGGTCCATCACTCGAGCGCCGGTGACCTCGACCGCCGCGGGCATGGCGACGTCGAGACGATGACCGTGCGCGAGTACCTCCAGGCGCCGACGAAGAAGCAGCTCGCCTACCGGCTGTTTCGCAACCCGCTCGTGATGTACGGGCTCGGCCCGTTCTTCGCGATGGCGATCACGCCGCGGTTCACGAACCCGCGAATGCGCCCGCGGATGCGAAACAGCGTCCTGCTGAACGACCTCGCGATCGTCGCGATCCTCGCCGGCCTCTGCTTCTGGCTCGGACCGCTCGACGTCCTGCTGGTCCAGGCGCCGCTCGTCTTCCTCGCCGGCGGCGCTGGGATCTGGCTGTTCTACGTCCAGCACCAGTTCGAGGACGTCTACTGGGAGTCGGGCGAGAAGTGGAGCTACGCCGCCGCCGCGCTCGAGGGCTCGTCCTATCTCAAGCTCCCTCAGCCGCTCCAGTTCTTCACCGGCAACATCGGCCTACATCACGTCCATCACCTGAGCGCGCGGGTCCCGAACTACAAGCTCCAGGCCTGCCACGACGAGCTCGAGATCTTCGACTCGGTCCCGGTCTTGAGTCTCTGGGACGGGCTCAAGGCACTTCGCCTCAAGCTCTACGACGAGGACGCCGGTCGCCTGATCACCTGGCGCGAGCTCGCTCAGAAGCAGGCCGCCCGGCCCGCCAGCGTCACGGCCTGACCCGCGCCGGCGTTCGCGAGCAGCGTCCGCTCGCCGGCGGGCGGCACCCCCGCGAGCGGGTGTAGGTTCACTCGGCTGGTACCGAGACGGACGCTGGAGGGAAGGATGAGGGGTCGGTTGGCAGGAAGGCTCGCGCCGGGCGTGCTCGTCGCGATCTCGCTGGCCGTGGCGGCGATGGTCGTGGCACCGCTCGCGAGCGCCGCCGACCCGATCAGAACCGAGGTCGAGATCCGCTACGAGGGTGCCTTCGAAGGAACGGTCAAGGCGGCCAAGCCCAAGTGCGAGGTCCGGCGCCGCGTCGGCCTCTATGAGATCCGCTCCGGCGAGACGAAGCGGCTCGCCACCGACAAGACGAGCAGGGAGGACCCGAACGTCTCCTTCCCGGGCGTCATGCCGAAGCCGAACCGGCGCTACTTCCTCCGGGTCGATCGCCGCGAGCGCAGGAGCTACACCTGCGCCCGCGCGAAGTCGGAGCGCCTGGCGGTCGAGTAACCGATCGCGCCGCGGCGACCGCGCGCCGCGCCACAATCAGAGCGTGTCCGGAGACTCACCGCTGTTCGGTCCCGAGGAGGTCGGCTTCGCGCCGACCGGCGGCGCCGGCGCCGAGGAGGCCGACCCCGAGCTCTCGCCCGATCCGGACCTGCCGGGCCCGTACCCGGTCGGTCGCTGGTCGATGGGCTTTCGCGACTTCCTGCGCCAGCGCCCGCGGATCCTGCTGATCGGCGAGCTGACGGGGTTCAAGCGCGCTCGCGCCAACGCCTACTTCGAGCTTCGCGACACGATGGGCGCGGTTCCGTGCTCGATCTGGAACTCCGACCTCGACAAGCTCGACCTCGACCCGGCGGCGCTCGGCGAGGGGGTCAAGGTCGTCGTCGGAGGCGGCCCCGACTTCTACCCCGGCGGCCCGCACGCCTCGCCGAGCTTCTCCTTTCGCGCGACCCACATGCGGCTCGCCGGCGAGGGCGACCTGCTCGCTCAGCTCGCCCGGTTGCGTCGCACGCTCGAGTCCGAGGGACTGTTCGAGCCCCAGAAGCTGCTCGGGCGCCCGCGCCTGCCGAAGCGGATCGGCGTCGTCACGGCGCGCAACTCGGCGGCCTGCGCCGACCTGCTCGCCGGACTCGAGCGCCGTGGCTGGCGCGGGACGATCGTCTGGGCCGATGCCCCGGTGCAGGACCGCCGAGCCTCGCGCGCGATCGGCTCGGCGCTTCGCGGGCTCGCCGCCTCCGACGTCGAGGTCGCGGTCGTCTGTCGCGGCGGCGGCAGTCTCGCCGACCTGTGGGCGTTCTGCGACGAGTCGCTCTGCCGGACGGTCGCTCTGCTGCGACTGCCCGTGGTCGCCGCGGTCGGCCACGAGTCCGACCGGACGCTGATCGACGACGTGGCCGCGGTCTCGTGCTCGACCCCGACGCACGCCGCCGAGGCGCTCGTCCCGCTCGACGTCGCCGCCGAGCGCACCCGGGTCGCCCGCGACGCCCGACTCGCGGCCCGCGCCGGGCGGCACGCGATCCTGACCCGCGGCCGCCGGCTCGGCGAGCTCGCGGGAGCGCCTCAGCGAACGCTCCGCGCCGAGCGCTCGCGGCTGCACCAGCTGCTGCGCGAGGTCCGCGCCTCCGCGGGCCGTGGCGTCATCCGGCGCGGGTCGCTCGCCGCGACCCACGCGCTCGTCGTATCTCGCAAGGGCACGCAGGCGGCCGGCGCGACGGTCGAGCGGGCACGGCTTCGAGGGCTCGAGCAGGCGGTCAGGGCCCACGATCCGCAGCGCACGCTCGAGCGCGGCTACGCGCGCGTCGAGTCCGCGCAGGGCGAGCCGGTGACCAGCGCTGCGGCGGCGCGCCGGGCCGGACGCTTCGACGTCCGCTTCGCCGACGATGCTGTGGGCGTGCGAGCCGACGAGACGGAGGAGTCGTGACCGACCCGCCGCAACCGGACGCGCCGCAGCCGGGCGAGGCGGAAGCCGCGCCGAGCTACGAGTCCGCGGTGGCGCGGCTCGAGCTGATCATCGCCCGGCTCGACTCGGGCGAGGCCGAGCTTCGCGAGACGCTCGAGCTCTGCCGCGAGGCGAAGGGGCTGATCGGTTTCTGCAAGTCCGAGCTCGACGCCGTCTCGGGCGAGCTTCGCGAGCTGCGACTCGACGAGCTGGTCGGCGAGCTCGACCAGGGCTAGCCCCAGGCGGCGATCGCTTGACCGCGGCGCCGCGCCGACCCTAGGTTCACCCGAGGGGCGAAACCGATCGGGGTGGTTATGAGACGGAGCCTTCTGAAGCTCGCGGTGTGCGTGGTGGCGGCTGCGGCGCTCTCGACTTCCAGCGCCTTCGGCGACGGAGGCCGCGACCGAGCGCCCTCGACCGTCACCGCTCGGTTCGACCAGTCGACGATGGAGTTCGTCGTCAAGGGGCGGGTCGAGTCCCGGATCGGACGCTGCGAGCGAGGCCGACGGGTCCTGATCTTCCGCGAGAACGAGACGACGCAGCCCGATGACGACATCATGGTCGCGAGCGGCCGGGCGAACCGCCGCGGGCGCTACGCGATCAGCCTCGGAGATCTGATCATCCTCGACAGCTACTACGCGAAGGTCGAGCGCAAGCGTGTGCGAGGGGCGGTCTGTGGCGGCGATCGGTCGCCGTCGATCTCGCCCGCGGGAGAGCGCTGAGCCCGCGGGGTTCTCGCCCCATCGCCCATTCGTCCGGTCGCTAAAGCGGCGCGCCCGGCCGGTCGAACCGTGTGGCATGGGGGCAGCAGAGAACGACACGGCAGGGCTCGGCGAGCGCTCCGAGGACGACGGGATCGAGGCGAGGCGAGCGCGCCGAGCCGAGGAGAACCGGCTCTCCGAGCAGTTCATCACCGAGCTCGCACAGCGCCTCGCGGCCCAGCCGCGAAGCGTGCGCGACTGGCGACGCGACTGAGCGGCGGCGCCGCACGGGCGGCGCTGTCATCGGGACGCGGGCGATTCAGCGGTCGCGGCCGGTGGCGCCTTGATGGGTCGCGGCGGTTGAACGGGGGCGTATTCTGCTCGCATGACCAAGCGCCTTCTCGCCTCTCTCGCCGTCGTCGCGATCGCCGCGATCCTGCTCGTCCCGTCCGCCATTGGCGCGACGAAGAAGAAGTTCGGCACGTCGATCGACATCAGCTACTCGTCCGAGGCGGGCGCGTTCACGGGCAAGGTCGGCTCGAAGGTCCTGCGATGCGAGCGGGGCCGGAAGGTGACCGTCTACGTCAAGCCGGAAGGCGGTGAGCGCTTCGAGCTCGGCAGCGATCAGACCGACTCGAAGGGCCGCTACGAGATCATGGCCGGTCCGGTCCTCCCGGTCGGCAAGTACTACGCGGTCGTCGACCGCAAGGCCACGGCGACGACCGTCTGCCTGCGCGCCCAGACGGGCGCGATCGCGCGCTAGGCGCCCGGGCGCAGCTCTAACGCGGGGCGGCTGCGACGGGCCGAACGTGATGGTCGGCCGGGGCGCTCGTGGGCGGCATGGTTGGCTCCGCCATCAACTCGGCCCGCTCCTTCTCACGCAGCTCGTCGATCCCGCTCTTCGTGCCGAGCTCGACGCGCGGTAGGAGGGACACCGCGAGGATCGCGATCAGCGCGAGCGGGGCTGCGATCAGGAAGATCCCGGCGGTGCCTACGCCGTAGGCGTGCTCGACGATCTGGCGGACCGGGTCCGGGAGGGTGTCGAGCTGGGGGACCGATCCCGAGCCGCCGGCCGGCGCGTTGATCCCGGCCTCGGCGAGACCGCTTGTGATCGACGTCGAGACCTTCGCCGCGAGCGCCGCCCCGAGCCCGGCAACGCCGAGCGTGCCGAACAGCGTCCTGGTGAACGCGACGAGCGAGCTCGCGGCTCCGGTGCGGTTCCGCGGCACGGTGTTCTGGACGACGAGCACGAGGTTCTGCATCGTCATCCCGACGCCGAGGCCGATGATCGCCATGAAGCCGCCGAGCTCGAACAGGTTCGTCGTCTCGTCGAGCGTGCCCATCAGCGCGAGGCCCACGGCCAACATCACCGTCCCGGTGATCATCCACGGCTTGTAGTTGCCGGTCCGCGAGATCCGCCGTCCGATCAGCGTCGAGGAAACGAGGATCCCGATCGCCATCGGCATCGTCAGCAGGCCGGACGCGGTCGGGCTGTAGCCGCGCGAGAGCTGCATGTACTGGCTGAGGAAGACCGAGGTTCCGAACAGCGCCACGCCGACCGCGCCGCTCGCGATCACGGCGAGGACGATCGTGCGGTTGGCGAACATCTCGAGCGGGACGAGCGGTTCAGGGGCTCGGCGCTCGGCGAAGACGGCTGCGGCGACGAGCAGCAGGCTGCCCGGGACCATCACCGCCGTCTGCCACGAGGCCCAGTCGAACGAGTCACCCGCGAACGAGACCCAGATCAGCAGCAGCGAGACACCGGCCGACAGCAGCAGTGCGCCGGGGACGTCGATGTGGACGCGGCGCTTGGCCTGGGCGGGGAGGTGGAGGCGCGTCTGGAGGACGAGGAGCGCGGCGAGCGCGATCGGCAGGCCGACGAAGAAGCAGCCGCGCCAGCCGAGCGCGGAGTCCGTGATGACGCCGCCGAGCAGCGGGCCGCAGACGGTCCCGATCGCCATCGTCGCGCCGAGGTAGCCCATGTAGCGGCCGCGCTCGCGGGGCGAGACGAGGTCGGAGAGGATCACCTGCGTCAGGCTCATCAGGCCGCCGACGCCGATGCCCTGGATCAGGCGAGCGCCGATCAGCCAGCCGACCGACTGCGAGAGGCCGGCGAGGATCGAGCCGACCGTGTAGATGACGAGCGCCGTCTGGACGAGCGCCTTGCGGTCGGTCAGATCCGCGAGCTTGCCCCAGATCGGCACGGAGACGGTCATCGCGAGCAGGGTCGCGGTGACGATCCAGGTGAAGGAGGTCTGGCTGCCGCCGAGGTCGGGGACGATCTGGGGCAGCGCGGTGGTGACGATCGTCGAGGAGAGGATCGCGACGAGCAGGCCGAGCAGCAGACCGGAGAGGGCCTCGAGGATCTCGCGGTGGGTCATCTTCGACTCGGCCGCGGGGGAGAGGTCGGGACCGTGCTCGGAGCGCGTCTCTGCGGTCGCGCTCACGCGGGCACCTCCTCGGTGGTCTCGCCGGCGTCGGTCGCGGCGTCGTCGGCGCCGATGCCGATCACGCGGCGGTAGTCGCGGTTGAGCCGCGCGAGTCCGGTGACCAGGACCTCGACGTCCTCGGCGTCCCAGTCCTCTACCGCGGCGTCGAGCTCCGCCGAGAGCGTCGAGCGCACGCGGGCGAGCCCGGCGGTGCCCTCGCCGGTCAGGTCATAGAGCCAGGCACGTCCGTCCTCGGGGTCGCGCTCGCGCTCGACGTAGCCGGCCTCCTCGAGGCCCGCGAGCTGGCGGCTCGCGACCGAGGCGTCGACGTGGAGCTCGCGCGCGAGCGCCGATACGCGAGAGGGCCCGGAGCGATCGAGTTGGGCGAGCACTCCCCAGCCGCCGGCGACGCGAGGGAGCGAGGCGCGGCGCTGCAGCTCACGCAGGATCGCGCCGATCCCACGGATCTCGTTGAGGAGCGGCGTGACTCCAGCTTCGGATCGAAATTGCTTGCTCATTGCAAGCAAATGTACCCAACAATGCATGCACCATGCATGTGTTGTGGGTCACGGAGAAGCGCGACGGCGAACGACCTGCAGATTTCGACTCACTATGCATCGCTATCTGCAGGTCGTTCGGTGCGGATGCGGGTGCGGATGCGAGGGCGCCGTTCGGTCGGCGCCCTGCGCTAGGCCGGGACGGGCTCGGCCTCGCCGGTCTCGATCGCCTCGATCTGCGCGCGGGTCGGCTTGATCAGGACGAAGACCGCGGTCGCCGCGAGCAGGAACATGCCCGCCCCGACCCAGAAGGCGACCGTGTAGCCATGGACAGTCGCCGCGGCCTCGAGCCCGGCGCTCGGCGGGTTGCTCGCCACGTAGGAGGTGACGGCGCTGGCGAAGATCGACGAGAGCAGCGCGGTGCCGAGCGAGCCGCCGACCTGCTGCATCGTGTTGATCATCGCCGAGGCGACGCCGGAGTCGTACTGCGGCACGTTCGCCGTCGCGGTCTGGAACCCGGGGGCGAAGATGTTCGCCATCCCGATGCCCATCACCACGAGGCCGGGGAGGACGTGGCCCGCATAGCTCGAGTTCGGCTCGAGCTGGGCGAACCAGACGAGCGCCGCGGCGCCCATCAGCGAGCCGGCGAACATCAGCGGACGCGGCCCGAACCGGTCGAGCAGCTTGACGTTGACGAGGATCGCGAAGCCCATGATCAGGATCGTCATCGGCAGGAAGCCGAGGCCGGTCTGGATCGGGGTCAGGCCGAGGTTCTGCTGCATGAAGTACGTCAGGAACAGAAACACGGCGAACATCGCCGCGCCCGACAGGCCCATCGCCGCGTAGACGCCCGAGCGCGTCCGGTCGCGGACGATCCGAAGCGGCAGCAGCGGGTGCTCGGTGCGGCGCTCGATCATCACGAACGCGAACAGCAGCACCGCCGAGGCGACGAGGCCGATGATCGTCACCGGGTGGCCCCAGGACTCGGTCTCGGAGTTAGAGAACGCGTAGACGAGCGCGAACAGGCCGCCGGTCGCGGTGACCGTGCCCGGGATGTCGATCTTCGGCCGATTCGGCTGCACCTCGTTGGTCAGCAGGCGGAAGGCCATGATCGCGGCGGGGATCGCGAGCAGCAGGTTGACGTAGAGGCACCAGCGCCAGTCGAGCGTCTCGGTCAGAACGCCGCCGAGCAGCAGACCGACCGAGGCGCCGGAGCCGGCGATCGCGCCGAAGACGCCGAACGCCTTGCCGCGCTCTTCGGGCGCGGTGAAGATCGTCGAGAGCATCGCCAGCGCGCTCGGGGCGAGGATCGCGCCGAACACGCCCTGCAGGGCGCGCGCCGCGACCAGCACCTCGAACGACGGTGCCGCGCCGCCGATCGCCGAGGCGATCGAGAAGCCGAGCAGGCCGCCGATGAACGCCCACTTGCGGCCGAAGAGGTCGCCGACGCGACGTATCGCCCGACGCCTGGACGCGGATCGCGACGATCGTCCTCGACGGGCTGCGCGCCGAGCGGCCGGAGCTCACGCCGCTCGAGGCGCCCGCGCTCGACGCCGAGCAGTTCGCTCAGGCGATGAGCCGCAAGCGCTGCTGAGGGGGCGGCGTCGGCCCGCTAGGAGCGCGGGACGACGTCGTGCAGCCGCTTACCCATCGCGGCCGCCGACGTGCCGAAGCGCGCGCACAGACGGGCGAAGTCGCGATCGGCGCCGTAGACCTCGCGCAGGTGATGGCGCGGCATGAGCAGCGCCGCGGCGAACGCGTTCGCCTCCTCCTCGGTCACCGGAAGCGCCGGCCGGGTGTCGGCCTTCGCGTCCTCGGGCGCCACCTGTGCCTTGCGGCAGAACAGCGACTGCTGACCGCTGCGGTGCATCTCCCAGTGGCCGAGCTCGTGGCCGATCGTGAACCGCCGCCGTCCCGGCCACTCGCGCGCCTCGGCGGCGTTGACCCAGATCTCGCCGCGGGCGGCGAGCAGCAGCCCGGAAAGCGACTGGCCCTCGGCGAGCGGCGGGCAGCCGGGCGCGGCGCCGAGGTCGGCCACGTCGCGGACGAGGATCCCGTAGTGCGAGTCGGCGATCGTCTCGACCGGGACGGGGAGCGTCTCGCCATCCCACATCCATTCCGGAACCCGGGCGAGAACCTGCTCGGCTCGTACCTCGATCTCCTCGACGTCGGGCGGGCTCACTCGGGTGGCCGCGCCTCGCCGGTATCGGGCGCCGCGCCCCGGAACAGCTCGTCGACCTCGTCCCACTCGTCGTCCGGAGTCGCGCTCGCCGCAGCCGGCGTCACGAGCGCGTCGTACTCGTACTGCGGGTCGGGCGTGGCGGTGCGGGCGAAGGTGGGGGCTGTTCCCGGCGAAGCCGGGGGCGCGATCCGCCGGCCCGCGGCTCGAATCGTCTCTGCGCTCTCGCTGAGCAGCGCGCCGAGCGCGTCGAAGACACGGTCGGAGACCCCGTCCGGGTCGAGCCGCTCCTGCTCCATCTCGTGGTAGTAGACGCTGACCTTCTCCACCCGCTCGGGGGCGTTCAGCGCCTTCGCGAGCTCGGCGACGAGCCGCTCGCGGGTGAGCTCGGCGCGGTCGCGCAGCCGCGGTAGGAGCGAACGCCAGCCCTCAACGGGCCGCGTCTGAGTATCGGCATAGAACCGGTCGACGGCGTCCCGCACCCACGAGCTCTCGAACCTCTCGCGATCGAACGCCGGCGAGGGCGCGTGGGCGAGGTAGGCGTCGAGCAGCTGCTCGAGCAACGGCTGCTGGTCGGCTGGGACCCGTTCGAGGTAGGGGACCGGGTCGGTCGACGGGTCCTCGGCGTGCGCCCTGGCGTAGGCGACCAGCGCCTCGTCGACGGCGTCGTAGCTCTCGCTCACGCGCCGCCTCCCATCGCGTCGGCGATGTCGCGGCGAAAGCGTCGCGTGATCTGATCGACGTTGGCCGCTGTCATCGGCGAGCCGAGCTCGTCTTCGTGCTCGTCGTTCACGATTCGGGCGATCTCCTTCGACGGACGTCCCTGGAGATAGAGATTGACGACGCGGACGTGTATCGGGTTGCGGGCGGCGAGGACGTCGTCGGCGACCATCTGCACCTCGACGGCCCCGCTCTCACTCTCCTCGAGCAGAACGGCTCCGACGGGGCCCTCCTCCTCGTCGAGGTTCTCCTCGGCGAGCTCGGTGGTCCGCAGCCGCTTGCGCCGGTAGTGGTCGGCGACCCGGCGCTCGAAAACGGTGTTCGCGAACGAGCGCACCTCTCCGATCGTCTCGCCCGCGTACTCCGCCTTGAGCAGCGAGTCGATGATCGCGTCGCGGATCTGCTCGATGGCGGACTCGCTCTCGCCCTTGAGCCGCAGCCGCAAGCGCGGCTCGAGCCTGGTGCCGACCTTCCACGCGAGGACGTCACGGGCTCTCCGCTCCGCGGCACCGTCACCGTGCTCGCGAGCCGCGCGCATCTGGGTGAGGAGCTCCTCCTCGGTGAATGCGTCGAGCTCGATGTCTGATCGGTCACGAAAGGGGGCCAAGTCCGTCGGCGTCTCCTCGGGTGTCGTCGTCAGCGCGCCCCTCCTGACACGCCGAGCGCTCAAGATACCTGCGCTCAGGTCGGATCGGTGGCGCCCGGGCGGTCGTCCGCGGACGGATCGACCGAGCTCCCCGGGGCGGGAGCGTGGCGCCAGCGTGAGCGCCGGTGTCGGACCGGGCCGATCGTCCGCGACTGCTTTCGGACCAGCACGAACATGATCAGCGCGCCGACCAGCGCGACGCCGCTCGACACGTAGAACGCGAGCTCGAAGCCCTGGATGTGGGCATCGAGGACATCGTCGAACGACGTCCGCACGACCTCGTTCTTCCGCCCGTACTCGGCGTAGGCGTTTTGGAGTCCCTCGCGCTCGGCGCGCAGGATGAACCCCTTCGCCTCGGCGATCTGCTCCTCGGTCGGGTTGATCCCCTTCTCGGCCAGCCGCTCGAAGAGCTTCGTCTTGTAGTAGCCGATCTCGACCGCGAGCAGGGCGGCGATGCCGATCGCCCCGCCGAGCTGCTCGGTCGTGTTGATGACGCCGGCGGCCTGCCCCTGGTCGGAGTCGGGTACGGCGGTCAGGCCGGTCGGGTCGTTGACCGTGAGCACGATCCCGAGGCCGATGCCCTGCAGGACCAGTCCCGGCATCAGCGCGACGATCGACTGTTGGCCGGCGGCGATCGCCAGCGCCACGCCCGACCCCGCGAGGATCAGGAAACCGAGGGTCAACGGCAGGCGCCCGCCGATCTTGTCGAAGACCCGCCCCGCGAGTGGCCCCGCGAGGATGATCGGGAGCGTGGAGGGGATCAGCGCGATGCCGGCGATCGCCGGGTCGACGCCGATCACGAGCAGCATGAAGAACGGCATCAGGAAACCGAGACCGAGCTCGACGACCCCGGCCAGCATCTGCGAGATGTTCGCCGCGAGGTAGTTCGCGTGGCGGAAGAGGCGGAACTCGATCATCGGGTGCGATGAGCGCAGCTCGACGACTACGAACGCGACGAGCAGGACGACGAAGGCGCTCAGCGAGACGATCACCTCCGTCGTGCCCCAACCGATCGCCTGGCCCTGGCTGAGGCCGAAGATCAACGACCCGATCGCCCCGGCGAACGTCAGGGCGCCGGGGACGTCGACGCGCTCAGCCCCGGTCTGAGCGCCGAGATTCGGGGTGTGTCTGAGCGTCAGCGCGATCGCGCCCAGTGCCAGCGGGACGTTGATCAGGAAGACGAGACGCCAGTCGATCGACGTGAGCAGGCCGCCCATCACGGGGCCGCAGGCGGCGAAGAACGCCGAGCCGCCGGCGAGGATCCCGAGCGCGGTCCCGCGGCGTTTCAGCGGGAACGTCGCCGAGACGATCGCGACCGAGGTCGGCATCATCAGCGCCGCCCCGCAGCCCTGGATGAGCCGGGCGGCGAGCATCATCGGCAGGTCCTGGGAGAAGCCGGCGAGCGCCGTCGCGGCGGCGAACATCGCGGCGCCGATCAGGAAGACGCGCTTGAGCCCGTAGATGTCGCCGAGCCGCCCACCGAGGACGAGGAACGCCGCGAGCGGAACGATGTTCGCGGTCAGGATCCACTGGCCGTCGGAGATCGCGGCGTTCAGGTCCTCGACGGTCTCTGGCGTGGCGATCGGGACTGCGGTCTGGTCGACGAGGATCATGCTCGCCGAGAGCGTCATCGCGACGAGCGTCCAGCGCATCGCCGGGGTGACCTTCTCGCCGCCCGCGGCCGGACCCTGTGCCGTCGCGTCGGTCAAGGGCGCTCGAGAGTAATCGAAGGTCGCGCACGCCGAGCGCGCGGTGATGAGTGTTTTCCCAGCTCAGCGTGGAAGGATGCTGGGAGTGGACCTCCCCGATCGCGAGACCGGTGCGAACCCCGGCGTGCCGGGCGAGTTCATGCTGCTCCGCCGCGGCGAGACCCTGCGCGACGGGCGCTACGTCCTCGAGCGCCGGTTGGGAGCGGGCGGGATGGCGGCGGTGTGGCTGGCCCGCGACGAGCTGCTCGGCCGCGACGTCGCGATCAAGCTGATCTCGGAGATGATCGTCGGCGAGTCGGCGTGGATGGAGCGCTTCCGCCGCGAGGCGCGCGTCGCCGCCGGCCTCTCGCACCCGAACCTCGTCGACGTCTACGACTTCGAGCCCCAGGGGCCGCGGCCCTACCTCGTGATGGCGCACATCCCCGGTGGCACGCTCGCCGACCGGTTGAAGGCCGGCGACCCGCCCGAGCCGCGCAGGCTCGCGAGCGAGCTGCTCGCCGCGCTCGAGCACATGCACGCGGCCGGCGTACTCCACCGCGACGTCAAGACATCGAACGTGATGCTGAGCGCCGACGGGTCGGCGAAGCTCGGTGACTTCGGGATCTCGCGGCCGCGCGACGCGCCGGCCGTCACGAACCCCGGCCAGGTCCTGGGGTCGGCCCGCTACATGGCGCCCGAGGTCATGGCGGGCGAGGAGTTCACGGAGCGCGCCGACCTCTACTCGACCGGGATCGTGCTCGGGGAGCTGCTGCGCGAGCGCCCGGACGCGGAGCTGGAGGCGATCGCGGCGGAGATGGCCGACGACGTGCCGGAGCGGCGCCCGGCCTCCGCGCGCCAGGTGCGCAGGCGGATCGAGGCGGCGCCGGCGGCCCGTGGCGAGGACCGCACCGCGACGACGCGCGCGGTGGCCGCGCCGGTGCCCGCGGTCGAGCCCGAGCCCGAACCGTCGCCTCCGCCTCGGGAGCCGGCAGTTTCGGAGCCCTCGCGACGCGGTCCCTCGACGCCGCCGCAGGGCTTCGTCCCGCCGCCGCCGATCACGCGGCGCAGCCCGCTGCTGCCACGAATCGCGGCGGTCATCGCGTTGGCGGCCATCGTCGTCGTAGGGCTCGTCCTCGCGCTGTCGGGCGGCGGCGGCGAATCGGGTTCGGACTCGGGCGGTGGGTCCGCGGACTCCGGGGGCGCGAGCTCGGGGTCCGGTTCCTCGGGCTCCTCGGGATCCGATTCCTCGGCCACGGATTCTTCGGGCTCGGGTTCGGGTTCGGATTCGGGGGGCGGCGCGACCGGCGACACGTTCTCGCCCGAAGACGTCGTGCCGGTCCCGAGCGGGAACAATCCGGACCTCGCCGCGCAACTCGACGCGGAGGGCAAGAGTCTGATCGACGGCGGCGACCCGGAGGCCGCGATCCCGATCCTGCGCCGGGCCGTCGTCGCTTCCGATCCCGAGGTCGGCGACACCTACGCGTTCGCGCTCTACAACCTCGGCAACGCGCTGCGGCTATCCGGTCGCTATCGCGAGGCGGTCGCCGTGCTCGAGCAGCGCCTCGAGGTGCCGAACCAGGTCGAGGCGGTGCAGGCCGAGCTCGACCTCGCGAAGGCCGAAGCGGCTCAGTAGCGGGCCGCGGGGTGGGCGTTAGGCTCGCGCCATGAGCGATCTCGGCGCGCCCGCCTCCTACCTGACTCTGGCCGACGGCACTGACGTCTTTTCCTCCGACGGCGAGAAGGTCGGGCGTGTCGAGCACGTCCTCGCCGACGAGGAGGTCGACATCTTCGACGGCCTCGTCATCGACCGCAGCGTGCTCCCCGGGGCCCACCGCTTCTGCGACGCCGCCCACGTCGAGCGGATCTACGATCGCGGAGTGGTCCTGACGCTGGACCGTGCCGGCGTCGACGGGCTGCCGAAGCCCGGCGAGAGCCCCGCCGTCCTCGAGGCCGATCCCGACGACACCGCCCCCGACGATCTCGGCGACAAGCTGCGCCGCGCCTGGGACGTCATCTCGGGCAGGGGCTAGCCGTGGCGATCCGCGAGGCCACCGAGGCTGACGCCGAGCGTCTGCTCGAGCTCTTTCGCGGCTACACGACCTTCTACGAGACCGACCCGCCGGACTCCGGCCTGCGCGAGCTGATCCGCTCGCAGACCGCCGCGCGGGACGACGAGGCGTTCATCCTCGTGGCGACCGACGAGTCCGACGTGCCCGTCGGCTTCGCGCACTGCCAGTGGAAGTGGTCGAGCCTTCGCGGCGCGCGGATCCCGTTCCTCGACGACCTCTTCGTCGATCCGGACTCACGCGGTGGCGGCCATGCCGACGCGCTCATCGAGGCGATCGCCGACCGCGCCCGCGCCGCCGGCTCGCCGGCCGTCGAGTGGCTGACGATGCCCGACAACCACCGCGCGCAGAAGGTCTACAACCGCGTCGGCGGGCACAGCGAAGAGCTGCTCGAGTACTCGCTCGACGTCGAATAGGCGGGCGGCGGGGCGGCCCGCGCCGCTGGACGACGGGCGCGGCAGCGCGGGCGTAAACGAGACGCGGGCGGGCGGCGCCCCGTCCTTGGGGTGCCGCCCGCCCGGTCTCTGAGGGGTAGAAACGCACCCGACCCGCCGAGGTTGCGGTCCGGCCACGAACGCGTCGCGGTTTCTCCACACGCCCGCCTTGTTCCGCGCGCCCGGCGGGGCGAGCGTGGGGGCCATGCGGAACGACCTGCAGATTCCGTCTCACTATGGGACGGAACTCGCAGGTCGTCCCGAAGTGTTCGAGCCGGAGCTGTCAGCGGCCGAGCGCTGGCCCGCTGTGGCGCGGCTCGCCTCGCGCCAGCACGGCGTCGTCGGCCTCGAGCAGTTGCGGCGCCTCGGGATCGCAGGCTCGACCGTACGGACGTGGGTCGAGCGCGGGCGGCTGTTTCGCGTGCGCCGTGGGGTCTACGCCGTCGGCCACACCGCTCTGACCCGCGAGTCGCGGCGGATCGCGGCGACGCTGTCGGTGCCGGGGTCGGCGCTGCGGTGCCGGACCGCCGCGAGCGCGCTCGGCATCCGGCCGACGGCGATCTCGCGGATCGAGCTCGTCGCCCCGCGGCGAGCGAGCGGTCCGGGCCTCGCCGTCCGCGTGTCGGTGCTCGACCCGGCGGATCTCACCCTCGCCGACGCGATTCCCTGTACGAGCGTCGGTCGCACCATCGTCGACCTCGCTCCGGAGCTCGACGACCGAGGTCTCGAGCGCACGGTCGACGCCGCCGACAAGGCAGGGCTGTTCGATCTCGGTGAGGTCCGCTCGGCGAGCGTCCGCGCCGGCGCTCGCCACCGCGGGCGCTCGCGCCTGAACCGCGTCCTCGCGCTCGGCGGCGCGTTCGACGCGACCGAGTCCGAGCTCGAGGACCGCTTTCTCGCGCTCGTCCGCACGAACGCGTGGCCCGAGCCGCGGCTTCAGCACCCGATCGAGCTCGGGGGCGAGCGCTTCCGACTCGACTTCTTCTGGCCCGACCTGAAGCTGTGCGTCGAGACCGACGGCGCCCGCGACCACGCGACGCCCCGAGCGATGCGGCGCGACCGTCGGCGAGACGCGCTGCTCAAGGCCGAGCGCGGGATCGACACCCTCCGCTTCACCTGGGACCAGGTCACCGCTCGTCCCCGAGAGGTAGAGCGGGTCCTGGGACCGTTGCTCGACCGAGCAGGCATCCACGGGCCCACCGGCCAGATCGAGCCGCCCTCCCTCGGTGTTCTCGTCTAGGCGATCCCTCTCGGCCCCCCACGCGCTCTCGAGGGGAGCCGAGCGCGGGGACGAGACGCGCGGCCCGCTCGCGCTCAGCCGCCCGCAGCCTCCGCCGCCCGAACGTGCTCCACGATTCTCCGCGCCACGCCCTCGGGGTCGTCGAGCATCGGCACGTGCCCGACGCCCCGCATCACCGACCAATCGGCGCCAGGTACGAGCTTCCGGGCGTTCTGCCCGTTCACCTTCAGCGGCAGGATGCGGTCGAACTCGGACCAGACGATCGAGATCGGGCACGGGACCGGGTCGAGCTCGAGCAGCGTCTCGTCGGTCGCGAGGATGTCGTCCATCACGACGCAGTTCGCCGACGACTCGGCGACCGCGCGGAAGACCGCGGGCGGGACGCGGTCGCCGTGCTCGGCGGCGCTTCGCAACGAGAGCTTTCGCAGCGTGGCGCTGCGCGAGGTGACCCCGAGCGTCGGGGTGGCGATCCGGGCGGCGACCGCCGACATTCGGATGAGGCTTCGAGTCCGGCGGTGCTTGCCCGAATCACCGTCCCAGGTGCCGGCGGGGGAGAGCGCGCAGACGCTTCGCGCGCGTCCGCGGCGTGCCATCTCGAGTGCCATCCAGCCGCCCATCGAGTTGCCGGCGAAGTGCGCGGTCTCGATCTCGAGCCGGTCCATCGTCAGCTCGAGGTCGTCGAGCAGATGCGCTATCCGGGCCGGCCGGACGCTCGGCTCGCGACCGCCGAGGTGTCCGAGCGCCGTCGGCGCGATCGCGTCGAACTCGCGCCCGACGAGCGGGACGACCTGCGACCACACGCTCGCGTTGTTCGTCACCCCGTGGAGCAGGATCACAGGCTCGCCGACCCCGGCGCGCAGCATCTGCGGGAGGTGCTCGGTCAAGCCGCGGCCTCGAGTGCGGCACCCCAGAGGATGTCGTGCTCGGAGACCTCGATCTCCTCGAGCCCGAAAGCTCGCATGACCTGGATCAGGATCACGACGCCGGCGACGATCGTCGGCGCGCGGCCGGGGATCAGCCCGGTGACCCGCAGCCGCTCGTCGAGCGACTTCGTGGCGAGCGACGAGCAGATCCGCTGGATCCGGTCGCGCTCGAGCGAGTAGCCGTGCGTGTCGGATTTCGACGGCTCGACGAGTCGCTGGTCGATCGCCGCCAGCGAGCTCGGGGTGCCGGCGGTCGCGAGCGCCCGCGTGATCCGCAGGTCCTCTGGGATCCGGGCCGCGTCGATCCGTCGCTGGACGTCTCGGGCCAGGCTCTCGAGCTCGGACTGGCGCGGCGGGTCTGTCTGCAGATGGCGCTCGGTGTGGCGAACGACTCCGACCTGGAGCGAGACGTGGAATCCGACCTCGTCGCCGCGCCCCGCCACGAGCTCGGTCGAGCCACCGCCGATGTCGACCACGAGCGTCGCGCCGTCACCGCTCTCGCCGGCGCCCCGGCCCGCGACCGCGCCGGTGTAGATGAGCCGGGCCTCCTCGTCGCCGTCGAGGACCCTGGCGCCGAGGGCGAAGCGCTCGCGGAGCTCGGCGATGAACGCGGAGCCGTTGTCGGCGTCGCGGACAGCGCTCGTCGCGACCGCGACCGTGCGCTCGGGCTCGAGCTCGGCGGCGAGCGAGAGGTAGTCGCCGACGGTGTCGCAGACGTCGGCGATCGCCTCGTCGGCGAGCCGGTTCGAGACGTCGACGCCGCGACCGAGGCGGGTCACGGTCGAGCGCCGCTCGAGTTCGGTCAGGTCGTTCGTCGCGGCATCGGCGACGAGCAGCCGCGTCGAGTTCGTCCCCATGTCGATCACCGCCACCCGCACCCCGACGGTCGATCCTAGGGACCGCGCGGGGAGGTCTTCGGTCGGATCGCTCTGAGCGAAACGAGGCTTGCCGGGCGAGCCGTCGTCGGCCGCGACGGGCCGGGTAGGCGACGCGCATGACCGATAGATCACACGCTGACCAGGAGGGGTTCGGCGAGTCCTCGCTCGGCGACGCCCAGTCCGAGAACCCCGAGCTCGATCCGGCGATGCTGATGTACGAGCAGGAGCGCGAGGCCGGAGAGAACGCCGACAAGGGTGACGACGGAACCCCCGACGTTCTCGCCTCGCCCGAGGACGAGGACGCCGGGCCGGCGGCGACCGCCGAGCACACCTACGAGGAGCGCCACCTCCGCGATTCGGAGATTCCTGAGGAGTAGGTGCGGCAGGCCCCATGGAGGGCCGCGTACCGATCGCAGGAGCGAGAGCCGCCGGGCGCCGCAGCGGCGCCCGGCGCTCCCGGCGGCCTAGTTCGGGCCTACGGAGTCGATCTCGTCCTCGACCTTCTCGAGCTTCTCCGTGTCGACGTCCGGGTTGCCGTAGGGGCCCGGGCCGTCGGCCGGGTTGATGCCCTCGGCCTGCTTGGCGGCGGCGTCGGGATCGGCGGGCTCATCGGTCTCGGTGCGCTTGTCTGAGTCGGTCATGGCACGTGGCCTACCCGGCCGCGGCGGCCCGAACGCTCCGCCGCGCACGCCCGCGTGCAAAGCCTTGGCGAGCACCTGAGGACCGCCTATAATCGCGGGTCCGCCGCGGGGTGGAGCAGTCAGGTAGCTCGCCGGGCTCATAACCCGGAGGTCGCAGGTTCAAATCCTGCCCCCGCTATTCCAGAAGGGCCCGCTCTCGCGAGCGGGTCCTTTTCGTTCAGGGTCGGTGGCCTAGTCGAACGTCGGGCCCGATCCGGCGCTCGAGAGAGCGATTCCGAAGGCATCTCCGGGTCCCGGCGCCCCGGCCAGCCCGGCGCCGCCCTGGGTGAGGATCCGGTCGCTGGTCGTCGAGACCCCGTCTCCGGTGCCGGGCAGTACGGCCACCGCGCCGGCATCGGCGATCGGCACCGGGGCACCTCGCGCGCCGCCGATCCCGCCCGCCGGGAGGACCGCCTCGCCCGGGACGCCGATCGCGAGATCCGCGGGGCCCCTGCCGTCGAAGCGGCCGCCCGTGAGCGCCGTGCCGAACAGGTCGCCGCTCTCGCCCGATCCCGCCACGCCGGCCTCGCCCTGCTGGATCGAGTCGGCGTCCGATCCGCCGCCGTAGACGACTGCCACCGCCCCCGTGCCGTCGCTGTTCGGCGAGCCGATGAGGACGTCCTCGAGCCTGCTCTTGCCGACGTCGGCCGCAGCAAGCGCGTAACCGAAGTTCGCTCCCGCGGTCCAGTCGCCGCTCGCGAACGGCTCGAACAGTCCGCCCGTCCGGCCCGGTCCGGTGCGCAGGCCGTTGCGACCGCCCGGGATGAAGCTCACCAGCCCCGAGTCCGCGACCGGGCTCGGCGACTCCTCGGTGACGTCCTCCGACGGAGCGCCGACGATCAGGTCTTCCTTCGGCCTGTCGTCGTAGCGCGCGATCGTCAGCGCGGCGCCGAAGAAGTCGCCCGGCTCGGGCTCGCCGTCGACGCCCGCGCCGCCGCCGTAGACGACGCCCTGATCGAGGTACTGGCTCCCGCGTCCGCGGACCCCCCGCCGCGTCCCGAACAGGACGTGCACCGCGCCTGCGCCCTCCACGAGTCCGACCGACTCCCGGCGCACGCCGATCGCGAGATCGACCCGGCCGCTGCGCGCGACGTCGCCGGTCGCGAGGCTCCAGCCGAACCCGTCCGAGGTCTCGGGCTGCTCCGACAAGCCACCGCTCGCCTGGGAGAAACGCTGGGCGCCGCGGGTCACAAGACCGCGGCGCGTGCCTCTCAGCAACTCCACGAAGCCCGCGCCGTCCACGTCGTCCACCCGGCCGCCGACCGTCGCCACCGCCAGGTCGTCGTGCCGATCGCCCGTCAGCTTGCCCGTCGCGAGGGTCCACCCGAGGCCGTCGAAGTCCCGGGGCGGCCCGCCGAAGCCGCGTTGGCCATGGGTGAGGAGCTGGTCGCCGCGGGCGCTCAGTCCGTTCGGCCCGCCGTAGAGCACTTGGATGCTGCCGGCATTGGTGATTCCGGGGAGGTCGTCGAACGGCACCCCGATGGCGAGGTCGTCGAAGCGGTCGGAATCGAAGCGCCCGACCGCCAGGGCCGATCCGAAGCCGTCTTCGCCGGGAGCTCCCCGGATGCCACGGGTCGCACGGGTGAAGATCCGGTCGCGACTCGTCAGGCCCTTGCGCCCGCCGTAGATCACCTGCACCGCGCCCGCGAGCTGCTCGCCGCCCACGTCCTCGCTCTGGACCCCGACAGCGAGGTCGTCGCGCCCGTCGCCATCGAAGTCACCACTGGTGGACGCGTTCGAGGGCACGACCCCGAGCGTGAGCGCGAGGATCGACGTGAGTCCCGCCACGCTGAGTCCCCTGATCAGCACGGTCGCAATCTAGTCCAGGCGAGGCGCGCGGGTAAAGCCGCGGCGGCGGCTCGGCGCCGAGCCTGATGACCACGGGAGGACCGATCACGCGAACCAGCGCCTCCGGGTCATCCCGCGGCCACCGTCCTCGCGACCCCTCCGGCTCGAGCGCCCACCGGTAGCGTGGTCGCGCTGACCCCGAAGGGCGGACGAGCATGGACGCTGTACTGGAGACCGACCCGCCGGACCTGACGGCCGACGACGCCGTCGAGATCGCCGCGAGCCTGTTCGGACTTCGCGCCGGCACCGCCCGGGACTTCGGCAGCGAGCGCGATCGCACCTTCGGGCTCTTCGGGGACGCGGGCGAGCTGGTCGCGGTGCTCAAGGTGTCGAACGCCTCCGAGGATGCGGACGTGCTCGACATGGAGGCCGTGGCGGCGCTCCATGTCATTGCGGTGGATCCCGGGCTGCGGGTGGCGATGCCGTGGCGGCCGGCCGCGAGCGGCGACCCCGGCCCAGCGCGACCGGGCGACGAGCCGGGCGCGCTGCGCGCGCGGTGGGCCGGGGGCGGGGGCGAGGAGCACTGGGTGCGGCTCTACGAGGCGCTGCCGGGCAACAGCCGGATCGTCGCCGCGGACCTCTCCGACGCGGCGCTGGGCGCGTGGGGCGAGACGGCGGCCAGGCTCGGCCTGGCGCTGCGAGGCTTCGAGCACCCTCGCGCGCATCGCCGCATGCTCTGGGACATCCAGCATGCGCTCGACGTCCGCCCGATGGTCGATGCCGTCGCCGATCCCGAGAGCCGCGCGATCGTCGCTCGAGTCCTCGACGAGTTCGAGCGCCGGCTCGCCCCCGAGTGGCCCCGCCTGCGCGCGCAGGTCGAGCACACCGACCTCGGCGTCGACAACACGATCACGGACGACGCCGGCCGGATCACGGGGGTCATCGACTTCGGCGACATGAGCTACACCGCGCTGCTCGCCGACCTCGCGTCGGTGGTCGACTCGGTGGCCGCCGGTCGCGACGGTGACGAGATGCTCCGCGCCGCGCGTCTCGTCGTCGACGGCTATCAGCGCCGGACCCCGCTCGAGGAGATCGAACTCGAGTTGCTCGGCGTCGCGTGGGCGACGCGGAGCGCGATCACGATCGCGATCAAGTCATGGCGGGCCGCGGAGGGCTACGAGTCGGCCGACGTCGCAGAGGAGTTCGCCGAGCTCTGCCTGCCGATGCTGAGGACGCTCGAGGCGACGGGCTGGGAGCGGCTCGCCCGCGAGTTCGGAGCCGTCGGCACGCGGCGGCCGGACGGGTCGCTCGCGGCGCGGCGAGCCGCCGCGTTCGGCCCGACGATGGAGCCGCTCTTCTACGACGAGCCGGTCGAGGTCGCGAGCGCGGAGGGCGTCTGGATCACCGACACCGCCGGGCGCCGCCTTCTCGACGCCTACAACAACGTCCCCGCGATCGGGCACGCGCACCCGCGCGTCACGACGGCGATCGCGCGCCAGGCGCGCCGGATCAACACCCACACCCGCTACCTGCACCCCGACGCGATCGAGCTGGCGGAGCGTCTCACCGCGACCTGCCCGCCCGAGCTCGACACCGTGCTGTTCGTCAACTCGGGATCCGAGGCCAACGACCTCGCATGGCGGATCGCCACGCAGGTGACCGGGGCGCGCGGCGGCCTGTGCACGCAGTTCGCCTACCACGGCATCACCGAGGCGACCGCCGCGCTCTCACCCGAGGGGTGGGCGGGGACCCGGCCCGCGCACGTCGAGACCTGGAGGCCGCCCGACACCCTCCGCGGCTCCCACCTCGACGGCTCGGACTTCGCCGCGGCCGTCGCCCGGCTGGGCGAGCGCGACCTCGGGCTCGCCGCCGCGATCCTCGACGGGGTGCTGACGAGCGACGGGATCCTCGACCCCGACCCCGGCTACGTCCAGGCATTGCTCAGGACGACCCGCGAGGCCGGCGGCCTCTGGATCGCCGACGAGGTGCAGGCGGGTCACGGCAGGACCGGCGAGGCGCTGTGGTGCTTCGAGCGCTTCGGCGTCGTCCCCGACTTCGTCACGCTCGGCAAGCCGATGGGTAACGGCCATCCGGTCGCGGCGCTGATCACCCGCAGCGCGATCCTCTCCGAGCTGCCGAGCGGCTCGACGCTGTTCAGCACGTTCGGCGGCAATCCGGTCAGCGCGGCCGCGGCGCTCGCCGTCCTCGATGTGATCGCCGACGAGCGGGTGATCGAGCGAACCGACCGGACCGGACGCGCGTTGCGAGACGCGCTGGGAGAGGTCGCGGCGTCGCATCCGGAGATCGCCGACGTACGTGGCGTGGGCCTCGCGATCGGCGTCGAGTTCGTCGGCGACCGATCGAGCCTGGCGCCCGACGGCGACCGCGCCAAGCGGGTTCGCGATGCGATGCGCGAGCTCGGAGTGCTCGTCGGTACGACGGGCATGCACGCCAACGTCCTGAAGATCCGCCCGCCGCTCGCCCTGACCGAGGCCGAGGTCCCGGTCTTGGTCGGCGCGCTCGAGTCCGCGCTGTCGCGGACCGAGAGCTAGCCCGGACGCACGCCAGGGCCCGCGCTCAGGCCGGCGCGCCCGTCACGCTCGCCTGCTCGGTCTGCGGCAGCGGCTGGAGCCGCTGCGCGCGGACCCGCAGCAGCTTGCGCCGCAGGCGGCGGAACTGCTTGCGCTGCTCCGCGGTCCGGCGATACCCGGGGTAGGCGATGTTGCGCTTCTCGAGCGGGTCGCGGTCGAGGTCGTACATCTCCCACTGATTCGGCTCGTCGCCGTCGACGTCGTAATAGAGCGCGATCTTCCAGCGCCGCTCGCGAAGGCTGATCAGGTGGTTCGGCGGCTTCGGGTAGGGGCCGTTCGCCTGGCCGGACTGGTAGTCGTCGTAGGTGAACATGACGTAGTCCTGGACCGGACGCGCGCGGTCGGGGTCCTCGACGATCGAGGAGTAGTCGACGCCCTCCCAGTCGGCGCGAGCCGACGGTGGCGCGTCAACGAGGCTCGCGAGGGTCGGCAGCATGTCGATGTGCGAGACGAGCGCGTCGGTGCTCTTCGCCCGCGGGTAGAGGCGCGGGTTCGAGAACACGAGCGGGACCCGTGTCGCCTCCTCGTAGGAGTTGAAGTTCTTCTGGCGCATCCCGCCGTGCGTCAGCCCCATCTCGCCGTGATCCGACGTGCGGATGATCAGCGTGTCGTCGAACAGGCCCGTCTCCTCGAGCTTGTCGAGCACGGCGCTCAGGTAGGCGTCGGACGACTTCATCAGGTTGGCGTAGTAGTTCAGGTAGTTGCGCTTCATCGCCGGCGTCTTCAACTTGCCGCTGAGGTTGAAGATCCGCAGGAACTCGGCCTGCACCGACGGCTTCGTCGAGAGGTCCTCGTCGACGGTCGCGGGGAGGTCGATCTCGCCCTCGAGCCACGAGTCGTCGTAGTCGGCGGCTTCGTAGTTCTTGGGGTAGAAGAGGACGTCGTGCGGGTTGACGAGTGAGATCACGAGGAAGAACGGCTGCTGTCCGGGCGCGACGTTCTCGAGGTACTGGAGCGCGCCCTCGGTGCCGTCTGACGGATTGCCCTCCTGGTCCATGAACCGGCCGTCGTTGTCGGCGACGCCGCCGCCGCCCTGGTCGATGTCCTGGTTGCCGCCGGCGTCGGGCGGGTTCCAGCGCGAGAACCCGTAGCGCTCGAGGTCGGCCGGGACGGCCTCCTCGCCGACCGGCTTCGAGCAATGCCACTTGCCCTTGTAGACGACCTCGTAGCCCGCGGAGGCCATGACGCTCGCCATGTTCGGCAGGTCCGTCGGCAGGTCGACCTGCGGGTACTGGTCGGCCGGCATGTCCTCCTCGAGCGTGTACTTGACGCCGTGCTGGGCCGGCATGTAGCCGGTGAAAAACGAGGAGCGGGCGGGCGAGCACATGCAGGCGCTCGTGTAGGCGCGATCGAAGCTGAGCCCGTTTCGCTTCAGCCGCCGCATCCCGGGCAGGTTGCGGCGCACCCAGTTCGGCGGGAAGTGCTGGACGGCGCGCTCCTGGTCGGTGATGAACATGACGACGTTCATTCCGGCGACGCTCGCCCCCTCGCCGGCCGCAGTCTCACCCGCGGCCGCCGGGGTCGCGCGGCTCAGCAGCGCGGTTGCGGCCGCGGCGGCCCCGGAGCCGATCAGCTGCTTGCGGGTGAGGGCGCGGTCTCGCTCGGGTGAGGTGTCCATCTCTTCCTGTTCGTTCGGGTCAGGGCTCGGCAATCTGGTTCGCGCTCGGGCGCGGAACTCCGCCTAGGGCGCGCGGCGCAGCACGTTCACGGCGTCGCTGCGTGCGGCGGTCGCGTAGACGTGGCGGCCGTCGGGGCTGACGACCACCGAGCTCACGCCCTGCATGCGCCGGCCCTGCTTGCAGCCGAACGTGTCGCGGCGAGCGACGCAGCCGGAGCGGCCCGGCTTCTGCATCACGGCGCCAGAGTCCGTGTCGCGGTCGAGGGTCGCGACCGCGCCCGAGCCGAAGGCGGCGACGTAGGCGTTCTCACCGTCCGGGGAGACGTCGAGCCCCTCGGGCGAGTCCATCGCGTGGCCCAGCGAGCAGCCGACCGCGCGCAGGAATACGAGACAACCGGTGGTCCCGGGCAGCTGCTCGACCCCGCCGGTCGCGCGCGCGAACGACGTGAAGCTGTCGCTCATCAGCGAGGTCGCGTAGACATTCTCGTCGCCTGGCGACATCGCGACCGCGTTTGCACCCTCGAGCTCGGTTCCGGTCGCGCAGCCGTCGAGCGGCGAGTCCGTCACGCAGCCGTCGGCGGGCTGGGTCAGCGAACCGTCGGTGGGGTCGCGATCGAGGACGGCGACGGCGTTCGAGGCGGCGCTCGCGACGTAGACGCTGTCGCCGTCGGCGCTCGCGGCGAGGCCCTCGGGCGCGCCGAGCGCGATCGCCGTGGCGCAGCCCTCCGAGGCCGTCTCCGCGATGCAGCCCGCGACGCCGTCGGCCTGGGTGAGCGTGCCCGTCGACGGATCGCGCTCGAAGGTCGCGATGGCGTTGCCGAAGAAGGCGCCGACGTAGACGTTCTCGCCGTCCGGGCTTACGACGACCACGTCGGCTCCCGCCAGCGCGCGGCCGGCGGTGCACCCCGGGCCCGCCACGGTCGCGACGCAGCCCACGGCCGCCTGGGTCAGCCTGCCGGTCGAGGCGTCGCGGTCGAAGCTCGTCACCGCTCCCGAAGCCCGCGACGTCGCGTAGACGCTGTCACCGTCGGGGCTGATCGCGACCGAGTTCGGGCTCTCGAGTCCGATGGCGGGCATGCAACCGCCGGAACCACCCGCGGCGACGCAGCCGGCCCGGCCCCGCGGCTGACTGAGAGCGCCCGTGCGGCGATCGCGTTCGAAGACCGTGATCGCATCGCTACCCGAAGCGGCCACGTAGACGTTGCGGCCGTCGGGGCTGACGACGATCGCGCGCGAGCCACGGAACGGCCCTGGGGTGTCGAGCGCGCGAGCGCTCGTGCAGCCGCCCTCGGGTCGTGAGTCGTCGACCACGCATCCGCGCTCGCCGCGCAGTTGGGTGAGCTCGCCACCGGCCCGATCCGGCACTCCCGCGTGCGCGCCGGCGGCGGGGAGGAGGAGAGGGACGACAAGCGCCGCAGCGAGCGGCCCGATGAGCGACCGACGACGTCGGCGCCCTCTGGCGGACTGGGGCCGACCACCGGCACGACGGGGAAGATCCACACCCCCTCATCGGCAGCTGCCGGGGTTTCGTGAGCGGCGGGCGGCGGCGCTCCCGGCGCGACGCGTCCCCACGACGTGGGTGCGCCGCAGCCGCGCGTAGCCTCGGCGGATGAGTGGCGGCGCTGCCGGGGGCTGGTCGATCGAGGTGCGCGCGCCCGAGGCGCGGCCGATCTTCGAACAGGTTCCGCGGGCGATCGCGCAGACGGAGGCGCTCAACCGGATCCCGTATGCCGATCAGGACGCGATCCGCCAGGCGTGGGCGGAGTTGACCGGCGCGGAGAGCGACCCGACGTTCCGCCTGATCCCACCCGTCTACTCCGACCAGGGGATCAACATCCGGGTCGGCCGCGACGTCTTCATCAACCAGGGCTGCACCCTGAACGACATCGGGGGCATCACGATCGGCGACGAGGTCTTCATCGGACCGAACGTGAGCCTGATCAGCTCCGGTCATCCGGTCGACCCGGTGCGCAGGCGCGCCGAGATCACGGCCGCGCCGATCACGATCGAGCGCGGCGTCTGGCTGTGCGCGGGAGCGACCGTGCTCCAGGGCGTGACGGTCGGCGAGGACTCGGTCGTGGCGGCCGGAGCCGTCGTCTCGCGGGACGTACCGGCGGGGGTCATCGTCTGCGGCGTCCCGGCGCGGGTACTGCGGCCGGTGGACGGGGGCGATCGCGCCTAGCCGAGCGGTGTCGAGGTTCAGCCTCGGATCGCTCGTTGAATCGCCCCAGGGGACGACCTAACTGAGCTGGCGACTCCCGTAGGCAACAGAAGGAACACGCAATGGCTACTGACACGACGACCGTCACCAAGGGGCTACTGGTCCGGATCGAGGCCGAGTCCGGCAGAGAGGCCGAGGTCGAGCGCTTTCTCAACGACGGACTGCCTCTGGTAGAGCAGGAGCCGGCGACCACCGCCTGGTTCGCCATTCGGCTCGGACCGTCGTCGTTCGGCATCTTCGACGTGTTCCCCGACGACAGCGGACGCCAGGCCCATCTCTCCGGGCAGGTCGCGGCCGCGCTCGGCGAGAACGCAGGGACGCTTTTCGCCGAGCCCCAGATCGAGCAGATCGACGTCCTCGCGGCCAAGCTCCCCGGCTGAGAGCCCGCGTCTCCCAGCTCGCCGCCGCCGACGGCCGTCAATGGCCGTCGCGGTGACGGGCCGGCGCGTTCCCCGATCCACGCGTCCTCCGGCGGGGTCCGCCTTCGCTCATGGATGTCGCGTCTCGAGCGGATGTGACAGATTGGTCTAGAGTGTCACGCACTGCTCCCGGCGCCGAATCGCGGCGCCGAGACGCGATCCGAAGGAGGACCTGTGCCGACGGAGATGTCGTGGTCGGGCTGGGGCGACCCCGCCGAGGCGACCCCGCTCGGGCCCGAGGTCGTCTCGCTGCTCGAGCACGCGCTCGGGGTGAAGGCCGCGCGGCCGGCGGTCGAGCGCGGCGCCGTGCGGCTGCCGGACTCACGGCTCGGGGACGACGCCCGCCAGCGTCTGGCGGCTGTCGTCGGGTCGGAATCGATCCGTGAGGACGCCGACGCTCGCCTCCACCACACTCGCGGCAAGTCGACCGCGGATCTGCTGCGGATCCGCTCCGGTGAGGCCACGGACGCCCCCGACGCGGTCGTCCTGCCCGGGGCCCACGACGAGATCCTCGAGCTGCTTCGGATTTGCTCGGAGGCGCGCATCGCCGTCGTCCCGTTCGGTGGCGGAACGTCCGTGGTCGGCGGCCTCGAGCCGCGCCGCGAGGGCTTCGCGGCAATCGTGGCACTCGACCTGCAGCGCCTGAACCGGCTCGTCGAGCTCGATGAGGTCTCGCGCGTCGCGACGCTCGAGCCGGGGCTGCGCGGCCCCGACGCGGAGGCGCTGCTCGGCGAGCGCGGCTACACGATCGGCCACCACCCGCAGTCGTTCGAGTACGCGACGATCGGAGGGTTCGCGGCGGCGCGGTCGAGCGGGCAGGGCTCGGCCGGCTACGGGCGCTTCGATGAGCGCGTCGTCGGGCTCAGGGTCGCAACGCCACGGGGGGCGGTCGAGCTCGGCCGCGCGCCCAAGTCCGCCGCGGGACCCGACCTGCGCCAGCTCTTCCTCGGGTCCGAGGGCGCGTTCGGTGTGATCACCGCGGTCAGCGTCGAGGTCCGGCCAAGGCCGCAGGCAAAGCTCTACGAGGGCTGGCGCTTCGCCTCGTTCGCCGAGGGCGCGACAGCGCTTCGTCGCCTCGCCCAGGACGGTCCACTGCCGACCGTGCTGCGGCTCTCCGACGAGGCCGAGACGGCGCTCAACCTCGCGCGCCCTGATGAGCTCGGCGCCGGCGGCTCAGGCGGATGCCTCGCGGTCACGGGTTACGAGGGGTCGGAGGCCGATGTCGAAGCGCGACGCACCGGCGTGGCGGCGGTCCTCGCAGAGCTCGGCGCCGAGCACGATCCGCAAGCCGGCGACGGCTGGGAGCACGGGCGCTACCGGGGTCCCTACCTGCGCGACGCGCTGCTGGATGCGGGCGCGCTCGCCGAGACGCTCGAGACGACGACCTTCTGGTCCGGCGTCGCGCGGCTCTACGAGTCGGTCGGCGCGTCGCTGCGCGACACGCTGACCGGACTCGGCACGCCGCCGGTGGTGCTCTGCCACATCTCGCACGTCTACCGCTCGGGTGCGTCGCTCTATTTCACGATCGGGGCCGCGCAGCTCGACGATCCGCTCGCGCAATGGCGCGCCGCCAAGGATGCGGCGAGCGACGCGATCCTCGCCGCCGGCGGCTCGATCAGCCACCACCACGGCGTCGGCACCGACCATCGCGAGCACCTCGCGCGGGAGATCGGCCCGCTCGGCGTCGAAGTCCTGCGGGCGGTCAAGTCGAAGCTCGACCCCGACGGGATCCTCAACCCCGGAGTGCTGATCGCATGAGCCGCCGCGCGCAGCCTCCCCCGAGCGGCCCGGCGACCTTCCTCACCGCCGAGCGCCGCACGGCCGATCTCGAAGCGCTCGCCGGCGGCGCCGAGGTCGACGTCCTCGTGGTCGGAGCGGGGTTCACGGGCGCCGGCGTTGCGCTCGACGCGATCACGCGCGGGCTGTCGGTGGCGCTCGTCGATCGAGGCGACCTGGCGACCGGCACCAGCCGCTGGAGCTCGAAGCTCGCCCACGGAGGCCTGCGCTACCTCGCCAAGCTCCAGTTCGACGTCGCCTGGGAGTCGGCTCGCGAGCGCGCGACGCTGACGAACGCGACGGCGCCGCACATGGCGAGCGCGCTGCCGATGCTCACCCCGGTCTACGGCCGCTTCCCGCCTCCGGCGGCGTTCGGCCTCGAGGCGGGGATCCGGATGGGCGACGCGATGCGTGCGCTGTCGGGCACGAGCCGGCGACGGCTTCCCGGTGCTCGGCGGATCGCCGGCGAGGAAGCGCGCCTCTGGGCGCCCGCGGTGAAGGTCGACGAGCTCCGCGGCGCGATCCTCGCCTGGGACGCGCAGCTCGAGGACGACGCCCGGCTCGTCGTCGCGCTCGCGCGGACGGCGGCCGGCCACGGCGCCCGGGTCTGCACGTACTCAGAGGTCACGCGCCTGACCGAGGCGGGGGCGCAGGTCCGCGACGTGACCGACGGTTCGGAGTTCGAGCTGCGCGCTCGCCACGTCGTAAACGCCACCGGCGTCTGGGCCGACCAGCTCGTCGACGGCATCAGGCTGCGGCCGAGCAAGGGGGCTCACCTGCTCGTCCCCGCCGAGCGCCTGGCCAACCCGCGCGCGACGATCAACGTCGCGGTCCCCGGTCACTTCGGTCGCTTCGTGTTCGCGGTTCCGCGCAGCGACGGGCTCGTCCTGATCGGACTCACCGACGATGCCTTCAACGGCGAGATCCCCGATGCGCCGCCGGTGAGCGCCGAGGACGAGCGCTTCCTGCTCGAGACGGTCTCGCTCGCCCTCCGCGACCCGCTCGGCCCCGAGGACGTTGTCGGGCGCTACGCGGGTCTGCGCCCGCTGCTCGATCGAGGCTCGGGCGCGACCGCAGACCTGTCGCGTCGTCACGCCGTGATCGAGGACCCCGCGAGCGGCGCGATCACGGTGGTCGGGGGCAAGCTCACCACCTATCGCCGGATGGCCGAGGATGCGGTCGACGTGATCGCCGCGCGCCCCGGGGTCGGCGCGGGACGGTGCCGCACGACTCGCCTGCCCGTCGTCGGAGCGCCGCCGCGCGGCTTCCGCGCGCCGGCTCGCATCCCGGAGCGACTGTGGCGCCGGTTCGGCACGGAGGCGCTGGAGCTGGTCGAGTCGGCCGAAGGTCGCCCGCAACTGCTCGAGCCGATCGCGCCCGGCCTCCCGGCGCTCGCGATCGAGATCGTCGCGGCGATCGAGCGCGAGGGGGCGCTCGGGCCCGACGACGTCCTCGATCGTCGGACCAGGCTCGGGCTGGTGCCCGCGTGGCGAGAGGCCGCGGCGGCGGCCGTGGAGCACGGCTTCGAGCGGGTCGAGAAACTGGCGGCGTGAGCGCCTCCCGACGTCTGTGCGTTCTGTGCAACCCCGCCGCCGCGCGGGGCGGCAGCGCGCGCTCGGTCGAGGCGATCGGCGACGCGCTGAGAGCGCGCGGGCTGGAGACGCGGATCGAGTTGACCGAGTCCGGCGATCACGCCGCGGCCCTCGCCCGCGAGGCGACCGCGGCGGGCGAGGAGCTGATCGCGTTCGGCGGCGACGGGATCCTGCGGATCGCCGCCCACGCCGCGCGCGCGACCGGCGGGATCGTCGGGTTCCTGCCGGGCGGCCGCGGTAACGACTTCGCGCGGGTCCTCGGTCTGCCGGAGGACCCGATCGCGGCCTGCGAGGTCCTCGTCGAGGGGTCGGCCGAGCCGATCGACGTCGGCGATGTCGACGGCGAGACGTTCCTCGGGATCGCGTCGATCGGTTTCGACTCCGAGGCCAACCGCATCGCCAACGAGGCGCCGAAGTTCCTCGGCAGCCAGGTCTACACCTACGCCGCGCTGCGGGCGCTCGCGACCTGGAGGCCCGCCTGCTTCGACCTCGAGCTCGACGGCGAGCCGCGCAGCTTCACGGGCTACACCGCGGCGGTCGCCAATTCCGGTCGCTACGGCGGCGGCATGCGGATGGCTCCCGACGCGCGGCTCGACGACGGGGTCCTCGACGTCGTCCAGATCGCCGACGCCTCGAAGCTCAGGTTCATCCGCGAGATCGGCAAGGTCTTTTCCGGCGACCACGTCCACCTCGACAACGTCAGCGTCGCCGGCGCGAGGAGCGTGCGGCTCGCGGCCGACCGCGCGTTCGATGTCTACGCCGATGGTGACCGCATCGGCAGGACGCCGGCGCTCGTCCGAGCGGTTCCGTCGGCGATCCGGTTTCTGATGCCGGCGGGTGCGCTGGAGCTCGTGCGGTGAGCGCCGCTACCCAGACGACCGAGCGGATCGTCGATGCCTCGCGCGAGGCGGTGCTCGAGCTCGGCGTCGGCGGGACGACGCTGTCGGACGTCGCGCGCCGGGCGGGAGTCAGCCGGATGACGATCTACCGCCGCTACCCGGACCTCACCGCGCTGCTGCGCGACCTGCTGACGGCGGAGTTCGGGCGGCTGCTCGCGGAGGTCGCGGTCGGGCCGGACGCAACCGACGCGCGTTCGCGACTCGTCGCCGAGGTCACGGGAGGTTGCCGGGCGATGCGCGCGAACCCCGTCTGGAGGAAGGTCGCGGCCGATGAACCGGCACTGCTCGTGCCCTACGTCTTCGAGCGCGTCGGAGCGACCCAGGAGGCGGCGCTAGGCCTGATTCGCCAGGGCATCGCCGAGGGCCAGTCCGACGGCTCGGTCCGGGCCGGGGACGCCCGAGCGCTGGCCCAGGGCGTGCTGCTCGTCGCGCAGTCGTTCGTCCACTCGGCCCACATCGCAGACGACCTCGACTCGGATCGGGTCATGGACGAGCTGCCGGTGATCCTCGAGCGCTACCTCGCGCCCGGGGCGCGCGACTAGCTCAGGCGCGCCCCCGCCGCGCGACGGCGGCCGAGGTGGCCGGCGCGTCGGCTCCGGCCACCTCGGTCTCGCCGACCACGCGGGGTCCTCAGAGTGCGAGCGAGCGTCCGAGCTTGCGCTCGAACTGGGCGCGGTCGAAGAAGATCCGGTTCTCGACGACCTTGCCGTCGACGACGCGGATCCGATCCACGCCTGTGTGCTCGATCGCCCGCCCGTCGGCGTCGGTCGCGTGGGCGATCCAGCGGATGAACAGGTACTCACCGTCCTGAGCCGACTCCGCGACCTCGAGGCTGAGGTCCGGGATGATGCGGAGCAGCTCGACGAGAGCACCGACGTAGGCCTCGCGCCCGCGGAGCGGCTCGTCGTCGCCCGGCCAGTAGCCGACGGCGTCCTGGGCGATCGGCGCCGCGGCTTCAGCGCTCATCTCGGGCTTCGCCCAGAAGGCGGCGAACGTCTCGACGGTGAAGCCCTCGTCCGCCTGCACGTCCTCGATCGTTCCTTCGCTCATGACGTCTCTCTTTCGTCGTGGCGCACCGTGTGCGCGCCGTGAGCCGGACCTTGGACCTTGCCGCGAGGCCGGTCGATTACCTCGGAGGTAGCGCCGCGTCGCTTCCAGGGGCGCGAGCGCTCCCACTACCGTCAGAGGCGTGGCAATCGCCCATCAGCAGGTCGTAGAACTCGGTGACAGCTATGCACGCGAGTTGCCCGAGCTGTGCCTCGCCTGGCAGGCCGCGCCGAGCTCGGCCCCGGAGCTCGTCGCCCTCAACAACGAGCTGGCGACCGAGCTCGGGATTGATCCGGGTGCGCTCGCGGGTGAGGACGGTGTCGCACTGCTGACCGGCTCGGCGCCGGCCCCCGTCGCACTCGCCTACGCCGGGCACCAGTTCGGCGGCTACTCGCCGCGGCTCGGCGACGGCCGGGCGCTTCTGCTGGGCGAGATCGTCGACCCCGCCGGACACCGCTTCGACCTCCACCTCAAGGGCTCCGGCCGAACCCCGTTCGCGCGCGGCGGCGACGGCCGCGCCGCGCTCGGCCCGATGCTGCGCGAGTACCTGATCAGCGAGTCGCTGCACGCGCTCGGCGTTCCGACCACCCGCTCGCTCGCGGTCGTGTTCACGGGCGATGAGGTCGTCCGCGAGACGGTGCTGCCGGGCGCGATCCTCGCCCGGGTCGCGGCGAGCCACATACGCGTCGGAACCTTCGAATACGCGCGGGCGACCGGGGAGCCGGGGCTCGTGCGCAGGCTCGCCGACCACTCGATCGCGCGCCACCATCCCGCCGCCGGCGACGCCGATGATCCGTATCTCGCGCTGTTCGAGCACGTCGTCGAGGCCCAGTCCGAGCTGATCGCGCGCTGGATGGCGATCGGCTTCGTCCACGGCGTGATGAACACGGACAACATGTCGATCTCCGGCGAGGGGATCGACTACGGGCCCTGCGCCTTCATCGACGGCTTCAACTCGCGCGCCGTCTTCAGCTCGATCGACACCGGCGGCCGCTACGCGTTCGGCAACCAGCCGCACGTCGCGCAGTGGAACCTCGCGCGGTTCGCGGAAACCCTGCTCGGCGAGATCGACGGCTCGATCGAGGAGGCGGCGGGCAAGGCGTCCGAGGTGCTCGGAACCTTCGCGTCGCGGTTCAACGCCCACTGGTCGGCCGCGATGAAGCGCAAGATCGGGCTCGACCCGGAGGCGGACGACGACGGTCTCGTCAGCTCGCTGCTCAAGGGCCTCGAGGACGGCTGGATCGATTTCACCTCGACCTTCCGCGCGCTCGCGGGGTCGCTCCGCGGTGAGCAGGAGGCGATCGACCCCCTGTTCGCCGGTTCCGGCGGGTTCGAGGAGTGGCAGGCGAAGTGGAGGGCTCGCCTCGAAGCCGACGGCCGCGAGCTCGCGGAGGTGGCCGGCGCGATGGACCGCGTCAACCCCGCTTACATCCCGCGCAACCACCTCGTCGAGGAGGCGCTCGACTCCGCGAACGGCGGCGACGTCGCGGCGTTCAACGAGCTGCTCGAGGTGCTGCAGCACCCGTTCGACGAGCGCCCCGGCCTCGAGCGCTACGCGGCGCCGGCGCCCGAGGGCTTCGGGCCCTACCGGACGTTCTGCGGAACCTGATCCTCAGCCCTTGAACGTCGAGGAGCCGGCGTCGCCGAACGGCTCGTCGCGCTCGCGCACGGCCTGCTTGAAGCCGACCTCGGCGGCGCGGCGCTGGAACGCATGGCCCTCGGCGGTGTGGCGGGTGATCCCGTCGAGGATCGTGCCGAGGACCTGCGCCGAGTCGAGGCTCTGTCCATCGACCGAGCCGTTGACGAGCAGCTTCATCATCTGGAGCTGGTTGAGCGGCATCCGCGCGATCCGCTCGACGAGAGCGTCCGTCCGCTCGTCGAGCAGCTCCGGCGCCGGCGCCTCGATCGCGAGCCCCCACTCGAGCGCTTCGGCGCCCGAAAGCGAGTCGCCGGTGAACAGCAAGCGCTTCGCCCGCTGGGCTCCGATGCGCTGCGCCCAAAGCGCCGTGGTCGGCGAGCCCCAGACGCGGGCCGGCGGGTAGCCGATCTTCGCGTCGGCGGCGATCACGAGCAGGTCCGAGCACAGCGCGAGATCGGTACCGCCGGCGACGCAGAATCCGTGGACCTTGCAGACGACAGGCTTCGTCGCGCGGTGGAGGGTCATGAACGCGCGGACGTTGCGGCTCATCGCGGCGTAGTCGACCATCGGATCCCAGGTCGCGTCGGGGTCGTGGTTGGCGGCCTGGACCGCGGGATCGACGGGAGATCCGGGCGGTGCGTCCGGTGCGCCGAACTCGCCCTCGAGCAGTCCCTCGGCGCTCGCGACGAGGTCGTAACCGCCGCAGAACCCCTTGCCGGCGCCGGCGAGCAGGATCACGTGAACCGTGGGGTCGAGGTCGGCGTGCTCGACCGCCGCCGCGAGCTCGGCCAGCAGGGTGGGTGTCAGCCCGTTGCCGCGCTCCGGACGGTCGAGGGTGATCCGCGCGACGCGGTCGGCGACCTCGAGCCGAAGCGTCTCGAACTCGGGGGTCACGTGCCCGGACTGCTCTCCGCGACCGTGAACGTCCATACCTCGGAGCCGCTCGCCGCCGGCCCGCTGGACGAGTGCTGGGCGTGGCCGCGATTGAACTCCTGCGACTCGGTCCAGGCTTTGAACGACGCTTCGTCGCGCCAGCGCGTCAGCACGAAGTAGCGGTCCTGTCCGGACTCGGGGCGCAGCAGCTGGAAGTCCTCGAAGCCGTCCATCCCGTCGACCTCGCCGGCGCGCTTTGCGAACCGCTGCTCGAGTGTCTCGCGCATCTCGGGCGGCACGGTGAGGACGTTGATCGCGACGAAGGACATCTGGGCCTCGTTGGCTCGGGGGACTGTCCGGCGAAGCTAGCAGCGGGTGCACGGCCGCCGGTGGGTCAGTTTGCAGGGGCGCGGCGGCGTGGCCCCCCGTAACGCGACCGGCGCGCAAGTGGGAGCACCCGGATACCTTGGCCGTCGTGGTCGAGGAGGGTCGCGGCAATACGAGCGTGCGCGCGTTCGGCGCGATGGTGGTCGCCGTGTTGACGGTTCTGACCATTCCGGCCCTCGCGTCGGCCGCACCGATCGACGCGCGCGGCAGCGCCAAGCAGGTCTACGCGACCGGGGTCGAGCCGGCCTCGAAGTTCAAGCTCGTCGACCGCCGCGGACGCACCGTCGGTGTCGAGCGCTCGAGCGCGCAGGGTGGGGTGCTGTTTCGAGACGTCAGGCCCGGCTCGGGTTATCGAGTCACGGCGCCGGGCGCGCGATCGAAGGCCGTCCGCGTGTTCAGCGAGCGGCCCGCGCCGCCGAGCCGGAAGGTCTACGACCAGGAGATCCCGTCGAGTGGCTACGGCTACATGCGGATGCGCGACGGGACGAAGCTCTCCTACTACGTCCACCCACCGAGCGACATCACGAACGCCACCGGGCTGCCCGCGCCGCCGTCGACCGATCAGCCGACGCCGACGCTGATCGAGTACTCGGGCTACGGCTACGCCGACCCCGACGGACCCGAGAGCGGGATCTCGATCGTCGGCAACCTGATGGGGTTCACGGTCGTCGACGTCAACATGCGCGGCACCGGCTGCTCGGGCGGCGCCTACGACTTCTTCGAGCCGATGCAGAGTCTCGACGGCTACGACGTGATCGAGACCGTCGCCCGCCAGCCCTGGGTCAAGGGCAACGAGGTCGGGATGATGGGGATCTCCTACGGCGGGATCTCGCAGCTGTTCACGGCGGCGCTCAACCCGCCGAGCCTGGCCGCGATCACGCCGCTCTCGGTCATCGACCAGACGCAGACGACGCTGTATCCGGGCGGCATCCTCAACACGGGGTTCGCGCTCCAGTGGGCCAAGGACCGGGTCGACGACGCGAAGCCCGCCTCGGCCGAGCAGGGCCAGCCGTGGGCATACGAGCGGATCCAGAACGGGGACGCGACATGCGAGGCGAACCAGGCCCTCCACGGCGAGGCGGTCAACCTGCTGCGAAAGATCGAGCGCAACGACACCTACCGGCCGAAGGTCGCCGATCCATTGTCGCCGAAGACGTTCGTCGACAAGATCAAGGTGCCGGTGTTCATGGCCTGCCAGTGGACCGACGAGCAGACCGGCGGCCATTGTCCGACGCTGGCGTCGAACATGACGGGCACCGACAAGAAGTGGTTCACGTTCACCAACGGGACCCACCCCGATTCGCTCGACCCTGAGACCGCGAACCGATGGTTCGACTTCCTCCAGCTCTACGTCGCGAAGCAGGCTCCGGCGCCGAACTCGGTCCTGTTCCGCGCCGGCGCGCCGCTGATCTATCAGGAGGCGATGGGCATCCCGGGGATCACGCTGCCGCCGGATCCGATCCAGGCCCAACCGACCTACGAGGCGGCGCTCGCGGCGTTCGAGGAGCTCGACCCGGTCCGGATCCTGTTCGACAACGGCGCCGGTGGGGCCAATCCCGGCGAGCCCTATCCGGGCTACGAGCGCTCGTTCTCGAAGTTCCCGTTGCCGGGGACCGAGGCGCGGTCGTGGACGTTCGGCTCCGGCGGCGAGCTTCGAACCCGCGGCGTCGGCGAGGGCCCGAAGCGGGCGGCGTTCAGGTGGGACGCGGGCTCGACCCCGCTGACGAACTTCACCGGCGACACTGGCGCCGGCGGTCTGTGGAACGCGACGCCGGACTACGACTGGAAGCCGCATCCCGAGCGGAATTCGCTCAGCTATACGACGACCGAGCTCAAGCGCGACACGACCGTCGTCGGGGCCGGCGCGGTGCAGGCATGGGTTCGCTCCTCCCGGCCCGACGTCGACCTCCAGGCGACGATCAGCGAGATCAGGCCAGACGGCAAGGAGACCTTCGTGCAGGGTGGCTGGGCCCGCGCGAGCGCGCGCAAGCTCGACCGCCGCAAGTCGACGCCGCTCGAGCCGGTCCTCAGTCTGCGCGAGCGTGACCTTCGACCGATGCCGCGCGGGCGCTTCGTCAAGGTCACGATCCCGCTCTACTACCAGGGCCACGCCTACCGCGAGGGCTCCAGGATCCGTGTCGTGATCAGCGCACCCAACGGCGACCAACCGATCTGGGCGTTCGAGCGGACGACCCCCGAGAGCGGGAGGGCCAAGGTCGAGATCCGCTCCACGAAGCGCAAGCCGTCGCGACTGAAGCTCCCCGTGATCAGGGGGCTCGAGGCCCCGACCGAGCTGCCGCCGTGCCCAGGCCTGCGCGGTCAGCCCTGCCGCGCCGTCGGCAGCCGCTAGCGCCGCTCCGGCCTCCGGTCGCCGGTCCCCGGAGACGAAGGCCGGGGAATCTCCGGCTCACCTCACGAAAGCGCGATCCGATCCGTCTGGAACGGTGAGAGGTTCGATGACGATCGCAACCAGACATTGGATGGCGTACGAGAGTCCGCTCGGGCCGCTGCTCGCGATCGCGGGACCGGGCGGTCTCAGCGAGCTCAACTTCCCGGGTCGTAGCCGGGTTCCGAAGGACGGTGAGCAGCGCGACCTGCCGGCGGTCCGCGAACAGCTCGACGGCTACTTCGACGGCGAGCTCGAGGTGTTCGACCTCGAGCTCGACCCGCGGGGACCGGCGCTCGATCGCGAGGTCTGGCGCCGGCTGCTCGAGATTCCCTACGGCGAGACCTGGAGCTACGGCGAGCTCGCCGAGCGTGTCGATCCCGAGCTGTTCGGGCCGGGTGTCGAGCCGTGGCAGCGTCCCCGCCTGGTCGGCGCCTGCAATGGCCGCAACCCGGTTTCGATCGTCGTCCCGTGTCATCGCGTGATCGGCGCCGACGGTTCGCTGATCGGCTACGGCGGCGGCCTGCACCGCAAGCAGGCCCTGCTCGACCTCGAGCGCGGGATCGCCGGCGGGGAGGACCCGCCGGCCGGCTGGGAGCAACGCCAGACGACGCTCCTCTGAGCCGCACGGGCGGTTGCCTGAATCGTGTTCTAGAGTCGCCGCGGCGGTCGCGTTCGGCGGGCGCACCGGACGAGAGCTCGCGCCGTACCCGGCCTGACGACGGCGTGACCCGAGGAGGATCCATGCAGGGTTCCCCAGCGACAGCAGACCTGGCCGGCCGAGTGGTCGTGGTGATCGGCGGCACGTCCGGAATCGGCCGCGCGACGGCCGAGCTCGCCGCCTCGAAGGGCGCGGCGGTACATCTGACGGGGCGTTCACCCGAGCGTGCCGAGGCGGTCGCCGGCGAAATCGGGCGAAGCGCGACCGGAGCGGCTCTCGACCTCCGCGACGCGGACTCGATCGCGGCCTTCTTCGACACCCTCGAGCGAGTCGACCACATCACGACCCCGGCGGCGGCGCTCAGCTATGCGCCGTTCGCGGAGTTCGACGTCGAGGTCGCGCGTGAGATCTTCGACGTCAAGGTTTTCGGGGTCTGGCGTGCGCTCCAGACCGCGCTGCCGTTGATGGTGGCCGGTGGCTCGGCGGTTCTGGTCGGCGGCCTCGCCGTGGACAGGCCCGGGAAGGGCACCGCGGCGGTCAGCGCGGCCAACGGTGCGGTGGTGACGCTCGCCCGAGCGCTTGCCGTCGAGTTGGCTCCGGTCCGCGTCAACGCGGTGTCGCCGGGCGTCACGGACACGCCCGGCTGGGACTTCATGCCCGAGGATGAGCGTCGCGACTTTCTCAACGATGTCGCGGGGAGCCTGCCGGTCGGCCGCGTCGGAGCGTCCGAGGACGCTGCCGCGGCGATCGTCTATCTGATGAGCGCGGGGTTCGTGACCGGGGAGACCCTTCACGTCGACGGCGGAGGGCGGTTGGTCTGAGCACCCGGCGGCTGCCATAGGGGCCCCCTCAGGGAACCCGGGCGGCCGCGACGCCGACGCGGGCGAAGCACATCGCACCGTCTCGACGTCGCAGGTCCGCGACCGACTCGAAGCGGCCCGCCGTGCAGAGGAAGAGGGTCCGGCCGTCGGGGCCGCCCAAGGCGACTGCGAACGTCGCGAACGCCCCCGTCTCGACTCGGCCGATCACGCGCCCGCCCTCCTCGACGCGGACGGCGCCGTGACCACGCGGATCGCCGATCCACAACGCACCCTCGGCGTCGAGAGCGATCCCATCGGGCAATAGCGCCTCACCGGCGAACGCCTCGTCCATAGTCCTGAACTCGCGCTCGTCGAACTGTGCCCAGAGACGTCGGTGGCTCAGCGAGCCACCGGACGCGATCGAGAACGCGGTGATCCTCGCGGCGAAGGTCTCCGCGACGAGCAGCGTGCGCCCGTCAGGGGTGATCACCATTCCGTTCGGGTTGACGAGCCCGTCGGCGACGACGGCCACCGTCCCGTCGGGGTCGACCCGCAAGAGGACGGTCGGCGAGATCTCACGGACGCGCTCGTCGTCCCAGCCGAGGTTGCTCACGTAGGCGCGTCCGGCGGCGTCGACGACGAGATCGTTGAGGTGCCACGGCGCCCATGAGCTCAGGTCCGCGAACTCCTCCAGTCCGGTCCCGGTCTCGCGCAGCAGCCGCCTGTCGGTCGTGGATACGACCAGCGCCCGTCCGCCGGGGTCCCAGGCGAGTCCGCAGGGCTCGCCGGGCACGTTCCAGACGGACTCGGGGTCACCCGCGGACGTCCAGCGAACGACGCGGCGATCGAAGACGTCCGACGCGTAGAGGCTGCCGCGGTGCCAGCGTGGCGCCTCGAGGAAGCGATGACCCGCCGAGAGGACCTCGGCGGCGCCACGGCGAGTCACCGGCTCGCCCTAGAGCCGGATCCGTGGGTCAGCCACCGCCTGGAGGACGTCGACCACGGCGTTGATGATCACGTAGGTCGCGCCGATGACGAGCGCGACGCCGGCGATGACCGGGAAATCGGCGACCGGGATCGCCTGGGCCGCGTAGAGCCCGATACCCGGCCACGCGAAGACGAGCTCGACGACTACGACCCCCGACAGCATCAGCCCACTCTGCAGGCCGAGCATCGCCAGCGCCGGACCGACGGCGTTCCGCAGCCCGTGATGGACGATGATCTTGCGCTCGGTCAGCCCCTTCGATCTGGCCGTACGCACGTAGTCGGAGTTCATCGCCGTGATCAGACCGCTTCGCAGCGTGCGCCCAACCGCGACCGCCGGGATCAATGCGATCGCGATCGCCGGCATGATGATGTGCTCGAGCGCGTCCCACCAGACCGCGGGCTGACCGGCGATCGCGGCGTCGATCAACAGGAACCCGGTCGGTCCCTCGGGCGCGTTGTCGAAGCTGCTCGTGCCGCTCGCCGGTAACCAGTCGAGCGCGGAGAAGAAGATCAGGATCCCGGCGATCCCGAGCAGGAAGGTCGGAGCCGACGCGCCGCTGACCATCACCGCGCGCAGGACGTTTGCCCCTCGCCACCTTCCGGCCGACGCGAGCCCGAGGAGCGTCCCGAAGATGACGGTGAGGATCGTCGCGACGGCTGCGAGCTCGAGGGTATTCGGAAACGCTTCGCGCAGACCCTCCGAGACCGGCTGCTGGAGCCGAGCGGAGGTACCGAGGTCGCCCTGGACGATGCCCGAGACGTAGTTGACGTACTGGGTCGGCAGCGGGTCGTTCAGCCCGAGCTCCTCGCGCTTTTCCTCGACCTGTTCGTCCGAGGCGGCGTTGCCGAGCACAGCCCGTGCCTGATCGACGGGGGAGAGCTCGTTGAGGACGAAGATGACCGCGGTCAAGAACAGCAGAACCGGGACCATCAAGAGCAGGCGCTTGACCGCGAAACCGAACATCGCCTACTCCTCCAGCATGTCCCTGACGGCGTCGCCCGCGAGGTTGCAGACGAGGGCGATGGCGAAGATCGCGAGTGCTGGGATCAGCGCCACCCACGAGGAGGAAAGGATGAAGGGGAGTCCCTGGGCGACCATCGCCCCGAGCTCCGGCGCGGGCTGCGGTGCGCCGAGTCCGAGGAATGAGAGCCCGGAGATCAGCAGGATGAGACCGCCGATGTCGAGACTCGCGGCGACCAAGATCACGGGCACCGCCCCCGGCAGGAGGTGCTTGATCCAGAGTCGTCGCGCGGGTACGCCGCTGAGTCGCGCCGCCTCGATGTAGGGCCGACTGGCGAAGGCCCTGACCTCCGCACGGACGATCCGGGCGTATAGCGCCCAGAAGACCGCGGCGACCGCGATCAGCGTGTTGATGTAGGAGCGGCCGAGCGCGGCGGCGACCGCGAGCGCGAGGACCGGTGCAGGCAGCGCGAGGAACGCGTCGGTGATCCGCATCAGAACGGTGTCCACCCAACCGCGGGTTGCGCCGGCTATCAGGCCGACAGCGGTTCCAATCAAGACCCCCGAGAGGGTCACCGCGAACGCCCCCAGCAGGCTCTGCCGGAGGCCGTAGAGGATGCGGGTGAAGATGTCGTTGCCGAGCTCGTCGGTGCCGAAGATGAACCCGTCGCCCGGCTGGGTGAAGGGAGCGCCGACCGGCTCGGTCGGGTTGTTCGTCGCGAGCAGCGGGCCGAGGATCGAGATCAGCAGGATTGCGATGAACGCTCCGATCGCGATCCGCTCGGGGTAGGGCAGGCGAAAGAAGCGGCGGCGCAGCTCGGGCGGTTGGCGCTCGACGTTCAGGCCCGTCTCGAGCGCGACCTCACGCGCGGTCGACATCGCCGCCCTCCTCGGTCGCGGGTCGCTCGCCGACGTGGATGCAGGCCGCTCGGCGCGAGGGATCTCCGTTCACGGCGACGAGCTCCTGCGGCTCGAGCGAGCAGACGGGGAGCGCCGCGGTGCACCGGGGGTGATAGGGACAGCCCGTGGGCGGATTGAGCGGGCTCGGCAGCTCACCCTTGGCGCGCGGCGCGACGCTGCCGAGGTCGGGGACCGCGGCGAGCAGTGCCTGCGTGTAGGGGTGGCGCGGGTCGGAGGCGATCTGCTCGGCCGGGCCGATCTCGACGATCTGCCCCAGGTGCATGACCGCGATCCGGTCGGCGACGAAGCGCGCGACGGCGAGGTCGTGGGTCACGAACATGACCGAGAGGCCGAGCTCCTGGCGGAGCTGGCCGACGAGGTTCAGCACGGTCGCCGCGAGCGACACGTCGAGCGAGCTCGTCGGCTCGTCGCAGAGCAGGACCGGGGGAGGGACGACGATCGCGCGCGCGATCGCCACGCGCTGCTGCTGCCCCCCGGAGAGCTGTCGCGGCTTGTAGTCGGCGATCTCGGGAACGAGGCCGACCCGCCCGAGCGCCTCGATCGTGGCGGCCCGGATCTCGCGTCGATGCCGCCCGTCGTCACGCAGTCGCTCGGCGATCTGCTCACCGACCGTCATCCACGGCGTCAGCGATGCCGCGGCGTCCTGGAAGACCATCTGCGGCCGCCCGCCCGCGCCCAGCTCGACACTTCCGGCGTCGGGCTTGTTGAGTCCCGCGACGGTCCGCAGCAACGTCGACTTGCCGCAGCCGCTCTCGCCGACGAGCGCGATGCACTCGCGCTCGCCGAGCTCGAGGTCGACGCCGCGCAGCGCCCGGATCCGCGCCTTGCGCCCGGCGCCGCGCACCTTGAACGACTTCTCGATGCCGCTCAGCGCCACGGCGACGCCCGAGCTCGTCGCGGGAGCCTTGAGCTCGGTGCTAGGTGCCGCGACTCCTGCGCCGGCTTCTTCTGTCTCGACGACGGGCGATGCGGCGCGATCGGCGGCGTCCATGCCGGCGAGCTCGGGACGGATCTCGTGGGCGCGGATGCAGGCGACCTGCTGGTCTTCGAGCTCTGTCGTCTCGAGCGGCGGCACCGCGGCGTCGCACTCGGCGACGTGGAAGGCGCAGCGCGGCGCGAACGGGCAACCGGGCGGCGGCGTGCGCATGTCCGGGGGTTCGCCCGGCAGTGTCGCCAGGGTTTCGATCCGGCTCGAGCGCAGCGTGATCCGCGAACCCATCAGAGCCGCCGTGTAGGGGTGTGCCGGCGCGTTGAGGACGGTCGTGATCGGCCCGGTCTCGACGATCCGCCCGGCGTAGCAGACGGCCACGCGGTCGGCGATCTGGGCCGCGACTCCGAGGTCGTGCGTGACCACGAGGAACGCGCAGCCCAGCTCGTCTCGCAGCTTCAGGATCAGCTGCAGGATCTGCGCCTGGATCGTGACGTCGAGCGCGGTGGTCGGCTCGTCGGCGACGACGAGCTCCGGGTCGCCCGCGATCGCCATCGCGATCATCACCCGCTGGCGCTGACCGCCCGAGAGCTCGTGCGGGTAGGAGCGGATCCGCTCGGCCGGGTCGGGCACGCCGACCGCGTCGAGCAGACCGATCGAGCGTTCGTCCGAACCCGTCGCCTCGGCGAGCTGGCGGCCGATCGTCATCGTCGGGTTGAGCGAGGCGGTGGGGTCCTGGAAGACCGCTCCCAGATGGCGGCGGCGAAGCTCGCGGCGCTCTTCGCTCGGCGGGCCGAGCATGTCCACCCCGAGAACCTCGGCCTCGCCTTCGGCGTGCGCGGGCCCCTCGCGTTCGGTCAGCAGGCCGAGCAGGGTCAGCGCCGCCGAGGACTTGCCCGAGCCGGACTCGCCGACCAGCGCGAGGATCTCGCCGCGCTCGACGGCGAGATCCATTCCGGCGACCGCCTCGACGCGGCCGCGACGCGACTCGTAGGTGACGTGGAGGTCCCGGAGCCGCCCGACCGGGCCGAGCCGCGCGGAGTCTGCTCCGCGCGGCTCGAGTAGATCGGCTGCTCCGTAGCCCACGCTAGGAACCGTCGTTCGTCAGCGCGCCGAGGTCCACGGTCCACAGCCCCTGGCGCTCGACCTGGATGTTCCCGATCCCGGAGCGGGCGACGATGATCGCCTTCGTGTTCGCGATCGGCACGAACGCGTCGGCCTCGAGGTAGCGGTCGGCCGCCTGTCCGTAGAGCTCGATCGCCTCGTCGTCATCCTCGGTCTCGATCGCTTGGAACAGGAGCTTGTCCGCGGCCGGATCGATCGGTGGGAAGAACGCCCCGTCGTCGATCCACTGCAGCAGCGGGAAGCTCGCAGGGCTCGAATCGTCCGGGTTCTGCGGCAGGACGATCATGTCCGGCTTGCGGTCGTCCGGGGCCTCGGTGAAGTTGAACACCTCGGTCTCGGGCAGGCCGCGCTGGTCGACATCGAAACCGACCTCGTTCAGCTGCTGGGCGATCAGGCCCGCGATCTGCTGGTTCGTCGCGTCATCCGACGTGAACTGCAGCTGGATCGTCCGCTCGTCCTCCGGGACCCCTGACAGGATCTCCTTCGCCTGCTCGGGGTCGTAGGGCGTCGAGTAGTCGTGGCCCTCGAGCGTGTCGGGGGCGAAGATCTGGTTGTAGACCTCCGCCTCATCGCCGTAGACCTGCTCCACGAGGCCCTCGCGATCGAGCGCCAGTCCGATCGCCTCGCGGACCTTCGGGTCCTGGAGGTTCGGCTTGTTGGCGTTGACCCAGAGGTTGATCGCCGAGATCGCCGGCAGCTTCGCGACCTCGAACTCGCTGTCGGACTCGAAGGACAGCACGTCCTCCTTCGTCAGCCCGTGGGTCATCATGTCGATGTCCCCGCCCCGCAACTGGAGCGCCTGGGTCGAGAAGCTCGGGATCACCGGCAGCTCGACGGTCGTGAAGTCCGGTTCCTCACCCCAGTAGTTCTCGTTCGCCTCGAGCTTGTACTCCTGGCCGGGCTGCGCCTCGGTCAGGTCGTAGGGACCGGTGCCCGCGCAGTGATCGGCGAGCCACTTCTCGGCCTGCGGATCATCGCCGCTCGAGTTCTGCTCGATGGCCTTCGGGCTGACCATCTTCAGTCCATAAGGCGACGCGAGCCAGTCCTCGAACGGGTTGATCGGAGTCTTGAGGTCGAGGACGAGCGTGTAGGGGTCCGGGGCGGTCATCTTCGCGATCGGCTCGACCATGTAGGCCGGGCCCGCGTTGACGGCGCCGCGCCGCTCGATCGAGAACTGCGCCGCCTCGGCGTCGAACGGCGTCCCGTCGGCGAACTTGACTCCCTTGCGGAGCTCGAACGTGTAGCGCTTGCCACCGTTGGAGACCTGCCAGTCCTCAGCGAGGGCTCCCTCGACGTTGGTGGTGTTGGGCTCGTACTGGAGCAACCCGTCGTAGCAGGAGGTCGTGATCAGCAAGCCCTCGTTGCCGTAGAAGACGTCCGGGTCGAGCGAGCCCGGGTTGAAGCTCAGCGGTGTGGTCAGCGTCGTCGACCCGGACGCGCTGTCCGAGCTGCCACCGCCACAGGCAGAGAGGCTCACGGCAACCACGGCCGTCAGCAGAACCGCCGACAGGCGCTTCCACCATCCCCCCGGTATCTCCCTGGTACGTCCCCTGCCCTCCATGCGACCCCTCCTTGTCGTGACCCGCGGCCCCCCGCGAGTCACATCTCTCCCTCAGGTCACTCAACGGCTCCGCGTTCGACCGCGTCGTCGGTGAGAGCTCTTGCGACGTGGCCGAGGTGGGCGGCCATCGCCTCCCGAGCGGCGTCGGCATCGCGGGCGCGTAGCGCGGCGACGATCCGCTCGTGGTCCGCGTGCGCGTCCTCGCGCATCCGCGGAACCGAATTCGTGAACTCGCGGCTGCTGCGCGCGAGGCGTCCGATGCTCTCCATGATCCGGATCAGAAACGGGTTGTCGGTCATCCGGACCATCCGGTTGTGGAGCTCGACGTCGATCTCGAGCAGGCGCTCCTGATCGGCGCTGGCGCTCGCCGCGCTCTCCTCGATCAGCGCTTCTAGCGCCTCGATGTCCTCGTCGGAGCCGTGGACCGCGGCGGCCGCCGCGATGCCGGGCTCGATCGCGAGGCGGGCCTGGGCGAGCGAGTGGAGCGTCGCGGTCTCGAGCGCGAGAACGAGCTCCAGCGGCTCGATCAGTGTCTCGACGTCGAGCGAGGCAACGAAGACGCCGGCGCCCTGGCGCGCCTCGAGCACGTTGGAATCAGAGAGGCTGCGGATCGCCTCACGGACGACGTTGCGGCTGACGCCCATCTCGGCTGCGAGCTCGCGCTCGGGCATCAGTCGGTCGCCGGGCGCGAGCTGGCGCGAGGCGATCATCTGCAGCAACTGGTGGCGGACCTTGTTCGGGAGTCCGTCCTGGCGCGCGACCCGCTCGTAGACGACGGCGGGCGTTGGCTTTGTCGAGACCTCGTCTTGCATCCCCATACCACTTGACGAATTGGCCCTACCACTCTACCGTCAGGTCAATGGAGTTGTCAAACGCGAGTCGGTCCGAGAGGCCGTAGATGCGCTTTTGCAGCGTCAGGTCCGGTCCGATCGCGAATGTCGGGGTCCTCGGTGAGAACGGTGAGATCCGGCTGCTGAGCTCCCGCGCGACCGACCTCGTCTCGCTGATGCCGGCGCTCATGGAGTCCGCGCGTCCGGCGCTCGACGACGAACCCGTGTCGGCGGCCGAGCTCGCTCCGCCGCTTCACCCGGGCAAGATCGTCGCCGTCGGTCTCAACTACCGCGACCACGCCGACGAGTCGCAGGTCGAGGCCCCTGAGCGTCCGCTCCTCTTCGCCAAGTTCCCGTCGAGCGTGACCGGCCCGACGGATCCGATCGTCGTCGACCCGGAGCTCTTCGAGCGCGCCGACTGGGAGGTCGAGCTCGCCGTCGTCGTCGGGCGCCGCATGGATCGGGTCCCGGCCTCGGAGACCCTGGACCACGTGCTCGGCTACACGGTCGCCAACGACGTTTCGGCCCGCGATGTCCAGTTCAGCGACGGACAGTGGACGCGTGGCAAGAGCTTCAACAGCTTCTGCCCGCTCGGTCCGTGCGTCGTGACGGTGGACGAGCTCGGCGCCGCCGGCGATCTGCGGCTGACGACGAAGGTCAACGGCGAGATCGTCCAGGACGACACGACGCGGAGCATGATCTTCGACGTCCCGAGCCTGCTCGAGTTCTGCTCGCACAACTTCACCCTCGACCCCGGAGACGTCGTCGTCACCGGTACTCCCTCCGGATGTGGCGAGTTCATGGACCCGCCACGGTTCCTGAGGCCTGGCGACGTCGTCGAGTGCTCGATCGAGGGGATCGGCACGCTTACAAACAGCGTCGTTTCCGCGACGCATGCAAGCTCATGAGCGCGAAGGAGAAGGCAAGCAAGATGCCCGATGAGACGCCGGCGATCATCACCGCCACACCGAACATCTGCTGGCTCGAACCCGAGACGGATTACCCGACCAGCGTCGAGGAGCTGGTCGCGGAGGCCAAGCTCTGCGAACAGGCGGGGGCCTCGATCCTCCACTTCCACGGCGAGGAGCACTGGACCGAGGCGCTCGACGCGCTGCGCGCCGAGACCGACCTGATCCTGCAGTGCGGGATGTCGAGCTTGCCGATCCCCGAGCGGATGGAGGTCTTCGAGCAGCGCGCCGACATGATCTCGATCATCACGAGTCACCACGACGAGGCCTTCGTCGAGGTCGACGTGCACGTATTGCACCCGCGCGAGGAGCTCGCCGAGTACGCGGAGCTCTCACGGCGGTTCGGGACGAAGCTCGAGCTCGAGACGTGGCACTCGGGCTCGATCTGGAACATCGAGTGGATGATCGAGCGCGGACTGCTCGACCCGCCGTATTTCGCGTCGATCTTCTTCGGCTGGCCGGGCGGGTCCTGGAGCCCGGTCACGGTCGAGGAGTTCGAGTACCGCAGGCGACTGTTGCCCGACGACACGGTCGCGACGGTCAGCGCCATGGGGCCGGATCAGTTCCGACTGCTCTGCCACGCGCTCGGCGCCGGCGACCACGTCCGCGTGGGGACCGAGGACTATCCGCGCGACCGCTACGGCGAGCCGGCGCAAACGCACGAGCTCGTCGCTCAGATCGCGGCGGTCGCGGACTCGATCGGCCGGTCGATCGCGACCCCGCAGCAGGCACGCGAGATCACGGGCATTCCGGCGAGGGTGTCGTGAACGGCGCGGGGGAGGGCAAGGTCGCCCTCGTTTCAGGCGCCGGCCGCGGCATCGGTCGCGCCGTAGCCGAGAAGTTCGCCTCCGAGGGCTACCGAACGATTGGCTTCGACGTCCTGACGGACTCCGAGCCGGCGCCGGAGAGCTGGCGGCTCGCCGAGTGCGACGTCTCCGACGAATCAGCGGTCAGCGAGCTGATCGCCTCGATCGACGCCGAGCACGGGCGCCTCGACGTCGTCGCCAACGTCGCCGGGATCGTCCTCGTCAGCCCGCTGGCGGTCACCGACTGGGATGACTTCCGTCGCATGGTCGACGTCAACCTCGGCGGCGTCTTCCTGGTCTGCAAGCACTCGATCCCACTGCTCGAGCGAAGCGGTGCCGGCGTCATCGTCAACCTCGGTTCGGTCTCCGGCCACGTAGGACAGATCGACCACTCGCTCTACGGCGCCACGAAGGGAGCGGTGATCGCACTCGGCCGGGCGCTCGCGTGGGAGCTCGCGCCGATGGGGATCCGTGTCGCGAGCGTCAGCCCAGGGTCGGTCGACACGGAGATGCTGCGCAGCGACATCCGCATCGAGGCACGACGCAGCGGTTCCACCTTCGAGGAGGTGAAGCGCCTGCGCGAGGGTGAGCAGGCGCTCGGGCGCTGGGCCGATCCCTCGGAGATCGCCGAAGCGGTGGCGTTCCTCGCAAGCGACAAAGCGTCGTTCGTAACCGGAGCCGACCTGCTCGTCGACTGCGGGTGGGTCGCGCGATGAGCGAGCTCTCGAGCTTCCCGGCGATCGGCTACGACCGCGACCGCGCCGCCGAGCGGATGGACGCGGCGGGACTCGGCGGGATGTTGCTCGTATCGCCGGAGAACGTCTTCTACTCGACCGGCTACACGTGTCTGCCCTCGAGCGGCAACCCGATCCTCTACACGCTCCGAAACCGGCTGCCCTACTTCTCCTACGTCGATGCGGACGGGCGCACGACGCTGATGTGCTGGGGGTTCTCGGCCGAAGGCGTCGATTTCGGGGCCGACCGGCTGGTCGGGTTCAACAACTTCGCCGAGGCGATCGAGAGCCTCGGCGACGTCGTCGGCAGGGCAGAGCGCAACGGGCGTCCGCTCGGACTCGAGTCGACTGCGCCGCGTTTCGTCTCCGACCTCGTGTCGGACCTCGATGTGCCGGCGGGCGACGCCGATCCGGTGATCGACGAGCTGCGGTTGATCAAGACGCAGCCGGAGATCGAACTCCTCAAACGCTCGACGGAGATCATCGAGAGCTGTGTCGACGACCTCTATCCGGTGCTCGAGATCGGGCTGCGGCGCGACGAGCTGATGCGGATCGCGCGGACGATGCTGTTCGAGCGCGGGGCTACCGGGATCAGCCACCTGACGTTCACCTTCGGGGGTTCGAATCCGGAGATCGAGATCGCCGAGCCGCTTCCCGAGGGGCGCCTCGTCACGCTCGACCTCGGCGCGATCGTCGGTGGCTACTGCTCCGACAACCGCCGCTACGCGTTCACCGGGGAGCTGCCGAGCCACGTTCGCGAGACCTACGACACGATGGTCTCGATCGTCGACGACGTCGGGGCGATGCTCGTCCCGGGCACGACGCACGCCGAGATCTTCGATCGCGCGCTTGCGCTGCACGACGAGCGCGGGGTGGCGCCACTCGCGCGGTTCACCCACACCGGGCACAACATCGGTCTCGAGACCGAGGAGCGCTGGCTCGCCGACGGCCGCGAAGAGACGATCGAGGCGGGGATGGTGATCAACATCGAGCTCTACACGATGCTCGACGGGCTCGGGCAGATCGGCGACGAGGAGAGCTACGTCATCGGTCCCGACGGACCGGAGCGGATCAGCGTGCTGCCGCGGGAAATTCGGGAGATCCGATGAGCGGCGCCGGAGACGCCGTGACGGTTGGCGTCATCGGGCTCGGGCTCGTGAGCGGGCCGCACCTCGACGGCTACGAGCAGGCCGAGGGCGCCGAGCTCGTCGCGGTCTGCGACCTCTCGGCCGACAAGACTCGTGCCGTCAGCGACGCCCGCGGGGTTCCCGGCACGATCGATCCCGACGCGCTCATCGCCGATCCCGAGATCGACGCCGTCGCGCTGCTGCTCCCGCATCAGGTCCACCACCACTACGTGCGAGCGGCGCTCGAAGCGGGCAAGCACGTCTGCGTCGAGAAGCCGATAACCGTGACCGCGGCCGAGGCCGACGACCTGATCGCCGTAGCCGAGCGCGAGGGCCTGGTCCTCGCGGTGGCCGAGAACACCCGCTACGTCCGTGCCTACGTCGAGGCCGAGCGGATCGTCAACTCGGGCGCGCTCGGCGAGATCCGCGCCCTCCGCGGGTTCATCCCCGATCAGATCCTCGACGAGTGGGCCGACGTCGCCGACACGACCCAGGCGTGGAAGCGCGAGCCGGGCGGCTGCGGCGCGATCATGGACTGCGCTCCGCACATGCTCGACCTCGTCACCTGGTACTTCGGCGAGGTTGAGAGCCTGCACGCGATCGGGCAGCGCTGGGTGCCGGAGATCCCGCTCGACAACCACGGCGTGATCGTCGGGCGGATGGCCGGCGGCCCGTTCTTCAGCCTCGAGTTCATGTCGGTCACCGAGTATCCGCGCGGCGAGCGAGTCGAGATCTACGGCAGCGAGGGAACGCTGGTGATCGATCAGGTGCTCGACCCGCCGATGATCCACTACCGCGGCGCCTCCGACCCGCACGGAACGCCCGTCGAAGGCATCGGCTACGACCTCGAGGGCTGGAAGCCCGAGTCGATCCGCGCCACGGCCCACGACTTCATCGCCGCGATCCGCGACGACCGCCCGCCCGGCGTCACCGCCGAGCAGGGGCGATACGTCGTCAGCCTCGTCGAGCGCGCGTATCGGTCCGTCGCCGAGAACGGCCGCGCGAGCTGACGCCGGCCGTGGTCGGGTGGCGGCTTGACGAGCATCGCCCTTGCGCTGGGAGCGGCCCTCGGCTGGGGGTCGGCGGACTTCTTCGCGGGGGTGTCGAGCCGGACGGTCTCGGCGCTCGTCGTCCTATGGAGCTCGCAGCTGCTCGGCCTCGCCCTGGTGGCGGTGACAGCGCTGTTCGTCGGTCTCGACACCCCGGCCGGATCGGACCTGCTGCTGGCCGCCGGCGCAGGGGTTGCTCTGACGGTCGGTCTGGCGGCTCTCTACCGCGCGATGGCCGTCGGCCGGATCGCGGTGGCGGCGCCGATCGCGGCGACGGGGGTCGCGATCCCGGTCGCGGTCGGGCTCGCCGGTGGCGACGACCCGACGCTGTTGCAGTCGCTCGGCGTCGTTCTCGCGGCCGCCGGGATCCTGTTGTGCTCGAGCGAGTCCTCGCCGAGCGCCGGTCGCGCGACGCTTGCGGCCGGGGTCGGGCTCGCGCTGCTCGGCGCGCTCGGTGGCGGGCTGAACGCCGCCCTGCTCGCGGGCGCGAGCTCGGCCGGGGTGCTCTGGGTCCTGCTCATCCAGCGCGGGGTCGTCGGCGTGCTGGCGCTCGGGCTGCTGACGGCGTCGCGGCGATCGGTTGCACCGCCACGGCGGGTGCTGCCGGCGGTCGTGACGGTCGGTGTCCTCGACCTGCTCGGGACGGGAGCCTTCACGGCCGCGACGATCAACGGCGAGCTGAGCCTCGTCGCGGTGGTCGGAGCGCTCTATCCGGTGGTCACGGTGATGCTGGCCTTCGCGGTGCTCTCGGACCGACTCGCGCCGCATCAGCTCGCGGGCGCGGTGGCGGCGCTGGCCGGGGTCGCGGCGATCGCCGGCGGCTAGGCGTGGAAGAAGACTTGGCGTACTTTCGACCGAACGGAGAACTGGGATGCACGTAGCGATCACGGGAGCGTCGGGGCGAGTCGGGAGATTCGTGACGCGAGAGTTCACCGACGCCGGCCACAGCGTCGTCGGCGTCGACCTGGTCGAGCCGGAGGAGATCCACGAAGGGCTCGAGTTCCGCCGCGCCGACATCGCCCAGCCCGAAGAGCTGCGCGAGGCGTTCGAGGGGACCGACGCGATCGTTCACCTCGCTGCCATCCCCGAAGCCGGTCTTGCGAGCTGGGGAGTGACCTTCGCCGTCAACGCGCTCGGCACGGTGAACTGTCTCGAGGCCGCCGTCGCGGTCGGCGCGGAGCGCTTCGTCTTCGCCTCCTCCGAAGCGGTTCTCGGGTTTGCCTACCGCGAGATCGACTTCGCGCCCGACGCGTTCCCGCTCGACGAGAGCTCGCCACTCATCCCTCAGGATTCCTACGGCGCCAGCAAGATCGCCGCCGAGGAGGCGTGTCGCGCGTACACGCGAAGCGGCGCGCTGAGCACCGTCTGCGTGCGGCCGTGCTACTGCTGGGGAACGGAGCTCGGCGAGGAGGCGACGCAGTCGCTCGAGCATCCGGAGAACCACTGGCGATCGCTCTGGGTCTACATCCATCTGCGTGATATCGCCCGCGTGTATCGCCTCGCCTGCGAGCACCCCGGCATCGAGCACGAGACGTTCTACGCCGTCGCCGACGACATCCGCTCGAACGTCCCCACTCGCCAGCTCGTCGAGCGCTTCTACCCGGGGACCCCGGTCAGCGACGATCTCGACGAGTACGGCTCGCTGATCAGCAATCGCCGGATGCGCGAGGTCCTGGACTTCGAGCCGCTGATCCGCTGGCGCGACGAGCTCGACGCGGCGGACTTCCCCAACACGCTCGACGGCGACGCGGGACCCGGCACGCGATGAGCGCGGCGCTCGCGTCGGAGCGGCGCGAGCGCGTGTCGGCGCTGCTCGGCGAGTGGCTGCCGACGGGCCGGTTCCTCGTCGGAGGCGAGTGGATCGAACCGTGGTCGGGCGGGCTGTCCGACGTCGTTGAGCCGGCGACCGGCGCGACGATCGGGCGGATCGGCGAGGCGGGCGAGGTCGACGTGGAGGCTGCCGTCGGCGCCGCGGAGCGGGTCCGCTCGGAGCGCTCCTGGGCCGGCGCGAGCCCGTTCGAGCGCGCACGCGTCCTGCGCCAGATCGCCGCGCTCCTGGTTCGCGACACTGAACGGCTCGCTCTGCTCGAGAGCGCGGACGCCGGAAAGCCCTACGTCGACGCCGAGGCCGACGTCGAGTACGCGGCGGCCTGCTTCGACTACTTCGCCTCGCTCGCGGTCGGTCTCGATGGGTCGACCCGCCACCTCGACGAGGGGTTCGCGCTGATCCGGCGCGAGCCCGTCGGGACCGTCGGGGTCATCACGCCGTTCAACTTCCCGATCGCCTCGGCGGCGGTCAAGCTCGCCCCGGCTCTCGCCGCCGGCTGCAGCGTCGTCCATAAGCCGTCGGAGCAGGCCTCGCTCTCGGCATTGGGGCTCGGGAAGCTGACGCTCGAGACGGACCTTCCGCCGGGGGTTCTGAACGTGGTCACGGGCGCTGGTCCCGCGACTGGCCGAGCGCTCGTCGCGAATCCACGGGTCGCGAAGATCGTGTTCACGGGCTCGACCCGGGTCGGGTCCGAGGTCGCGGCGCTCGCGGCGGCGACCGTCAAGCGCGTGACGATGGAGCTCGGCGGCAAGTCGGCCAACATCGTCCTCGACGACGCGGAGGTCGCAGCGGCGGCGGAGCGCAGCCACCGGGCCTACACGTTCAACGCGGGTCAGTACTGCGAGGCCGGCTCGCGGCTGCTCGTCGCGGCTCGTCTTCACGACGATGTCGTCGCGGCGCTTATCGAGGCTGCGAAGAGGACGAACGTCGGCGATCCGCTCGACCCGCGATCGGAGATGGGCCCGTTGATCAGCGCAGCGGCCGCCAGGCGCGTGCGGACCGCGGTCGCCGAGGGCGCTGACGGTGGGGTCGAGATCCTCGGCGATCCGGGGGAGGAGGGGTCCTACGTCCGCCCGACGGTCGTCGTTGGCGCCGCCCCCGAGAGTCCGCTCGCGCGTCGCGAACTGTTCGGGCCCGTGGTCACCGTGCTGCGCTTCTCCGACGTCGACCACGCGATCGAGATCGCCAACGGGAGCGAGTTCGGCCTCGCCGCCGGCGTCCAGACCGGGGAGCTCGAGCGCGGACTGCGGATCGCCGAGCGTCTCGAGGCAGGCACGGTCTGGATCAACGACTGGGCGACGGGCAACCTGACGATCCCGGTCGGTGGCTGGAAGCGCTCCGGCGTCGGTCGGGAGCAGGGACCGGAGGGTCTCGGCGAGTTTCTCGAGCTCAAGTCCGTCCTCGTCTCGCTCTGAGTCCGGGCCGGGGTCTCCCTACAGTCAGGGTCATGCGCGAGACGATCGGCCCCTCGATTCGAGCCGCCGCCATGGTCGCGTTCATGCTCGGGCTCGCCCTGCTCCTGCTGCGCCCGCCTAGCTTCGGGGGGCTGGAGGACCTGCTGGCGATCCTCGCCGGCGCCGCGCTGATCATCCTCGCGACGGGCTGGATCATCGTCCTGATGATCGGCAACGAGGCGCCCGAGGCCGAGTTCCGCAGGCTGGTCGATCGCAGCGAGCTGCTCGCGACGCTGCCGCCGCCCGACCGCGAGCCGAGCGAGTTCGACGAGCTCGTCATGGCGGCGATCGACGACCTGCCGCCGGAGTTCCAGGAGCTGCTCGAGGACACCCCGGTCGTCGTCTCGGGCCGCGGCGAGGAGCACGGCGCGTACGGCCTCTACATGGGCGCGACCGTCGCGCGCGACGGGTACCCGGACCGGATCGTGATCTTCCAGGACACGCTCGAGCGCGACTTCGGGCGCGACCCGCTGCTTCTGCGCGCGCAGGTCGAGCGCACCGTCCGCCATGAGCTCGCCCACCACCTCGGCTGGGATGAGCCCGGAGTCCGCGGGCTCGGGCTCTGAGCGTCGCCCCGGCGGCGCAGCGCCGGACTAGCGCAGCTTGAGCACGCGGATCGTCCGTTGTGCCATCCGCCGCTCGCCGAGCTCGTTCGGGTGCACGATCACCGGGTTCGTCGTGAACAGCACCGGCTCGATCCAGCGCTCGCCGATCCCCTTGCAGGCGTCGTGGCCGCGAGAGACGCGGTTGAAGTTGACGTAGCGCGTTCCGGTTCGCTTCGCCGCGCGGCGGACCGCGTCGTTGAGAGTGCTCTGGATCCCGTTCAGGTAGGGAACGTCGCCGCGGGCGACCGGCATCTGCGGGTAGCAGCCGACCTTCGCCGGCAGGATCCGCGGGTAGCCCAGGATCGCGACCCGGGCACGCGGCGCCTTGCGATGCACGGCCTTCAGCGCGCGGACGATCGCCGGGAACGTGTCGCGCTTGATCTTGCGCTCGAACTCGTTGCCGTACTGCTGCTCGCACGGGTTACCGGATCCGGGCGGTACGGCGGTGTTCGCTGCGGTTCCGCAGTTGACGATCGTGTCGACGAACACTCCACCGTCGTTGCCGCCGATCGTCATCGTCACGAGCCTCGTGCGCTTCGTGAGCGCCTTCAGTTGCGGCTCGACGTTGTCGTACTGCGGCTTGAAGTAGTCGCGGGTCGCAGCGCCGCCGCAGGTGACGTCGGTGAGGTTCGCGCCGATCTTCTCCGCGATGACGTGCGGATAGTTCAGCGTCGAGCGCAGGCAGTTCGGTGGCGCCTCGGGGTCGACGGGCAGCACGCCCGAGGCGGCGCTGTAGGAGTCACCGAGGGCGACGTAGCGCAGCGGCTTCTGCGGAGTGGTCGCCTGCGTGGCGGGCGCGAGCGCGACGATCGCGACCAGCGCTCCGAGCGTGGCAAGCGCACCGAGCGCGAGCATGGGTGAACGAGGACGTCGGCGCATTTCCCCTCCGAAGTGGTCGGCCGGTTGACCAGGTGTCGATACCCACGTCACGCAGCCTCAAGCCGCGGGCCCCGGCGACGATAAGTCCGTGGTCCTGCCCGCCTATGCCTTCGGTCGCCAGGCCCAGGGCCGGTGGTAGCTTCGCCTCGACTCTCGGAATCGAACGAAAGGGGAGGGGATGCGAAAGCTCCTCGTCATCGCGCTCGCGGCTCTGACCGCGCTCTTGATCGTCTCGCCGTCCGCGCTGGCCGCCGGCAGCACCAAGGTGACGATCCAAGCTCAGACGAGCGGCTTCTTCGGACAGGTCAAGTCCAACAAGGAGCAGAAGTGCGCCAACGGCCGGAAGGTCAAGCTGTTCAAGGTCAAGAGCGGCAAGGACAAGAAGATCGGTAGTGACATCGCGCAGGCCAACGGTGACGGCTACATGTGGTCGATCGGCGCCTCCGGCGGTGGCGACTACTACGCGAAGGCCGGTCGGGTCGACGGCTGCGACCCGGGCAAGTCGAAGACGATCCCGGCGCAGAACTAGTCCCGCGCCCGTCGCGCGTGCTCCATCGGCGGCGGGTAGATTCGCCGCCGATGGCTCGCGTGACAGGCATCGGCGGGCTGTTCGTCGGCTCACCCGACCCTCAGGCGCTCAACCGCTGGTACGGCGAGCACTTCGGGATCGTCATGCTCGAGTCGCGCACGTATGACGACCCGGGCTGGTTTCAGGACCGCGGCGAGACCGTCTTCTCGGCCGTCGACGAGGAGGGCGGCATGCTCGATCAGGGCCGGCGCTGGTCGCTGAACCTGCGGGTCGACGACCTCGACGGGATGGTCGCGCAGCTGCGCTCGGCCGGGATCGCCGTCGAGCCGCACGCCGAGGAATACCCGAACGGCCGCTTCGCCGAGCTGCGCGATCCCGACGGCAACCAGGTCCAGCTCTGGGAGCCGAACGCGGCCTCGATCGCGCGCGACCCCGGTCCGGCCTCGGACGACTAGGGCATCTTCGAGCGCTCCTCGCCGGGCGGAGGTCCGGAGGCCGGCGGTCGAGCCATCTCGTTCTCCAACCTGACGAGCGCGGTGTCCGGGACGTTGATGATTCCCCGCGTCGGCCGGTCGAGGTCCGCGGTCACGTAGAGCAGCGCGCCGACGAGGAACGCGGCCAGCACGACCGCCGCGGTGCCGCGTCCGACGAGCGCCATGTAGGCGGCGAGCAGCGCGAGTGCGATCGCGGCGCCGAGCACCTCGAGCAGCAGGACCGCATCAGGAACCTGGTTGGTCAGCGCGGCGATGCGGCTGTTCTGCGCATCGATCATCGTGTTGAGCGCCTCGATGTAGAGCCGCGGCGCCGTGTCCTCGGGGTATTCACGGACCTCGGTCGCGGCGGTCCGCCACAGCGCCCGCTGGATTCGGTCCTCCTCCTCTTCGGCGACGATCGCCGCGTCGGAGTCGGGGACCTCGTTCGAGAACTCGACGGCCTGAGCGACGTAGGTCCGCAGCCGGTCGATCGCCTGGGTGCGTTCCGGTTCGTTCAGGACCTGACCACGCAGGAATGCGACCTCGATCGCGTTCGCCTCCTCGACCAGCTTGTCGCGGCGCTCCTCGTAGCGCGACAGAGCGAGCGAGAGCCCGAATGCGAGGATCAGTCCGACGACGCCGAGCATCGCGCCCTGGAGGACGCCGAAGGACTCGCTGAGGCTGTCGGACAGGTGGCGATTGCGGCGGCCGAGCCAGGCTCCGATCGCGACCGCGGTGAAGCAGACGCCGAACACCAGGATCACCAGGACGAATGTCGGGAGCGCGAAGAAGATGGCGGCAATCTAGAGAAGGCCCGGGCGTCAACGGCTGCCGGTCGGACGCTGTCGTCTGCGACGATCGATCTCGATGATCGCCATCACCGGATCGACCGGCGCGGTCGGCGGTCGCGTCGCCGCGCGGATGTCGGGCCTAGGCGCGGACCTGCGACTGCTCGTTCGCGACGCTTCGCGAGCGCCCGAGCTGCCCCGGGCGGAGGTCGTCGAGTTCGCCGGCTACCGCGACGGAGAGGGCACGCGCCGGGCGCTCGAGGGTGCCGACCGCCTGTTCCTCGTCTCGGCCTCCGAGAACGAGGACCGCCTCGCCGAGCACGAGACCGCCGTGGACGCGGCCGTCGCCGCCGGAGTCCGCGATCTCGTCTACCTGTCGTTCCTCGGCGCCGCGCCCGACGCGACGTTCACGCTCGCGCGCGACCACTTCCACACCGAGCGCTACATCCGCGAGCGCGGGATCGGGTTCGCCTTCATGCGCAACTCGATGTATATGGACTTCCTGCCGGGGATGGCGGGTGACGACGGCGCGATCCGCGGCCCGGCGGGCGATGGGCGCTTCGCTCCGGTGCACCGCGACGACGTCGCCGACGTCGCCGTCGCCCTGCTGTCCCAGGAGGAGCTGGGCGGGCGGACCTACGACGTGACCGGCGCCGACCGCGTCAGCTTCGCCGACGTCGTCGCCGCGCTGTCGGAGGCTCGCGGCCGAACGATTCGATTCGTCGACGAGACTTTCCCCGAAGCACGCGAGTCGCGTCGTCCGACCGGTGCTCCCGATTGGGAGATCGAGGCCTGGGTCAGCTCGTATGCCGCCGTCCGCGAAGGCGAGCTCGACGTGCGAACACGCGTGGTCGAGGAGCTGACCGGACATCCGCCGGTTCGCCTCGCCGACTTCCTGGCCTCCGTCTGAGACCGCGCGCGGCGAGGCGCCCGCGCTCAGAGGTCGGTCTGGATGACCTCGGGGCTCGGGTGCACGCTCAGCACCTCGAGTGCCTCGTCCTGGCGATTCGCGAACCCGTGCGGGGTCTCGGCCGGTACCACGACGATGCTGCCGGCCTCGACCTCGCGCTCCTCGCCGTCGACGGTGAAGACGGCGGTGCCGGTCCGCACGACGAAGAGCTCCGGGTAGGGGTGTGTGTGCGCACCGACCTCGTCGCCCCGGGCGTAGTTGACGATGAACATCGACGCGTCGATCTCGGCGCCGCCCTGGAAGCGCGCGGCGCGCTCGGAGAGCCGCAGGCTCTCGATCGAGGTGACGCTCACCATGCCGCGGCCGAGCCTAGCCCGGCCGCGGCGGTGGCGTTCACCGCGGATCGTTCCGCGGCTCGGGCAGCGGGTCCTTAGAGCTTGAGGCAGATCGCCTGCGCCTGGATCCTGGCGTTGCCCTGGGCCCCGAAGTCGATCGTTCCCTCGGCGACCCAGGTCCTCCCCTTGGCGAAGGAGTCGCGCAGGGACACGTTCTTCGACTTGTCGTCGTCGTCGATGATCCACTTGGCGCCGCCGCCGACGAGCAACTCGCCCTTGCGGCACTTGGCCTTCGCCACAGCGGTCGCTACCTGACCGCCGTTCGACGAGCCGTCGGCATCGGTCGTCGCAGCCGACTGCGCCGTTCGCACCGTCGTGTCCGCGCGCTTGCCCGCACCGTCTGCGATCGCGGTCCCGCCGGCGATCGCTGCCACGGCGGCGATCGTCGCCACGACGTTGGCGTAGGTGAGGTGATCCCCCAACTTCGACATCCAGGTTCCTCCTGGTCGCTCGCCGCGCCGTTCGCGGCGATTTCGGCGAGCAAGATCCCACACTCCGTCAAGCCCGCTTACCGCGCCGGGCGTGACGTCCTGGAGCAGCGCCGAAACCCGCGACCGGCACCGTCGGGGGTGCCGGTCGCGGTTCGGCGGAGAGCCGCCGCGCTAGTGCGCGACGATCGAGTACGAGGCGACGACGCGGTTCTGATCGTTCAGAGCGTTGAACGTCTCGACGCGGACGTCTGCGTTGTCGGGGCAGACGTATCCGCTCGACGTCGGCGTGTAGTTGACGCTCACGTAGGCATCGGGTGAAGCGGCGCCGGCAGCGTCGTTCCCGGTCGCCGTGACGACGTCGAACTTCGGCCGGATCGACACGCAGCTGACGCCGTTGATCGTCTGGCCACCCTCGTCCTGGGCCTCTGTGACGGCGATGCCGCTCGAGGTCTTGCGGTCGACCTTGGGCGCCGGGTTGTCGGCGTTGATGTAGAGGACGCGTCCCCAGGCCTTGGCGAGGGCGCGGTCGCTGGCGACCTTGGCGTCGGTCACGGCGCCGTTCTTGAGCTGCTTCGTACCGACGCTCCCGGGGGCGACCTTCGTCGCGGCATAGGCGCCGGCGCTCAGGCCGACGAAGAGCGCGAGCAGGGCGATGATCATCGCCGGTGAGGGCAGGCGGAGCCTGCGATTCATGTTCCCTCCCATTCGGAGTTTTCGATGATCCGCTCGAATTGAGCGGACTTCAGGCACCGGCCACGAAACCACCGTCGCGACGGGTCGGAATCGTTCTCAGGGACCTTTGGGCCATCCTCCGCAGGGATGATCCGCGGCCCCCGGCGCACAGCTCACCTCCTCCTCCGCCTCGGCGTGGTGCTGTTGCCCCTCGCTTCGGGTACGGGCTGCGAGGGCGGCGAGGCGACCATGGATCCGCCGCCGCCGACCCGGTTCGCCGAGGCACTGGCGAGCGTCGGCGGAGGGTCCGGAGCGACGGGCGTCGGCTGGGTCGAGCCAGCGCTGGTCGCACCCGGACCGGGGCGGATCGAGCTCATCGGCGACGCGCTCGGGCCGAACGCGAGCAGCGTCGTCGAGTCGGCGCCGGTGCTCGAGCGCAGGTTCGGGCTCGACCCGCTCGCCGCGGAGACGCTCGTTTCGACTGGAGGCTCCTACGCGTTCGGGCTCCGCCTGGACGGGGTCGACGGCTCCGGCCTGGCCCGCGAGCTGCGGTCCGGGCGGACCGCTGCCGAGGTCGGCGACGAGGTCGAGCTGCTGGATGCCGACTCCTACGCCTCGGTTCCCGAGCCCCTGCTGGCAGCCGGCGTTCGCGGGCTCGGCGCCTTCGACGCGGTCGGGAAGCAACGGGTGGTCCTGGCGATCTCAGAGCGGTCGCGCTCGGCGTTGCTCGGCGAGGGCGAGCCGCGGATCGACGCTGCGGTGTACGCCGCCGCGGCCGAGTGCCTCGGCGAGGTCGTGGCGGCGAAGCTGACACCCGACAGCAACATCGTCTCGACCGACCTCGGCGTCAGCCTCGTCGCAGCCGGGGTCCGAGCCGATGGGCGCGAGGTGCTCTGCACGCTCGGCGGCGACGCGGAACTCGCGGCTGAGATCGAGGCGAACCTGCGCCGGCTGCTCACGCCGGATGGGAGCGATCCGATCAGCGGCGAACCACTCGGCGACCAGATCGCCGCGGTCGATGTCGACCGCGGCGCGCCCTACGGAGTCGAGGCGGCTCGCGCGGTGATCGACCCGGCTCCGCGCGAAGCGCCCGGCTACGTGTTCAGGCTCGTCTCAGGCGCGGGCGTCGTCGGCCTGATCAACGGGGAGGGCCGCACGTTCGAGCCGTTCGGCGACGAGGTTGGTTCCGCCGGCGACGACGGGTAGTCAAGCCGTCGTATGAGCGTGAAGGGCGAGCCGGTGATCGAGCAGTGGCCTCTGACGGCCGCGGCCACCGTGCTTCTGTTCCACCTCAAGGCGTCGGACGCCAAGAAGGGCAACGACGTCCTCCCGGGACCGGGGCCGACGAAGGTGGCGGTGCGCGAGCTGCTGCTACGGGGCGCCTTCAAGGTCGAGCTGCGCGAGCGAAGGCTGCGAGGACCCGAGATCCGGCTCGAGCGGCCCGACCGCCACGTCCGCCTGCCGGAGGCGCTTCACCGTCTCGAGGGCCTGATGGCGCCTCACGTCCCGGACAAGCTGGCCAAGGTCATCGCCAAGACCCGCAAGGGGAAGCTGAGCCCGATGGCGGTCGTCGTCAACGACGCGTTCGCCGAGCTCGAGCGCTTCGGCTTGGCGGTCGAGCTCGAGGAGCGGGGGATGCTGCGCTCGAAGCGCCGACGCCGGCTGACACCTGCCGGGGATGAGTGGCGCGCCGACGCCGAGCGCCGCGTGGAGGAGCTCCGCGAGCTCGTCCGGCGCTCGCAGGAACCGCTGCCGACCGACGCCGAGCTGATCGCCACCCACGGGTCGATCATCGTCTTCGTCAACGACGGCCTGCGCGCCGTCGCGCGCGTCGACCCTCGCCTCAGGCGCGGCGACCAAATGGCGATCCGCGAGCGCCACGACACGGGCCTGCCGCCGGTGGTTCCTTACGGGGTGGGCACGGTCGGGTCCGCCGAGCTCGTCGCCTTCGACGGCTTCGCCGGGGTCGGCGACATGCTCGGCGCGTCGATCGACGCTGGGGTCGCGGGCAGCTTCGACGCCGCGTCCGCCGCGAGTTTCGACGCCTCCTTCGCCTCGCTCGACTCCGCCTTCGACTCGATCTCCTCGTCGATCGACTCCGCCGTCAGCTCCGGCTTCGACGGAGGCGGAGGCGGAGACGGTGGTGGCGGCGGCGATGGTGGAGGCGGCGGCGGCAACTGACTCGGTCGGAAGATGCTGTCGCCCAAAACACTTGCGCTAGCAAGTAAGCTCCTTGGCGATGACCGACTACGGACACGACCTGCGCTTCGGGGTCTTTCTCACGCCTGAGGCGGAGAGCGCTGATGCGATCGTCGAGCTGTCGAAGCTCGCTGACCTGCTCGCGATCGATCTCGTCTCCTTCCAGGACCACCCCTACCAGCCACGGTTTCTCGATACCTGGACGCTGATCTCGAACGTCGCCGCCGCGACGCAGAACGTCCGCCTCGCGCCGAACGTCGCCAATCTGCCGCTCCGGCCGCCGCTGATCCTCGCCCGCAGCGTCGCCACGCTCGACATCCTCAGCCGGGGACGGATCGAGCTCGGCCTCGGCTCGGGCGCGTTCTGGGACGGGATCGAGGCGATGGGCGGCGGGCGGCTGACGCCCGGGCAGGCGGTCGACGCGCTCGAGGAGGCGCTCGGGTTGATCCGCGACGCCTGGGATCCCGAGACCCGGTCGATCCGCCGCGAAGGCGAGCACTGGTCGGCTTCCGGGGCGCGCCCGGGGCCGTTTCCTGTCCACCCGGTCGAGATCTGGCTCGGCGCCTACAAGCCGCGGATGCTCAGGCTCACGGGGTCGAAGGCCGACGGCTGGTTGCCCTCGATCGGCTACGCGAGCCTCGCCGAGCTACCGGACATGAACGCGCGGATCGACGCCGCCGCGGCCGACGCCGGCCGCGACCCGAGCGCGGTCCGGCGGCTGCTCAACGTCGGCGGCTTCGGTGGCGGCGAGCCGTTCCCGTCGGGCCCGCGTTCGAGCTGGCCCGAGCAGCTCGCCGAGCTCGCGGTCGAGCAGGGCTTCTCGACCTTCATCCTGCCCGCAGACGACGAAGCCGCCCTGCGCGGTTGGGCCGAGGAGGTCGCGCCCGCGACCCGCGAGCTCGTCGACCGGGCTCGCGCCGGCGAGGGGCGGATCGAGGGTGAGCGCACCGCCGTCATCAGCGACCCCGGCCGCGACCCTTCCGCGGTTGCGCCCGAGTCGCCGCGTCCGGGCGACGGGTTCGGCGTGACCCCGACGCCGGACGACGGAACGCGGCTCAGCTCCGAGCGACCCTGGGACGATGCCGAGCGACCGACCGGGCCGCCGCGTGATCCCGAGCGCACCTACGGTCCGCACGAGGAGGCGACGGCCCAGCACCTGATCGACGTCCACGACGCGCTGCGGCGCGAGCTCCTCCAGCTCCGCGACCTGATCGACCAGGTCTCGCGCGGGACCACCGACGCGTCCTCGGTGCGCTCGTTCATCACCCGGATGACGATCCGCCAGAACAACTGGACCCTCGGCACGTTCTGCGAGACCTATTGCGGTCACGTCACCGGCCACCACACGCTCGAGGACCGAAGCGTCTTCCCGCACCTGCGCCGCGCCGACCCGCGCCTCGCCGCGGTCATCGACCGGCTGGGCGAGGAGCACGAGGTGATCGCCGAGCTGCTGGAGCGAGTCGACGAGGCGCTCGTCTCGCTCGTCACCCCCGAGCCGGACGGCATCGACCAGGTGCGGGCCGCGATCGACCTCCTGACCGACGCGATGAACTCCCACTTCTCCTACGAGGAGCGCGAGCTCGTCGAGCCGCTGGCGCGGGTCGGCTTCAGCTAGCGGCGTAGCGGCCGGACGCAGATCGCCTGCGCGGCCAGCGTGCCCGCCTCGCCCGTGCTCGACGCTCTGACGGTCCAGCCGTCGTCGGGGACCTTGCCCCGGTCGCCCGAGTCCAGAGGTCGTGCCACCTGGATCGCTAGTCCGCGCGCTCCGTTCTGTCCCCGGGTCGTCCACCCGCCGCCGGCGACGGCCTCGTCGCGTCGGCAGCGCGCCGTCACGGCGCCACCGAAGTCGACAGGAACGTCGAGGCTCTTCGTCCGCTGGATCCGGACCCTGTAGCCCTTCGAGCACGCCGCGTAGCCGGTGCCCTCGGCGGCGCCGCCGGACTCGTTCAGCGCCCGCGTTCGCCAGACGCGAGCGGTGGTCGAACTCGGCGCGCGCCCGGTCGTGAGCATCTCGAGGCCGACGCTCAGGGAGCTGAAGCCGCCGCCGGTGGCCGTGTACCCGCCCGGGCAGGTCGCGATGAAAGTGCGGTCGGGGCCGATGAACTCGAAGGGGCCGTCGACGGCGACGGTCTGAGGGCGCTTCGAACAGATGGCGTACGCGTAGAGGTCGCTCGCCTCGACCCCGTTCGTGCTCGCCTCGGCGACCCAGCCGCTCCCATCCTGCACCGGGTAGCTCTCATTGAGTCGCCCGAAGTCCGGGCCTCCCGCACCGCCCCCGATGTTGCCGCCGCCACCGATCGCGCGGCGCGAGCCGCTGCACTCGGCCGTCTGGCTCGTCTGACTGGCGACCGCTTCGTAGCGCGCACGCATGTACTCGAGCCCGAGCGACTTGCCGCGGCTCTCGGTCGGCCCGGGGGTGCCCGCCGATGCGGGACCCGCGAAGCTCAGCACCGTCGCGACGAGCGCGAGCACGGCGAGGATCAGGCCGCTCCGACGAGCGAACGTGGCTCCCTCGTCGGGCGACCTACTTCTCACCGTGCTCGGACCGTCTTCGAGCGTGCCACCAGGCAGTTGTTGCCCGGCCCGGCGGTCGACTCGATCGCTCGCGCGAAGTAGCGGCCTTTCGTGGGCCGCTTCATCACGGAGTAGCGCCCGGCCGTGTTCGTCCGGGTCTGCGCGAAGAGGCGCAGGTTCCCCTCGACCTTCTTCAGGATCTGCACCTTCTGGTCGCTCGAGCAGGCGGGAAAGTCCCGGCTCCTCACTAGGCCCTTGAAGCGGTCGCGCTCAGCCAGGTAACGGAGGCGGACCCTGCGCTCGTGGTTCGTCTGGAGACCGGGGTTGTCGAGGTCAGTCCGCTCGTCGGAGGCGTCCGACAGGTCGGCCTCGATGATGAAGGAGGGGTCGCTTCGAAGGAAGTGGTCGAAGCGCCGCTTCGAGACCCTCTCGCCGTTCTTGTTGAACCAGTGGGTCTCGCTCGTGGCCTCGAGCGGCAATCTGTAGTCGTTCCACTCGGTGCCGACCGCGGGGCCCGGGGCGCGCGCCCAGAGCAGTCGCTGGTCGTAGTAGTAGTCGTAGAGCCAGACGGTCGGGCGGCTGCCGGTGCCGAGGCTCGAGCGGAGCTGGAAGACGATGTTCTCCCCGGCGTAGCGCGACATGTCACTCACGTAGGCCGCGTCGCCGAACGCCGCGCCGTCGGTCTCGGGGCCGTCGACGTCGGCGCTCACGTACCCGCCGCCCGGGGACCAGTCGAGGGCCTGGCGCTCACCCGAGGCGAGGTAGAGCTCCCAACCCTGCGCGCCCGAGTCGAGGTCGTCGGTGACCGCGGGCGGGCCCGCCGTCGCGATTCCACCAGCGAGCGCCAGCGCGCCCGCGCCCACGATCGTCACGGCCGTCCTTTGCAACCCACGAATCCCCCGAATCATCGAGCGGACACTAGACCCGGCCATGGCGCAGACGCAAGCCGCCGACGTCCATCTGGTGAGCGCCTCGGCCGCTCCGCGCCCAGCTCACCGGCTCTCGAAGCGACGCAGGACGAACCCGCTCGCCGCACCAGGAGTGGCCGCCAGCACGCTGATCGATATTCCGAGCGCGCCGCGCGCGACCGTTCCCCCGTCTGCGACGAGCGAGGTCTCCTCCGCGACGTCCAGGCCGCGGTCGCGGATCGCAGCGTCGATATCGGCGCTAGAGGAGTGGAAGTGCGCTCCCATCGCGAGCGGTTCGGGCAGTAGCCGTGATGCGCTTCGTACGACATCGGAAACGCTGTCGGCGATGACGGCGGTCGCCCGCGCCGCACCGGCGACGCCGGAGAAGAGTGACTCGATTCCGGCGGGTGAGAGGTACATCGCAAGGCCCTCGCAAACGACGAGCAGTGGTCGCCCGGCGTCGATCTCCTCGCGCCAGCGCCCCGACTCGATCGACGCGACGACCTGCTCGGCGTGATCGAGCGCAGCGCCGTAGAGCTCGCGTCGCAATTCGATCACGCGTGGACGGTCGACGTCGACCCAGCGCGCCTCCGCCGGGATGTCGAGACGCAACGGTCGCGAGTCGAGGCCGCAGCCGAGATGGAGGACGACCGAGGCGGGGTGGCTGACCAGCCAGTCGGTCGCCCAGCGGTCGATGGCTCGCGCCCGCGCCAGGACGAGCGGGGCGTTGCCGGCGACGAGCAGTCGTGTCCGCCACCACGGGTGATCGATCCGCTCGACCAGACGGGGCGCCCATTTGTCGCCGAGGACCGGCCGCTTCGAGCGCGCGTCGACGTCGCGCATCGCCAGGGTCAGCAGCAGCGTCTGCTCGGCGCCGTGCAGCGATACCCGGCGGCGCGACTCCCCGGCCGGCACCACCTCAATCGAGCCGGGTCCGCCGAAGCCGCTTGTCGCTGAGTGCGGGCGGTGTGTATCCGGCGTCCCCGGCGGCGAGATTCGTCCCGGGCGGGACTATCGCGTCGATCCGGTCCATCACGTCGTCGCTCAGCACGACGTCGGCCGCGCCGAGCTGGCCCTCGAGCTGCTCCATCGTCCGCGGCCCGACGATCGGCGCCGTCACCGCGGGGTGGCGAAGCGTGAACGCGAGCGCCATGTGGATCAGCGACATGCCCGCCTCGTCGGCGACGTGCCATAGGGCGTCAGCAGCGTCGAGCTTCGCCTGGTTGGCGGGGTCGGTCATGTCGTAGCGGCCGGGCATCATCGCCGCCCGTCGCGAGCTCGACGGGTCCTCGCCGTCCTTGCGGTAGCGGCCCGACAACCAGCCTCCGGCGAGCGGGCTCCACGGGATGACGCCGAGGCCGTAGCGCTCGGCGACCGGCAGCATCTCGCGCTCGACCCCACGGGCGAGGATCGAATACGGCGGCTGCTCGGTCGTGAACCGCCCGAGACCGCGCCGCTCGGACGTCCACTGCGCTTCGACGATCGCCGACGGTGGGAAGGTCGATGAGCCGAAGGCACGGATCTTGCCCTGGGCCCGGAGGTCGGTCAGCGCCGAGAGCGTCTCCTCGATGTCGGTCCCGGGCTCGGGACGGTGGACCTGGAGGAGATCGATCCAGTCGGTGCCGAGCCGCCGCAGGCTGTTCTCGACCTCGGCGATGATCCAGCGCCGCGAGTTGCCGAACATGTTCGGGTCGCCGCGCTCGCCGCTGCCCGGCAGGTTGTCGGCCGGCAGGCCCATCTGGCCGTGGAACTTGGTCGCGAGGATCACCGAGTCGCGCTGCGCGCCGGTCAGCGCCTTGCCGACGATCCGCTCGGACTCGCCCTGCGAGTAGACGTCGGCCGTGTCGATGAAGTTGATCCCGGCGTCGAGCGCGCGCTGGATGACCGCGATCGAACGGTCGTGGTCGGACTCGCCCCAGGACCCGAACATCATCGCTCCGAGGCAGAGGGGGCTCACGTACATCCCGGTCCGGCCGAGCTCTCGATATTCCATTCGTGGTCCTTACCCGGCGCGGTGAACCGGGACGCTCGCCAATATGTGCGCGGATGACGAGCGCGACCTACGCCGCCGTAGCGGAGCCGCACCGCCGCCGGATCCTCGACCTGCTGCGCGAGGGCGAGCGTGGCGTCGGGGAGATGGTCGCGGACGTGGGGCTCAGCCAGCCGGGTGTCTCCAAGCACCTGCGAGTACTTCGCGAGGCCGGTCTCGTCGGCGCCCGCACCCAGGGCCGCGAGCGCCTCTACGCCCTGAAGCCCGCCCCGCTCGCCGAGCTCGACGACTGGCTCGAGCCCTACCGCGAGCTCTGGAGCCAGCGCCTCGACGCGCTCGAACGACACCTGGAGGAGAACCCGCAATGAACGTGCGCAAGATCGAGATCGACGGACGGCCGGTGCTGCGCTTCGAGCGCTTCCTCCCACATTCGGTCGAGCGGGTCTGGCGCGCGGTCAGCGACCCCGCCGAGCTCGAGGCGTGGTTCCTCGCCGCGCCGGCCTGGACCCCCTACGAGGGCGAGCGTTTCGAGGCGATGGGGATGCAGGGCGAGGTCACGGTCGCCGACCCGCCGCACGCGCTCGAGTGGACGTTCGCCGGCGAGAGCTACCGCTTCGAGCTCGCGCCCGCCGAGGGTGGTTGCGATCTCGCCTTCGAGCACCGCTTCGATCCGGAGGCCGGCAGCGCGGCCGGGCACGCCCCGGGGTGGGAGGCGGTGTTCGCGCGGCTCGAGCCGGCGATCGAGGGCGCGCCGATCGGTTGGTTCGAGGCGCAGGAGCTCCTCAGCGAACAGAACGAGCGCTACGCGATCGCCTTCGGCGAGTCGGCCGAGAACGGGCGTCGCGCGCATGCCACGCACGCGGAGCTTCGTTTCGGACTCCAGGCCGGTGTCCTCGGCTGGGAGCGCCGCTTCGAGTATCCGATCGAGCGCGTCTGGCGGGCTCTCGCCGAGGAGCGCGCAGATTGGTTTCCCTCCGAAGCCGAGTTCGAGGTCACGCGCGAGGACCCGCCGCGGCTGCTCGAGGGGTCGTTCTGGGGCGATGCGATCAGCTTCGAGCTCAGCGAGGAGGGCGAGGGGTGCCGGCTTCGCTTCCGCCACGAGGTGTCCGACCCGGACGGCTCGGCGATGACTGCGGCGGGCTGGGACCGCTGCTTCGTGCGGATCGATGCCCTGCTCGCGGGCGCCCCGCTCGGGGAGGCCGAGGCGCTCGAGCTCTGGCCCCAGGTCCACGAGCGCTACGCCGAGCGCTTCGGCACCGATCCGTCGCCCGGGCGCCGGGCGTTCGAGGAGCATCCGCAGACCTGAGCGGATCGACTCCGGCTAGCTGCGGCGGTCGCCGGAGACGCCCGTGTGCTCCTCGAGCCGCTCGGCGGCCTTGCGTCTGACGGCCGAGCGCATCATCGGCGTCCACCCGAGCAGCAGCCCGCTGGTTCCAAGTGCCTGGCGCGCCCAGCGGTGGAAGTTGAACGCGTCGCGGTGCTCGACGATGAGGCCGTCGATGAACCGGAAGCTCGCGCGGACATCGTTGACGACCGGTCGGCCGGTCGTCGTGAACGTGTAGCGGGCGCGCCAGTGCGCCGAGCCCGAATCCCCGTCGGCCGCGTGGTCGAGCAACTCGACACGTAGGTCGTTCGAGCTCTCGGTGAGCATCTGCCACATGGCGCCCGCCCGCGGGCCGCGCAGGTCGGGAAACACCGGGTCGGAGAAGCGGACGTCGGGGGCGTAGCAGGCCTCCATCTCGGTTCCGTCACGGCGATCGAACGCGGCATAGAAGCGCTCGATCAGGAGCGCGTTCGGACTCTCGCTCACAGGCCGCGCGCCCGAGTCTTGCGCGCTCGCCTCTCGCGGGCGTCGGCACCGGCGGCGAACTGGGCGTCGGAGGCCTCGCGCTCGGAGGGGGTCATCTGGCGAACCGTCATCCGCCCCTCGGCGATCGTTGTGTGCATCTCATCGAGGAGGCGCGCGTCGCGCTCGTCCTTCATCTGACGCGCCGTGCGGCGTGCTGCGGCCATGTGTCCAGCTCTCGTGTAGGCGGTACCGGCGGGCAGGTATGCCCACCGAGGATCGGTCGTCGCCGGCTCGTGGGTCCTGGGTGGAGGCGCGACCCGATCACCCGAGATAGAGACGATCGTCACATTCTACCAGCGATGCGGTCGAGCCGGCTGCAGCTCCGTGGCGTCGCGGAGCTGTGGCCGCAGGTCCACGAGCGCTACGCCGAGCCTCTCGGGGTCGACCCGGCACCGGGTCAGCGAGCGTTCGCAGAGCACCCGCAGACCTGAGCGCGCGACTCCACGACGGATCGGCTCGCGACTACGCTGGCGAAGCGGTGGACCAGGACTCTCCCCACGGCGCGAAGGTGTGGTCGTCCGAGCGCTGGCGCTCCGACGCACTCTCATGGGCACGAGGCCGGCTCCGGCGCGACGGCTGCGACTTCGAGGACCCGGCGGCGGGGGATTGGCGGGTCGTTCCCTGGAGCGTGGTCGTGCCGCTTCGGCGACCCGGCGGCGCCCCGGTCTGGTTCAAGGCCTGCGCGCCCGAGACCGCCTTCGAGGTGGCGATCTACCGCCTGCTCGGCCGAGCAGGCGGTGATGCGGTCCTGACCCCTCTCGCCGTCGACGACGACCGGGGCTGGCTCCTGCTTCCGGACGCCGGGACAACCCTCCGCGACCGCGACGCCGACGACGAGCTGCCCGCCGCCCTCGTCGCCTACGCCGCGCTTCAGCGCGAGATCGAGCCGATCGTGAGCGACCTGGTCGCGGCGGGGGTGCCCGACATGCGCCCCGCGCGGATGGCACGACGCTTCGATGAGGCGTGCGAAGCGATGGCGGCCGAAGGCTCCGGGTCTCCGGAGCTCGATCGCCGGCTCGAGGCGATCCGGCCGAGTGTGATCGAGTGGGCGGCCGAGCTCTCGAGCTCCCCGATCGCCCCGAGCGTCGACCACCAGGACCTCCATCACTCGAACGTCACCGGCGACGCGGCGTCCGGCTATCGCTTCTATGACTGGGGAGACGCAGTCGTCGGGCATCCGTTCGGCGCGATGATGGTCCCGCTCGGCTTCGCGGTCCGCCGCCTCGGCTTCGAGGAGGGTGGCGCCGACTTCGAGCGCTTCCGCGACGCCTACCTCGAGCCGTTCACGGACCTGCGACCGCTTCCCGAGCTCGTCCGCGAGCTCGAGCTCGCCTGCCGGCTGGCGCTGATCGCACGCGCGCTCGGCGAGCAACGCGCGCTCGAGGCCCCGCGCCGACTGGGCGAACCGCTCGGCTTCGAATGGCCGGACCCGGTCGCCATACCGCTCCGCGCCCTGGCCGGCGGGGATTACATCCACTGATCGTGGTTAGGTGCGCGACATGAGACGCCCTGGCTTTTTCGGAATCATCTACCTCATCGTCGGCCTGCTGGTCGCCGGCGGCGTCATCGGCAGCGAGCCGAACCTGTTCGACGGCATCGGCTCGCTGACCGACGTGATCGAGCTCGTCCTCGTGGTCCTGCTTTGGCCGCTCGTCCTGCTCGGCGTGAACATCGACATCAGCGGCGGCTCAGGCGGTTCGGGCGGCGGTGGCTCGGGCGGCGGCTCGGGCGGCAGCGGCTGAGCGAGACTCGACCGATTGCCGGCTTCGGTGACATCCGCGGCCTGATCGTCGACCTCGACGGCGTCCTCTACGTCGGGGACGAACCGATAGCCGGAGCGCGTGAGGCGCTCGCCGAGCTTCGGGGCCGCGACCTCGGCCTGCGCTTCGCGACCAATACGACGACGCGTTCGCGCTACGCGACGCTCGACAAGCTGCGACGGCTCGGGTTCGACGTCGCCGACGAGGAGTTGTTCACGCCGGCGGTCCTGGCGAGTCGCGTCTGCGCCGAACGCGGCCACTCCCGCGTGGCGCTGATCATGGAGGCGGCGATCAAACGGGACTTCCCCGACCTAGCCGAGGTGCCCGCAGGGGCAGGCTCGGCCGACGCGGTGATCGTCGGCGACCTCGGCGAGGACTTCGGGTTCGAGATTCTCAACCGCGCCTTCCGCCTCGTCATGGCGGGCGCGGACCTGATCGCGCTGCAACGAAACCGGTTCTGGCGCACCGACGACGGCGAGCTCTCGCTCGACGCCGGTCCGTTCGTCGCCGCGCTCGAGTACGCGACGAGCCGCGAGGCGACGGTGGTGGGGAAGCCGTCAGCGGCCTTCTTCGACCTCGCACTCGACTCGCTCGATCTCGACCGCGGCGCGGTCGCGATGATCGGCGACGACGTCGAGACCGATGTCGGAGGGGCGCTCGCCGCCGGACTGCGCGCGATCCAGGTCGAGACGGGTAAGTACGACGAGCGCTTCGTCTCGGAGTCGGGGATCACGCCGACGGCACAGATCCGGTCGGTGGCCGACCTCCCCGGCCTGCTCGGCTGACTCAGGCGCCGATCGCGCGCAGCCGTCGGCGCCGAGCGTCTGCCTCGGGATCGAGGTCGAGGACCGCCTGGATCAGCTCGTATTGATCGGCGAGGATCACGGCGAGCAGGGTGCGGTCGGCATCGAGGCGCGGATCGTTCGGCGCCCGCTCGGCGAGCTCGGCGACCTCGTCGAGGTAGGCGAGCCAGTCGTGGCGGTCACCGCGCAGGACGAGCTCCTCGACGCGATCGGCCTCGAGCCGCTCGTCGCGCCCGCCGAGCCGTGCGACGAGCGCCGGCACGAGCCGCTCGACCTCGGGCGGCAGGTGCATCCACGAGTCCGGATGGTCGCGGAGCGCCACGACGTTCTCAGCCACGAGCGGCGAGTCGCTCGGCGACCTCGCGCTCGAGCTCGGCGATCCGCGGCAGCAGATCGCGCAGGTTCGTCTGGAAGGCGATCACCGAAGGCTCCCACTCGTCGTTGAGGATCCCCGCCTCGTAGCTCGGAGCGCGGATCCCCTTCTGGACGCGGGTCGTGATCTCGATGTCCTCGGCCATGACGTCGGACTGAAGCTCGTGACAGAGCCGGATCGCCTCGCGGTCGAGCTCGGTCGCCTCGGGGTGGACGAGCGTCATGGTTCGCGCCCGGGTCCGGCCGAGGCCGAGCGGCTCGAGCTGCCAGGTGTCGACGTGGTGGGGATAGATCTCGAAGAAGGTCGCCGGCCAGACGCACATGTGACCCCAGCGGCGCTCGAAGCGCTCCGGCAGCCCCGGCATGCGCCGCGCCAGCTCCTGGTAGCGGCGTTCGGCCTCGACCTTCGACGGCTTGTCTCGCATCGGCAGCGACGACCATTCCGCCCAGCGGCCGCGGTCGCCGTCGGTCTGCTTGACGTCGAGCAGCCTGACCAGCGCCGGGTGGGCGATCGGCACGTGGTAGTCCTCGAGGTAGTTGTCGGCGAGGATCTTCCAGTTCTCGTCGTAGTCCTCGACCTGGCGGTTCTCGCCTGACGCGGCATTGGTGCCCTCGCGTTCGAGCACGACGAGGTTCTCGAGGCCGAGTCCGTCGATGAACTCGGCCACCGGTCCGAGAAGCTCGCGCAGCGGCGGCGCCGAGTCGTCGGCGCAGGCCCAGACGAGCCCGCCGATCACCTCGACGCGGAAGCGCGGCAGCCGCACGGTCTCCGGGTCGAAGTCGTTGAAGCCGCGCGCCGACGGAGCGGCTGCGAGCCGGCCGTCAAGCCGATAGGTCCAGGCGTGGTACGGGCAGCGCATCACCTTGCGACAGATCCCTGAGCCCTCGAGGATCAGCGACGCGCGGTGGCGGCAGACGTTCGAGAGCGCGCGCAGCTCGCCGTCGTGGCCGCGGATCACCGCGACCGGCTCCTCGCCGACCTGAACCGTCACGTAGCTGCCCGGTGCCTCGAGCTCGGAGACGTGACCGGCGAGCTGCCAGCTGCGATCGAAGACCTCGCGCAGCTCGTCGGCGTAGAGCTCGGGGTCGGTGTAGGCGGTCGGAGGGAGGGTCCGCGTCGGCGGTCTGCGGCTGGTGTCGTCGGGCGCGGCTTGGCTGATCGTCATCGTCGCCGCGGCTTGCGCGGCGGCCCGAACACACTACCGGTCGAGGCTGCGAGGATCGGGCGATGCCCCGCACCGAAGCCGTCGAGAGCACGCTCGAGGTCGAGACGCCGCGTGGTGTCTCGCGCGCGCATCTCGCGCTGACCGCGGGTTCGCGCGCGGCCCTCGTTCTCGGTCACGGCGCCGGCGGATCGGTCGGCGCCCCCGACCTCCAGATCGCCCGGCGCGTCGCGCTCGAGGCGGGCTGGTCGGTCGCGCTCGTCGAGCAGCCCTACCGCGTGCTCGGGCGGCGAAGCGCACCACCCTCCGAGCACCTCGACGAAGCCTGGGTCGCGACACTCACGGCGCTTCGCACCGGCGGGCTCGCTGAGGCGCGTCTCGTCTGCGGCGGGCGCTCCTCGGGCGCGCGGGTCGCGTGCCGAACCGCGACGGAGGTGGACGCGATCGGCGTGCTCTGCCTCGCCTTCCCACTGATCACGCCGAAGGGCGTCAGCCGTCAAGCCGAGCTCGACGCCGCGGGCCTGCCGGTCCTGGTCGTCCAAGGCCGGGGCGACCGCTTCGGCGTTCCGCGCTCGAACCGGCGGCTCGCGCGGACCGTCGTGCGGATCGCCGGCGATCACGGGCTGAAGAGCGACTCGGGCGGGCTGGCCAGGGCGATCGAGCGCTGGATCGCAGACCTCGCCGCCGGCGACTGAGCGCTCGGCGGCCGCCGAGCGGCCTCTCGTTTCGCGCTATTTGCCGAACGATCCAAGGCTCCCGAGCGAAAGACGGTTTGTTCGGCCGCGGTCGGCTAGGCAGGGGTTTACGACTTACGGCGGTGGCTGGGAGTCGGGCGGCCCCCGCAGCGGGTCGCCCGGCACACCGCCGATCTCGCCGGCGCGGTTCAGCGCACCGGGACGACGCGTTCGAGGAAGGCGATCTGATCGGCGATCGTGCTCTCGAAGGCCTCGTCGAAGTAGATGTCGAAGTGCTCGACCGGATACGTCCTGATCTGGGCTCTCCCGGCCCTCGAGCCGAGACGTATCGCCGCGGAGGCGGGCGTGATCGTGTCGCGATCGCACGCGCAGATCAGGATCGGGCAGCGGATCTTGCTCGCGCGGCGTCCGGGGCGGTAGCCGGCGACGACGAGCGCGAACCTCGCGGCGACCTCGTCGTCGGCGTCGTGGCCCGTGGCGTCGATCAGCCGCCGGACCCCGGGAGCGGAATCGGGCGCGGTAAGCAGGGCCGCGGAGCCGGGAGGCCCCGACGTCGGAACGCGGACGGGTGGGCGGCCGGTGATCGCGGCCACGGCGTCACGGATCGCCGGCAGCTGGAGTTTGAGCAACGTCTTCGGACTCATCACGCGAAGCGAGGCGATGCCATCGGCGAACGGGTTCTGCGCGATCGCCGCCGCGAGCCGATCGTCCTCGGATGCGATCCGGAACACGTGACCGCCGCCGAACGATGAGCCCCACGCGACGATGCGATCGGCGTCGAGCTCGCGTCGCGTGCGCGCGTACGCGATCGCCGCGCGCCAGTCCGCAAGCTCGCGCCGGATCGACAGCAGGCCGCGCGGCTCGCCGCCGGAGTCGCCGAAGTGGCGGTAGTCGAAGACGAGACAGGCGTAGCCGGCCGCGGCGAACCTCTCCGCGTAGGCGTCGAGTCGCATCTCGCGGGTGGCGCCGAGCCCGTGGCCCAGCACGATCGCGGGGTGGGGTCCGTTGCCGCCCGGCAGGTAGAGCCAGGCGGCGCAACGCTCGCCACCGGACTCGAACTCGACGTCGTGGCGCTCGAAGGTCTCTGTCTCTGCGGTCCCGGTCTCGGTCATGCGCGCGAGATTACGATCTCGGCACCAGCTCGCGGCGGAGTCCCACCGGGTCAGACGTAGCGCCGCGCCGCGCGCTCGGCCGCGGCGCCGTAGCTGCCGCCGAACAGGATCGCGTGGACGAGCAGCGGCTGGATCTGCCAGAGCGCGACCCGCTCCCGCCATCCGTCGGCGAGCGGTTCCACCTCCTCGTAGGCGTGCAGCATCGCGGGCGGGATCCGTCCGAAGAGCTCCAGCATCGCGAGGTCGAGCTCGCGGTGGGCGCCGTGCGCGGCGGGGTCGATGAGCCGGATGGTCCCGTCGGCGGCGGGGTGGACGTTGCCGCTCCACAGATCGCCGTGGATCCGCGCCGGGGGTTCGGGGGGTCCGGCCAGCTCGTCGAGGTTCGCGATCACGGCGTCGATCGCACGGCCGCAGCTCGCGTCGACCCGCGCCGCGTCGAGCGCCTCGCGGCGCAGCGCGTCGAGCCGCGCCGCGTAGTGCGCCGACCACGGTGCGTCTGGGTCGTCCGGCCCGTCGACGACCTCGACTCCGCCGAACCGCAGCCCGACCCGCGGCGCCCCCGGCGGCATTGCGCCGAACCGCTTCGCTCCGGCGGTGTGCGTCAGCGCGAGCCCGCGACCGAGCTCGGCCTCGGCACCGCCGTCGGCAGCCCCGGGCTCGACCCACTCGAGAACGAGACCAGGATGCTCGGCGTCCTCGACCACCGCGATCACCTCGGGCACCGCGACTCCGCCGGGCTCGGCGAGCCAGGCCAGCCCGGCCGCCTCGAGCTCGTATTCACCGGCGCGCGCACCACGGCGCGATTTCAGGAACGCGGCGCGCCCGTCGGCGAGCTCGAGCCGCCAGGCGTCGTTGATGTCGCCGCCGCCGACCCGGCGCGAGCCCACGACCTCGACACCGAGCGCCCGCGCGGCGGGCTCGGGGGCGCTCAACGCTCGGCCGGCTCCGTCCCGAGGCCGCGCAGCAGCCCGTCGCAGCCGCGCTCGACGACATCGAGGACGTGCTCGAATCCGTCGTCGCCGCCGTAATAGGGGTCCGGCACGTCGCGCTCTCCCGACTCGACGGCGAGCGGGTCGTGGTCGCGCAGCAGGCTGAGCTTCGCGAGCGCGGCGTCGTCGGGTGCGAGCCGCTCGAGGTCCGACAGGTTCTGCGAGTCCATCGCGACGATCCGGTCGAAGCGCTCGAAGTCGGCCGGCTCGACCGTGCGCGCCTCGCCGGCGAGGTCGATGCCGCGGTTCGAGCCGGCGGCCGTCGCCCGCGCGTCAGGCGGATGGCCGACGTGCCAGTCACCCGTGCCGGCGCTATCGACCTCGACCTCGCCGGCGAGCCCGGCGGAGTCGACGCGCGAGCGCATCACCGCCTCGGCCGTCGGCGAGCGGCAGATGTTGCCCAGGCAGACGAACAGGATCCGCGTCGGTTCGGCCACGCTCGCGCTCAGCCGGTCGCGCCGGCGAGCTCCGCCTCGCCGGCCGCGTCCGTCGCGCTCTCGCCACGACGGCCGAACACGAGCCCCTCGCCCTCGATCTCCCCGTGGCGCAGCGTCTGGACGTCGGAGGGGTAGTGCTGCTCGAGTCGCCAGGGCGCCCGCGATCCGTTCTTCGGCAGCCGATCGAGTGCGCGCAGGACGTAGCCCGCCTCGAAGTCGAGGATCGGCTCGAGCTCGATCGACGGGTCGTCGTTTCGCGGCACCACGAAGTCGTCGCCGTTGGCATCCATCGTTTCGATCAGGCGGCAGAGCCAGTCGCAGACGAGGTCGACCTTGAGCGTCCAGGAGGCGTTCGTGTAGCCGATCGCGAAGGCGTGGTTCGGGACGCCCTCGAGCATCATCGCGCGGTAGGCCATGGACGAGGCGACGTCGATTGGCTCGCCGTCGACCTCGAGGTCGATTCCGCCGAAGACCCTGAGGTTGAGGCCCGTCGCCGTGATCACGACGTCGGCCTCGAGCTCGCGGCCGGACCCGAGCCTCAGCCCGCGCTCGGTGAACGTCTCGATCGTGTCGGTCTCGATCGACGACGTGCCCTTCCTGAGCGAGGCGAAGAGGTCGGCGTCGGGTACTAGGCAGAGGCGCTGGTCCCACGGGTCGTAGCGCGGATTGAGGTGTACGTCCTGCTCGTATCCCTCGGGCAGCAGCGGGCGCTGGAGCCTCGCGATCACCCGGCGCATCAGCCGCGGCCAGCGACGGCAGGCGTTGTAGATCGCCGCCTGCATGCGGATGTTCTTCCACCGTACGACGCGGTAGGCGAGCTTCTCGCCGAGCGCCCGCCGCGCCAGCAGGTCGAGCCTGTCGACGCTCGGCACGGCGAGGATGTAGGTCGGCGAGCGCTGCAGCATCGTCACGTGCTCGGCGCGCTCGGCCATCGCGGGGACGATCGTCACCGCGGTCGCTCCGCTGCCGATGACGACGACCCGCTTGCCGTCGTAGTCGAGGTCCTCGGGCCAGAACTGCGGGTGGACGAGCTCGCCCTCGAAGCGGTCGATGCCCTCGAACTCGGGCCGGTAGGGCTCGTCGTAGCTGTAGTAGCCGGTGGCCGAGAACAGGATCCCGCAGGTCACGCGGACCGTCTCGCCTGTCTCGAGGACAGTCGCTTCGACCGTCCACGTCGCGGTTTCGCTCGACCACGATGCGCGCTCGACGCGGTGTCCGAAGCGGATCCGCTCGGCGGCGCCAGACTCCTCGGCCGTCTCGCGCAGGTAGTCGAGGATCGAGGGACCGTCGGCGATCGCCTTCTCGTCCGTCCACGGCTTGAAGCGGTAGCCGAGCGTCTGCATGTCGGAGTCCGAGCGGATCCCCGGATAGCGGAAGAGGTCCCAGGTGCCGCCGATCGATTCGCGCATCTCGAGGATCGCGAACGACTTGCGGGGGAGCTTCGCGCGCAGATGGGCGGCGCAGCCGATCCCGGATATACCGGCGCCGACGATCAGCACGTCGAAGTGCTCGAGCTCGGTCGGTGTCCGGTCTTCGAGCCTCGAATCGGTGACGGTCATGGGCTCATGATGACGCCCGCGCCGATCCGCTGTGTGAGCTTCGACGGAGCGACCGGGTATGGGCGGGAACATGTCTGCGGGTACGACGGCGCTCAGACGACCCGCATCGACGGCCGCGATCGCGGCGGGCTGGGGAGCGGCCGTGGCGGCGGTCGCCATCGCCGGCGGGCTCGGGTCCGACACCGACAGCGCCTGGTATCGCTCGCTCGACCTGCCCGCCTTCCAGCCGCCCGGCGCCGCGTTCGGGATCGTCTGGACGGTCCTCTACGTCCTGATCGCGATCTCGGCGACGCTCGCGACGCGCGACGTCCCAGGCGCGAAGCGACGGCTCGTGGTCGGCCTGTTCGCCGCCAACCTCGTCCTCAACGTCGCCTGGACGTGGATCTTCTTCAAGGGCGAGCAGCCGGTCGCGGCCGGGGTCGAGATCCTGTTCCTGCTCGCGACGATCGCCGGCCTGATCCGGCTGATCGCGCCGCACAACCGCTCCGCGGCGTTCATGCTCGCGCCCTACGCGGCTTGGGTCTGCTTCGCGACCGTCCTCACCTGGACGATCGCCGCGACCAACTAGGCCGGCTGGGGCACCGCCGCCGCCAGCTCGGCGTGGGCGCGGGCCGGCGGCCAGTTGCCGGCGCCCTCGATGACGAGCAGCCGCGCTCCCGGGATCTCGCGCGCCAGCGCCTCGCCGTTGCCGAGCGGGAAGAACGGGTCGTCGGAGCCGTGGACGACGAGGGTCGGGACGCCGATCTCCCCCAGACGCTCGCGCCATCGCGGCTTCGTGTCGAGCCTGGAGAACGCGATCGCCATCTGGTCGGACAGGTGCGCCGCCGTCGGGTTCAGCCCCGGCGGCAGAGAGGCCTCGGTGCGTCCGTAGAGGTCGGTCACGAACCGGCGCGCCTCCGCTTCGTCGGCCGCCGGGCCGCCCATCCGCACGGCTCCGTCGGTGAGGTGGTCGAGAGCCGCGTCGCGGTCCGACAGATCCGGCTGTCCGCCGCTCATGAACCAGCGCATGAGCTCGGGCGAGTGGTCTGGGAGGTCCTCGTCGACCGGGCCCGGGCCGACCGGGCGCGTCGCGACGAGGGTCAGCGAGCGCACGCGCTCCGGGTGGTCGAGCGCCAGGATCTGCGCGACCCAGCCGCCCGGAGCGAGCCCCGCGACATCGGCGCACTCGACGCCGAGCGCGTCGAGCAACGCGGCGGCGTCGGCGGCCAGATCGCGGAGCGTGTAGGCCGGTGCGAACGGATCGACCCGGGTCGAGCGCCCGGTGTCGCGGAGGTCGTAGCGGATCACGACGCGTCCCTGCTCGGCGAGCAGCTCGCAGAGCTCGGCGGGCCAGCTAAGCATCGTGTTGCCGATCAGAAGCAGCGCCGGGTCGGCGGCGTCTCCGAAGCATTCGACGCAGTGCTCCGCGCCGTTCGCTTCGACGAGACGCTCGCCCGAGCGCGCGATGCGCGCCCCGCCGTCTGTCATCGCGAGCCCTCCGCGTAGGCGGGCTCGCGACGCGACGAGCCGCGCGCGTCGTCGGCCGAGCTCGCATGCTCGGCGAGCGCGGGGGAACCACCTTCGGTCGCCTCTTCGGGGCCGGTCTCCCCGTCACCCTCTCCCGCCGGAGCGGGGGAGGGCTGGATGACGAAGACGGCGATCGCCGCCGCGACGAGCATCAGCGACGCGCCGACCAGGTAGGCGACGTGGAAGCCGGAGTTGAGGGCGACGAGCGGAGCCTCCCCGTCGGCCGCCAGGCCCTCGGTCCGCGACGCCGACAGCGTCGCGAGCACCGCGAGTCCGATCGCGCCGCCGACCTGCATCGACGTGTTGACGAGCCCGGAGGCGACGCCCGCGTCCTCGGGCCGTGCATCCGACATCGCGAGCGTCATCAGCGCCGGGAAGCTGGCGCCGGCGCCCGCGCCGATCAGGAGCGTCGCCGGCAGGACGTCGACGACGAAGCTGCCGTCGACCGGGGTGCGGGCGAACAGCAACAGCCCGGCAGCGAAGGCCCCGAGGCTCGGTAGCAGGACCCCGCGCGAACCGAAGCGCATCATCAACGGCTCAGCGAGCTTCAGCGACATGACCCCCATGGCCAGGGTCGATGGCAGGAACGCCAGCCCGACCTCGAGCGGGCCATAGCCGAGCACCTGCCCGAGATAGAGCGCGCCGAGGAAGAACAGCCCGAACATCGCACTGACCACGAGCATCTGGACGAGGTTCGCGCCTGAGACGTTGCGTGAGGCGAACAAGCGCAGCGGCATCAGCGGCTGTGCGATCCGCGCCTGGCGAACGACGAAGCCCGCGACCAGGACGATCGCGGCCGCGGCGCCGACGAGCGTCGAGGTCGCGCCCCAGCCGTTCTCGGTCACGCCGAGGATCGAGTAGACGCCGATCATCAGGCCGCCGGTCAGCATCGCGGCGCCCGGGACGTCGGCGCCCTTCGAGAGGCCGATGCCGGCGCCGCCGGGGATCAGCCGGGTCGCGGCGAACGCGACGCCGATTCCGATCGGGACGTTGATCATGAAGATCCAGTGCCAGGAGATCGCCTCGGTCAGCACGCCGCCGAGCAACAGTCCGATCGAGCCGCCCGCCGAGGCGACGAAGCCGTAGACGCCGATCGCCTTCGCCTGCTCGCGAGGCTCCGGGAACATCGTCACGATCATCCCGAGGATCACGGCCGAGGCAAGCGCGCCTCCGACGCCCTGGATGAAGCGCGCGACGACGAGCATCTCCTGTGAGCCGGCGAGTCCGCATACGAGTGAGGCCAGCGTGAAGACGCCGAGCCCGGCGAGGAACACCTTGCGCTGCCCGATCAGATCGCCGAGCCGCCCGGACAGCAGGAGCAGGCCCCCGAAGGCGATCAGGTAGCCGTTGACCACCCAGGCGAGACCCGACTGGGTGAACCCGAGGTCGGCCTGGATCGAGGGCAGCGCGACGTTCACGATCGTCGCGTCGAGGACGATCATCAGCATCCCGGCGCAGAGCACGTAGAGGGCCGCCCAGCGGCTGCGATCCGCGCCGGGCGCCGCGCCGCCTGCTTCCGTCGTACCTCCGAGTCCCATCTGCGTCCCTCGCTCTCGTTGCTTTGCGGTCTGGTCGATTGGGCTACCCTAGCGGCTAGTTGGAAAAACCAACTGCTAAGTCGTTGCAACGTAGCGAATCGGGTAGGATGGAACCCATGAGCAAGTCGAAGCGCTCCTACGGCGACGTATGCGGGACCGCCCGCGCACTCGACACGGTCGGCGAGCGGTGGTCGTTGATGGTCGTCCGCGAACTGCTCTGTGGACCGAAGCGCTTCACCGATCTGAGAACCGGACTTCCCCACGTCAGCCCGGACGTTCTCTCGCAACGCCTACGCGACCTCGAGGGCTCGGGGATCGTCCAGAAGCGGACGCTGCCGCCGCCGACACCGGCGAAGGTGTACGAGCTGACCGACCACGGACGCGAGCTCGGCCCCGTGATCGCCGCCCTGGGTCGCTGGGGCGCCCGGCTGCCGCTTCCCGACGACGGCGACCTCTGGATGAGCTTCGACGCCCACGTGCTCTCCTTCCAGACGATGTTCGACCCGGCGAGCGCGGAGGGCGCCGACGTCGAGATCGAGCTGAGGTTCACCGAGGGGCGCACCTTCGTCGCGAGCGTCGCGAACGGCGAGCTCACATTGAGCGAGGGGGAGGCCCCGGACGCCGACGCTGTCATCGAGGGCCCGGTGAGCCAGGTGCTCGCCGCGGCCCAGGGCCGGCTCGACTTCGATGAGGCGATCGCCGGCGCCGTCGAGGTCTCGGGCGATGAGTCGGCCGCGCGCCGCTTCTGCACTCTCTTTCCGCTGCCGGACCCGGCGCCCGTTCCCGCTTAGGCGGGGTCGCTCAGTCGCGCTGGAAGCCGATCTCCGAGAGCGGCGTACCGGGCGCGTAGGTGCCGTAGTGGCTCGAGTAGGAGCGCTCGGGCGGATCGGGTAGGGCTCGCCGGCCGAGCTTGTACGCCTCGACGCCGAGGCCGGTGGCTCGCCTTGCGCCGCGCGGCGGTGGGTCGAGCCTGAGCGTTGCGAGCAGACGGTCGTCGCACAGCGAGCGGACGAACGCGCGGGCCGCCGGGCGGAGCGGGCGCGGCGCCCAGCGCTCGGCGTAGTCGTCGAGCATCGCGTCGGCGACCTCGCGACCGCCGGCGGTGTAGCCGAAGTGCTCGCGCTCATACGCGTCAGTCCAGCGCAGGTACTCGGCGCGGGTCTCGGGGATGCCCTCGAGCCCCATCTCGAGACCGACGCCGCGCCAGAACAGGAAGGTGGAGTCGAGCAGTTCCTCGCTCATCAGCCGCCGGCCGAGGACCTGCGGGACGCGGGTCGCCTCGAGTGCGAGCGAGGCCAGCGTGTAGAGGTTCTGGTCGTTCGAGATCGGAAACCGCGAGTGGATCTCGACCATCCGCCCGATCATCGCCCGCCCGGCCGGCGAGGAATACCCGTGGCGGAGGATCTCGCCGAAGATCGTGATCGTGTCGTCGTTTCGCTTGCGCGTGTCGCGGATGCTGGGGCCGCGGCCGCCGCGGTGAACGACGCGCGCGATCGACGGGATCGCCATCTGGCGGACGAAGGCGACGGTGTAGAGGGCCCCGGCGACGGGCGGGTCGCCGTAGATCACCGACGTGACCAGGTGCGCGGCGCGCTCGTGGTCGGCGATCGGATCGAGGCGGGCGAGCTCGTCGCGCGCCCAGTGGCGGCTCGGGCGCGAGCCGATGGGTGGCGCGGGGAGGCGCGCCGGTTCGGTCGCGGACTTGGCGCTCGGGGCCACGACGTAACCGTAACTTGTCTGCCTGTACGCAGACAAGTTGGTTTCGTATCGTTTCGGCCGTGGCGCCCGCCCGAACTCAGGCCGAGAGGACGCAGGCCTCCGCGATCGCCCTCCGCGAGGCGCTCGCCGAGCTGATCTGCGAGCAGGGCTACGCGGCCACGACCGTCGCCCAGATCGGCGAGCGGGCCGGCTACAGCCGCGCGATGGTTCGCGATCGCTACGGCTCCAAGCAGGCGCTGCTCGAAGCATTCCATCGCGATTACGAGGAGCTGCTGCTCGGCGGCGAGGGGGCGGGGACCGCCGGCAGCGGCCTCGACGAGCTGCTCGGCGGGGTCGATCGCCTCGTCGACCTCGCCGGCGAACACCCGCTCGCGCTGCGGGCGATCTTCATCGTCGGCTTCGAATCCGTCACCGCGAGCGCCGAGTCGCGACCGCTGATCCTCGAGTGGCTGCTGCGCTTCGTCGACGAGGTCGAGGCCTGGCTCCGCGCGGGCATCGCCGACGGCTCGGTGCGCCCGGACGCGGACGTCCCCGGCGAGCTCCGACGCTTCCGAAGCGACGCGATCGGGGATGCGTTCGCGTGGGTCATCGGCGCCGAGCCCGACTACGTCGCGCGTCTGCGGGCCTGGCGGGCCGAGCTCGCCGGTCGCCTCGCGGCGTAGCGCGCCCTCGGCCCGTCGAGCGACGATCCGCGGCCACCTGGTGGCGACGAATCGTCGCTCGACGCCGCGGGCTCAGCGCGCCGAGGAGAAGCCCTCGAGGAAGCTGCGGACGAGGGTGGCGAGGCGGCTCAGGTCGTAGCCGCCCTCCTGGACGATCGCGGTGGGCAGACCGAGCGCTCCGAGCCGCTCGCCGGCCGCGCGGTAGCCGTCGGAGCTGACCTCGAGCGGGCTCTCCGGGTCGCCGGCGGCCGCGTCGACGCCGAGCGCGACGACGAGGGCTCGAGCGCCACCGTCGACCGCCCAGTCGGCGAGCGTGCCGACCGCGTCGAGCCATCGCCCGTCGCCCGTGCCAGGAGCCAGCGGCAGGTTGCGGTTGGCGCCCTCGCCGGGCCCGTGACCCGTCTCGCGCGCGAAGCCGACGTAGTGGGGAAACCACCCCGCGCCCGGATCGACGTGGACCGATCCGGTGAGGACCTCGGGGTCGGCGCGGAAGATCGCCTGAGTGCCGTTGCCGTGGTGGGCATCGACGTCGATCACGGCGACGCGCGCATCGGTCATCTCGCGCAGCCGCGCCGCGGCCAGCGCCGAGTTGTTGAGGTAGCACGAGCCGCCGAACCCGCCGCGCGTCGCGTGGTGGCCCGGGGGGCGAACGCACGCGTAGGCCGCGCCGCGGGGCGAGTCGCCGAACGCGAGCTCGGCGGCGACGATCGCCGCGTCGACGCCGGCCCGCGCGGCCTCCCAGGTCCCCTCGCCGATGACCGTCATCGTGTCGTAGGCGAAGCGGCCTGCACGCGCCGCGGCCGCGCTCGGGACGCCGAGTGGCTCGCCGGCGAGCAGCTCGGGGTGGGGGAAGAGGTATGGCGTGACCCGTGGCTGACCCGGGTCGTCCGGCAGCCCCGAGGCCTGCCAGTCGCGCCAGCCGCGCTCGAGGTGATCGAGGAGTCCTGGGTCGTGGATCTGCTCGAGAAGCGCCGGCGGTTGCGACTCGGCCCCGACGAGCTTCGCTCCGGCGCGCTCGAGCTCGTCGCGAATCAGGCGCGTTCGCTCCCTCACTTCGCTGCCGGGGGTGTGGACGCCGACGTAGATCTCGCCGCCGGGACGATGGCGATCGCTGAGCTGCGTCCACACGACCGGTATCTCGATGTCCAACCGAACCTCCCTCTCTGCACCGAAGCGGCCAAACGTACGTTCAACGCCCCGTTCGCGGAGCCCAAGGGTTGACAACGCCGCAGCGGTCGATAACTTAACGCTCGTTCATGGGAGGGGTGAGCACCGTGGCCTGGGGGGAACGCGAGCGGCTCGGCGCGGATCGGGTGATCGCGCCGGCCGGCTCGCTGCCGCAGCCGGCCGATCGGCTCGACGCGAGCGGCCCGATGCGGCCGGGGGAGATCGAGATCTCCGTAGATCGGCTCTGTCTCGACTCGACGTCGCACCGTCAGATCCGGGAGTCGTGCGGCGGCGACCCCGCCGCGATGGCGGAGCGCGTCCTCGAGATCGTTCGCGAGCGCGGCAAGATGCACAACCCGGTCACTGACTCCGGCGGCGTCGCCGTCGGCGACGTGGGCGCAGTGGGCGAGCTTCGCGAGGACCCGCCGCCGGTGGGCCGGCGGGTGGTGACGCTCGCCTCGCTCACGCTGGTCCCGCTGACCCTCCGGCGCATCGTCGCGCTCGAGCCCGACTCGCCACAGATCGACGTCGAGGGCACCGCCTATCTCGCCGCGAGCTCAGTCTGGGCGCCGATGCCGGGCGACATCCCGGAGGCGCAGGCGGTCGAGCTGATCGACGTCTACGCGGCCGCCTCACATACGCGCGAGCTCGCCCCACGCGAGGGCGGGACGGTCTGCGTCCTCGGGGCGGGGCACGCCGGGCGCCTGGCGCTCGCGGCCGCGAGCGATGCGATGGACGACGGCACCCTCGTGGTGCTCGACGTCGACGCCGCCGCGGTCGAGCGAGCGCGCGAGTTGGGACTCTGCGACGTCGGCCTCGTCTGCGACCTCCGCGACCCCGTCGCGACGGCCGAGGCGCTGCGCGCGGCCGGCGTCGCGCCCGCCGACCTGACGCTGCTCGTGACGAACGCGAGCGGCTGCGAGGCGAGTGCGATCCTCGCGACCGACCCGACGGCGGGGACGCTGCTGCTGTTCTCGATGGCGACGAGCTTTCAGACCTGCGCATTGACCGCGGACGGGATGGGGTCGAACGTGCGGATGCTCGTCGGCAACGGCTACGCGCCCGATCGCGGCGCCTACGCGCTCGACCTCGCTCGGCGATCGCCGGCCCTCCGCGCCGCGCTCGGCCTGGAGCTCGCGTGAGCGATGACGGGCGCACGACCACCGCGGCCGCGGCCGGGCCGTCCGGCCACCACATGCGGATCCGCTGGGCCGACATCGATCTGCTCGGTCACGTCAACAACGCGATCGCGCTCGTCTATCTCGACGAGGGCCGCGACGCCTTCTTCAAGGCGCACGAGTTCGCCCGCCAGGGCTACGTCGTCGTGCGCTGCGAGGTCGACTTCCGGGCCGAGATGACGCTCGCCGACCGCGACATCTGGATCGCCTGCGAGGCGCTTCGGATCGGCGAGTCGAGCGTGCGCACGCGCGAGGTGATCAGGAACTCGGCCGGCGAGGCGCTGGTCGAGGCGGAGGTGGTGAGCGTGCTCTGGGACCCCGAGGCGCGCGGCAAGCGCGCGGTCAGCGACGACGAGCGCCGCCGGCTGGAGGCGGCGGGGGTCGCGGCATGAGCGCCTGGGACTCCGACCCCGTCGTCCTCACGGTCGCCGTCACGGGCGCCGACACGTTTCGGGAGCAGAATCCGAACGTCCCATATACGACCGCGGAGATCGCCGACTCGGCGATCGAGGCGAGCGAGGCCGGCGCGACGGTCGCCCATCTCCACGTCCGCGAGGACGACGGCACGCCGAGCGGCCGCCCGGAGCTGTTCGTCGAGGTGATCGAACGCATCAACGCCGCCACCGACGTCGTGACGATGGTCTCGACCGGCGGCGCCAACGACATGACGATCGCCGAGCGCACGACCGGTCTCGACGCCGGTCCCGACCTCTCCGGCGTCGAGTCGGGGTCGATGAACTTCGGCGACGAGATGTTCCTGACCCCGCCGCCCGCCGGTCGCGGCATCTGCGAGCGCGCGCTCGGGATGGGGATCGGGCTCGAGGTCGAGTGCTTCGACGTCGGCCACGTGATGAGCGCGGTGCGCTGGCTCGAGCAGGGGATCGTCCCGGCGCCGATGCGGATCAACCTCGTCTTCGGGGTGCCCGGTGGTATCGACGCCTCGCCCGAGGCACTCGACGCGATGCTGCGTCCGCTTCCGCCGGAGACGTTCTGGACGGTCACGTGCATCGGCCGCCACCACCAGCGGATGATGGCGCTCGCACTGCTCCGTGGCGCGCCCGGCATCCGCACCGGACTCGAGGACGTCGCCTACGTCGCCCGCGGCGTCCACGCCGAGTCGAATGCGCAGCTCGTCGAGCTGGCGGTCGACCTGACGCGCCGGCTGGGCCGCGAGGTCGCAACCCAGGACGAGGCGCGGGAGCTGCTGCGGCTTGGCTGAGCCGGCGACAGCCGCGCCGATCCCCGCGCCGCGGGCCCGTGGGCCCGAGACTCGTGACGCGATCCACGCCGCCGCGACGGAGCTCTTCGCCCGGCTCGGCTACCACGCGACCTCGATGCGCGAGCTCGCCGCCGCCGCCGAGGTCCAGCCGGCCGCGATCTACCACTGGTACCCGTCGAAGGAGGCGATCCTCGTCGAGCTCCAGGACGAGTTCATGCGCGCGCTGAGCGAGCGCGTCGAGGCCGCGGTGGCGCGCCGGTCCGAGCCGGCCCTGCAGCTCGCCGCCGCCGTTCGCGAGCACGTCGTCTTCCACGGCGAGCACCGGCTCGAGGCGTTCGTCACCGACAGTGAGATCCGCGCCCTCACGCCCGAGCCGAAGGCGGCGCTGATCGCCAAGCGCGACGCCTACGAGGCGCGCTTCGGCGGCATGATCCGCGACGGGATCCGAGCCGGGGCGCTGCGCTCCTCCGATGCCTACGTCGCGACCTACGCGATCCTGCTCCAGTGCACGGGGGTCGCGCTGTGGTTCGACCCCGACGGCCCGCTGGCGCTCGATCAGGTCGCCGAGCTCCACGTGGAGCTCGTGCTCGGCTCGCTCGGGGCGGGACCGGAGCTGATCGGACGCGCCATCGACGCGCTGCGAAGCGAAGGAGGGAGCTCATGAGCCCACTCACGAAGCCGCCGGCGCTGCCGGAGCGGGCGCGGATCGCCGTCTGCGCGCCGTCGAGCCCGATGCAGACGCGCTCGCAATTCGAGCAGGCGCGCGCGTACTTCGAGTCCCGCGGCCACGAGGTCCTCACCGGCCCCAACCTGCACAAGGTCCACGGCTACCTCGCCGGCACCGACGCCGAGCGCGCCGCCGACCTGCAGTGGGCGCTCTCGGAGCCCGGCATCGACATGGTCCACACCCTGTGCGGTGGCTACGGCGCGGCGCGGCTTCATCCCCTGATCGACTGGGACCGCGTCGGCGACCCGCGGATCGTCTGCGGCTTCTCCGACATCACCGCGCTGCATCTGATGCTCGCCGCGCACGCCGGCTGGGGGAGCTTCTACGGCCCCAACTTCGTCCGCTTCACGCGCGCCAAGGACGAGTTGACGAAGGAGACCGAGGACTGGTTCCACCGCGCCTTCCGGCCCGAGCCGCTCGGCCCGGTCTTCGAGGATCCGGAGGACCCGTACGTCCTGCGGGTCGGTGACGGCGTCGCGGAGGGCGAGCTCGCGGGGGGCTGCCTGACGCTGCTCGCGGCGTCGATCGGGACGCCGTTCGAGGTCGAGACGGAGGGCAGGATCCTGCTGCTCGAGGACCTCAACACCGACGTCTATCTCGTCGACACGCTGATCAACCACCTGCTGCGCGCCGGCAAGTTCGACGGCGTCGCCGGGGTCGTCTTCGGAACCGACGTCAACCTCCAGAGCCAGACGGTCCCCGAGGGCGCGGAGTCGACGCTGTCGATCGAGGAGATGCTCGACGAGCTGCTCGCGCCGCTCGGCGTCCCGGTGATCGCCAACGTTCCGGTCGGCCACGGCAAGCACATGGCGACGATGCCGCTCGGCACCCGCGCGCGGCTCGACGGCGGCGCGCGAACGCTCGAGATCCTCGAGCCAGGAGTGGCGGCATGAACCGGGTCCGGCTCGCGGTCCTCGCGCTCCTGCTCGCGGTGCTGGCCGGCGCGCTCGTCGCGATTCCCGCCCAAGCCCAGGACGACGGCGGGGGTTCGAGTTCGGACGAGGTGCTGCGACTCGGTTGGGCCGAGGAGCCACGGACGATGAACCCCTACGTCGGGCAGGACGAGGAGAACTACAACGTCTGGGCGATCAACTGGTCGTTCCTCGTCGGGCTCGATCCCGAGGACCTCTCGCTCGCGCCGGGCATCGCCTCGGACTGGCAGGTCTCCGAGGACCGCAAGACGGTCAGCTTCGAGATCGACCCGGATCTCAACTGGTCCGACGGCGAGCCGGTGACCTCGAAGGACGTCAAGTTCTCGCTCGAGTCCCTCGGGACCGATGGCGCGCTGTTCGCCGGCTACACGAGCTCGATCGAGAAGATCGAGACCCCGGACCCGAAGACCGTCGTGATCAAGACGAAGCGGCCCGACGCGCGGATCGTCGGCGGCCTCAACGTCTACATCCTGCCCGAGCACATCTGGGGCAAGGTCCCGCCCGAGGACCTGACCGGCAACTACCAGCCGGAGCTGCCGCTCGTCGGAACCGGGCCATACGTCGTGACCGAGTTCGATCGCGGCCGGCTGCTGACGATGGAGCGAAACCCGGAATACGACGGCCCCGAGCCCGCTTACGACGAGATCCAGTACATCAAGTACGGAAGCCAGGACGCGGCCGAGCGGGCGCTGACGCTCGGCGAGATCGACATCCTGCCCGAGGTCGAGGCGGCCAGCTTCGAGCGTCTCGGCGAGGACGAGAACATCGAGACGATCAGCTCGCCGATCCCCGGCTATACGCAGCTCGCGTTCAACCTCTGCTCGCCCGAGATCTGTCCCGACAACGAGGTCAACCCGGCGATCCAGGATCGCGACGTGCGCCACGCGATCGCGTTCTCGATCGATCGCGACAGGCTCAACGAGATCGCCAGTCGCGGCACCTCGTTCGTCGCGAACGGGATCCTGCCGTCGTTCTACAAGGCGTTCTACACCGAGCCCGACGAGACCTACGCCTACGACCCCGACGTCGCCAACCAGATCCTCGACGAGGCCGGCTGGGAGGTGGGGGAGGATGGCGTCCGCGAGCGCGACGGCGAGCGGCTCGAATTCGACCTCGCGGTCCGCTCGGAGTCTCCCTACACGATCCAGATGGCGCGGCTGATCGCCGAGCAGGGCGAGGAGGTCGGCGTGAAGTGGAACGTCGACGTCGTCTCGACCGACCGGCTTTATGAGCTGACCACGGCGACGGTCGACGGCAACCCCGCGCCGGACTTCGACACCTTCATCTGGGGCTGGGGCGGTGACGCCTACGACCCGAGCTTCCTGCTCTCGATCCTGACGACGGACGAGATCGGCGCGTCGTCGGATTCGTTCTGGTCGAACCCCACCTACGACGATCTGTACGAGCAGCAGCTCGAGACCTTCGACACCGACGAGCGCCGGGAGATCATCGCCGAGATGATCAACATCGCCCAGGAGGACCTGCCCTACCTCGTGCTGACCGAGGACCCGGCCCTGCAGGCGTACAGAACCGACTCGATCGAGGAGACGGGCACGGTCTGCCCGGCCGAGGACGGTGACCTCTTCTGCAATCAGACGTCGGCCGCCGGCCTGCTCAATCTGACGCCCGCGACCGGGGCGAGTTCGTCCGCCGAGGGGACGACGGCGGCGCCGGGGCTCTCCGGGCTTGTTGGGCTCGCGATCGGCTTCGTGGGCGGGGCGCTCGTCTTCCGCCGCCGCGGCGGGGGACGCGAGCCGCTGGAGCTGGCCGAGTGAGGGCGGCGTGAACGGGCGCTGGCTCGCGACGAAGGTCGGGGCGTCGGTTCTGACGCTCGTCTTCGTCCTGATCTTCAACTTCTTCCTCTTCCGGGTCATGGGCGACCCGACCGAGCAGCTCTCGCGCGTCCCCGGCGCGACGGAGGAGCAGACCGCCGAGCTGCGCGCGAACCTCGGCCTCGACGACCCCGTCCTGACCCAGTTCACGACCTACGTCGGCGACACGGTCACGGGCGATCTCGGCGTCAGCTACCGCACGCGCGAGCCGGTCCTCGACTCGATCCTCGAGGCGCTGCCGTGGACGCTGTTGCTCGTCGGCGTCGGCACGCTGCTCGCGACGCTGATCGGGAGCTGGCTCGGCGTCGCCGCGGCGAAGCGAAGGGGTACCCGCTCAGACGACGGACTGCTCGGCTTCAGCCTGTTCACCTACGCCTCGCCCGAGTACTGGATCGGGATCATCCTGATCTTGTTGTTCGCGGTGGCGACGCCGCTCTTCCCGGCCGGCGGGCAGGTCACGCCGGGCGTCGAGTTCCCGAGCTTCTGGGCCGAGGCCGTCGACGTCGCGGGCCATCTCGTCCTCCCGGTCACGGCGATGACGCTGATGCTGCTCGGCCAGTACTTCCTGATCATGCGCTCGTCGATGGTCGACGTGATGACCGAGGACTTCATCACCGCAAAACGCGCGATCGGGATGTCGCGCGGCCGGGTCATCAACCGCCACGCGGTGCCGAACGCGTTGCTGCCGCTCGTGACGCTGTCGGCGATCCAGTTCGGCGCCGTCGCCGGCGGCGCGATCACGATCGAGACGATCTTCTCGTGGCCGGGGCTCGGCGAGCTCAACTGGCTCGCGATCACCGACAAGGACTTCCCCGTGCTCCAGGGCACGTTCCTCGTCTTCTCGGTCGGGGTGATCCTCGCCAACCTCGCCGCCGACATCCTCTACTTCGTCCTCGACCCGCGGGTGCAGACCAGATGACGGGCGCGACCGCCACCGGCGCGGGACTCTCGGGCGCGGCCGAGGTCACACCCGACCGCGGCTTCTGGCGCACCATGCTGCACAGCTGGCGCGGGCGCTTCGGGCTCTCGGTCGTCGGCCTGGCGGTCTTCGTCGCGATCTTCGGTCCGCTGATCGCGCCCTACGACCCGTTCGCCTCGACGACCGAGGTGCTCCAGCCGCCGAGCTGGTCGCATCTGCTCGGGACGACCGAGAACGGATCCGACGTCCTCTCGCAGCTGCTGGTCGGGGCCCGCGTGTCGATCGTCGTGGGCTTCGCCGCGGCGCTGATCTCGACCGTCCTCGGGGCGACGATCGGTCTGGTCGGCGGCTACTACGGCGGCTGGACCGACCGCGTCCTCGACGCGCTCGAGAACTGGTTCCTCGTCATCCCGACGCTGCCGCTGATGATCGTCCTCGCGAGCCTGCTGAGCCCGTCGCTGCCGGTCCTGATCGCGGTCATCGGGCTGACCTCGTGGGCCGGAACCGGGCGGATCGTCCGCGCCCAGGTACTCACGCTGCGCGAGCGCGGGTTCGTCGAGCGAGCGAAGGCGATGGGGGCCGGCAACGGCTACGTCATCCGCACCCACGTGCTGCCGAACACGCTGCCGCTGATCTTCGCCAACACGGTCCTGATCATCGCCGTCGCGATCCTCTCGGAGTCCTCGCTCGCCTTCCTCGGGCTCGGCGATCCGAACAACATCTCGTGGGGCTCGATGCTCGAGGCGGCATTCGACGCAAGCGCGCCGAGCGCGGGCGCCTGGTGGTACGTCGTACCGCCGGGCCTGTGCATCGCGCTGCTCGTCTTCGCGGTCTCGGTCCTCGGCTACCTGTTCGAGGAGCACATCAACCCGCGCCTGAGAGGGGAGAACTGATGGCCGCGCCGCTGCTCGAGGTCTCGGGCCTCGAGGTCCGCTCGCGCTCGGGACCGATCGTCGACGGGGTCGACTTCACGCTCGCGCCCGGCGAGGCGCTCGGGCTCGCCGGCGAGTCCGGCTGCGGCAAGACGACGACGGCGTTGTCGCTGATGCGGCTGCTTCCGAGCGCGCTCTCCCAGACCGGCACGATCACCCTGCGGGTGCCGGACGCCGCCGAGCCGATCAACATCGGCCGGCGCACCGAGACCGGGATGCAGCTCGTGCGCTGGCGCCACATCTCGCTCGTCTTCCAGGGTGCGATGAACGCGCTCGATCCGGTGCGTCGCGTCTCGGCCCAGATCGCCGAGGCGATCCGGCTCCACGAGCGCGTGGCGTCCTCCTCCGACCTCGACACGCGGATCGCCGAGCTGCTCGAGACCGTCGGTCTCGGCGCAGGCGTCGGGCGCCGCTACCCGCACCAGCTCTCTGGCGGCCAGCGCCAGCGCGTGATGATCGCGCTCGCGCTCGCCTGCCGGCCGTCGCTGGTGATCGCAGACGAGCCGACGACCGCGCTCGACGTCGTCATGCAGGCTCAGGTCCTCCAGCTCCTCGAGCGTCTGCGTGAGCGACTCGGCCTGGCGCTGATCCTGATCAGCCACGACCTCGGGGTGCTCGCCGAGACCTGTGACCGGATCGCCGTGATGTACGCCGGGCGGATCGTCGAGACCGGCAGCGTCGCATCGGTCTTCGCGGCGCCGCAGCATCCGTACACGAAGCGCCTGCTCGCCTCGATCCCGGCGATCGGCCAGGGCGATCGCACGCTCGCGACGCCGATCCCGGGCGGGCCGCCGGGCCCGGGCGAGATGCCGCGCGGTTGTCGCTTCGCGCCCCGCTGCCCATATGCCGAGGCGCGCTGCCGCGACGAGGACCCCGCGCTCCGCGAGGTCGCGCCGGCGCACGCGTCCGCCTGCCACTTCGCCCCGTGGACGAGCTGGCCCGAGGTCGAGAGCGCCGGCCTCGCCGGAGGAGCCGCCGGATGAGCGGCGCGACCCAGAGCTCGGCCCGGAGCGCCGAGTCGCCGCTCATGCGCACCGACTCGCTCGGCGTCTCGTTCCGCGTCCGCGGCGGCGACGCGCGCGCGCTCGACGGCGTCTCGCTCGACTGGCGGCGGGGCGAGATCCTCGGCGTCGTCGGCGAGTCCGGCTGCGGCAAGTCGACGCTCGCGCGGGCGCTGATGGGACTCGTCCCGGTGAGTGGGGGAGGGATGGAGCTCGAGGGCGAGGAGGTCTCGGGGCGCCGCGACCTCTCGCGGGTGCGAAACCGCGTTCAGATGATCTTCCAGGACCCCTACCAGACGCTCAATCCGCGCCAGCGCGTGCGCCGGATCATCGCCGAGCCCCTCGTGGTCCAGGACGTCGCGAAGGACGAGCACGCAGAGCGCGTCGGGCGGGCGATGAACGACGTCGGACTCGACCCGGAGCGCTTCGGCGAGAGCTTCCCGCACGAGCTCTCAGGCGGTCAGCGCCAGCGAGTCGCGATCGCAGCCGCGCTCGTGCTCGAGCCCGACGGTCTGATCTGCGACGAGCCGGTCTCGATGCTCGACGTCTCGGTCCGCTCGCAGATCCTCGCCGTCCTGCTCGAGCTGCGCCGCCGTCGCGGGCTCGGACTGCTGTTCATCACCCACGACCTCAGCCTCGCCTGGTCGTTCTGCGATCGGATCGTCGTCATGTACCTCGGCCGCGTCGTCGAGCAGGGCGACGCGGCGGCGGTCATCGAGCGCCCGACCCATCCCTACACCCAGGCGCTCGTCGACGCGATCCCGGTCCCGGTGCCCGGCGGCGGCGGCGAGCGCGATCTGCTCGCCGGCGAGCTTCCCGACCCGACGCGGATCCCATCGGGCTGCCGCTTCAACCCGCGCTGCCCGCGGAGCTTCGAGACCTGCGAGCGGGTCGACCCGCGGCTCGTGCCCTCCGGGCCGCGCGACCAGCTCGCCGCCTGCCTGCTCCACGACCCCGAGCACGCGCCCGGCTCCGGGAGGACCGAACCCGGTGGCTGAGCGCTGGCGCGCGCTCGCCGGTCCGATCGGCGTACTCCCGACGGGCGAGCGCAACGCGATCACCGACGTCGCCGGTGTGCGGGTCGGCCATTCGCAGTCCTCGGCCGGAGAGCGCTCGGGGGTCACGGTCGTCGCGCCGCCGCGGCTCCCCGCCGCGGCGGGCATGGACGTCGTCAACGGCGTCGGCGAGCTCGTCGCCGGCCTCGACATCGCTGAGCGCGGACGGATCGAGACGCCGGTCTACCTCTGCGGGACGCATGCCCTCGGGACGGTCACCCAGGCGGCGATCGAGCTCTCCGGGAGGGGCCCGCAGGACAGCGTGATCCCCGTCGTCGGCGAGTGCGACGACGGTGACCTCGCCGACTCGCGACGGATCGTCCCCGCCGACGTCGATGCGGCCACCGCCGCGCTCGGAGCCGCGGTCGCCGAGGGCAACGTAGGGGCGGGGACGGGAATGGTCTGCTTCGGCTACCCGGGCGGGATCGGCACGGCTTCGCGGCGCGCCGGGGAGCACACCGTCGGCGTCCTGGCGCTCTGCAACTTCGGCGAGCGTGAGTACCTCGACCTGCTCGGCGCGAACCTGCCGCCGGCGCCGAAGCTCGATCTCCACGGGTCCTGCATCGCCGTCTGCGCGACCGACGCGCCGCTCGACCCGCTCGCGCTCCGGCGCCTGGCGCTGCGGCCGCTGCTCGGGCTCGCCCGTGTCGGCTCCTACGGGTCCGAGGGCTCGGGCGAGATCGGGCTGGCCTTCACGACCGCGGAGGCCGGATCCCCGCTCGGCCTCGACTCGCTCGAGGCGCTGTTCGCGGCGGCGTATGAGTCGGCGCACGAGGCGGTCCTCAACTGCCTCGTCGCCGCGCGGCCCGCCGAGCGGATCGACGGCTCGATGCAGGAGCCGTTCCCGACCGGCCTCGTCCGCGAACTCGCGCCCGCGCGCGGCGGAGGTGAACGCTCTTGAGCGTCGCGGATGATCTGCGAGACGAGGTGGTCGAGCTCGCGCGGCGGCTGATCGCCGTCGACACCTCGAACCCACCGGGTGGCGAGACGCGCGCCGCCGAGCTGCTCGCCTCCTACCTGCGGGCGAACGGGATCGAGCCGGAGCTCTGCGGCCCCGACCCCGAGCGTCTCAACCTCGTCGCGCGGGTGCGGGGGCGCGACGAGGCGCCGTCGCTGCTCCTGATGGCCCACACCGACGTCGTCCCCGCTCCGCCCGAGAACTGGACCGTGGACCCCTTCGAAGGGGTCGTTCGCGACGGGAGGCTCGTCGGCCGCGGGGCCTGCGACATGAAGGGCGAGCTGGCCGCCCGCGCCGTCGCGCTGGCGGCGTGCGCGCGCAGAGGAGTGCCCCCGGCCGGTGACGTCGTGCTGATCGCCGAGGCCGACGAGGAGCGAAACACGGCCGAGGTCGGCATGTCGTGGCTCGTCCGCGGGCGCCCCGACCTTCGCGCCGACCTCGCGATCAACGAGGGCGGCGGCTCGCTGTATGAGCTCACCGACGGGCGCCGCGTCGTCCCGATCTCGGTCGGCGAGAAGCGCGTCTCCTCACTGCGCGTGCGCGTCCACGGCCGCTCGAGCCACGCCTCCGTGCCCGACGACTCCGACAACCCGCTGCGCCACGCCGCCGAGGCCACGCAGCGCCTGCTCGACGCGCGAGCCCCCGCCGAGCCGACGCCGGCGCTCGAGCGTGCCCTCGCGATCCTGAGCCCCGGGGCCGATGGCCTCGAGGCGGCGATCGAGGCGGCGCGACCCCTCCACCCGAGCCTCGACTCCGCGCTGCCCTCGACCGCGCGGATGACCGTCACCCCGACCGGGCTCGCGACCCACGAGCCATCGAACGTGATCCCGCCATACGCCGACGTGGTCTGCGACGTTCGCGCGCTGCCCCACCACGACGAGGACACCGTGCTCGGTCACGTCGCCGCGGCGCTCGAGGGCGTCGGCTTCCGCTGGCAGGTCGAGTTCCTCGAGCCGCTCGAGGGCGGCACCGAATCCTCGCTCGACACCCCGCTCTACCGCGCGATCGAGGACTGGCTCGCAGAGCGTCTCCCCGGCGCCGCGCTGGTCCCGCTCGTCAGCTCGGGGTTCACCGACTCGCACTGGGTCCGCGACGCGTGGGGCACCGCCGCATATGGCTTTGCGCCGGTGTTCGCCACGGATCAGACGGACTACGCGCGCTCGATGCACGGCGCCGACGAGGCGATCGAGATCGACGACCTCGCCGAGATGGCGGCGTTCAACCTGGCGATGATCGAGGCACTCGGCGACGCTCGCTGACGACCGTCGGATCGGTCCCTCGGGGTGAATCCGGCCGCGGATCGCGGGTAACCCGCAGCGCGCAACCCGAACCGCCCCGAAAGGATCCGAGAGTGAAGGCAGTCGTATGGCACGCGGTGGGCGACATCAGGGTCGACGAGGTCCCCGATCCGAAGATCGAGCAGCCCACGGACGCGATCGTCAGGCTGACCGCGACAGCGATCTGCGGCACTGACCTGCATTTCGTCCGCGGCTCGATGACGCCGATGAAGCCCGGCACGATCCTCGGCCACGAAGGGGTCGGGGTCGTCGAGGAGCTCGGGGAGGACGTTCGCAACCTCGAGGTCGGCGATCGCGTCGTGGTCGCGTCGACGATCGGCTGCGGCTCGTGCAACTACTGCCGCGCCGGCTACTACGCCCAGTGCGACGAGGCGAATCCGAACGGCCGCACCGCTGGAACGTCGTTCTTCGGCGGGCCGAAGGCGACGGGGTCCTTCGACGGCCTCCAGGCTGAGAAGGCGAGGATCCCGTACGCGAACGTCGGCCTGGTCAAGCTTCCCGATGAGGTCGCTGACGACGACGCGCTGCTCGTCTCCGACATCTTCCCGACCGCCTGGTTCGGCGCCAAACTGGCCGAGATCGAGGACGGCGACACGGTCGCGGTGTTCGGCTGTGGGATCGTCGGCTTGTTCTCGATCCTGAGCGCGCAGCTCCAGGGCGCGGGCCGAGTGTTCGCCGTCGACCAGCACGCCGACCGGCTCCAGCAGGCCCGCCGGCTGGGCGCCGAGGTCGTCGACTTCTCGCGCGAGGATCCCGTCGAGACACTGCGCCGGCTCACCGGCGGCTCGGGGCCGGATCGGGTCATCGACGCGGTCGGCATCGACGCCGAGACCGCGGGTGCCGAGCGCGACCCGGAATTTGCCGGCGAGGTCGAGGAGGTCGCGCCCGAGACGCCCGCGGGTGAGTCGCCGTTCATGCCTCCGGGCGACGCTCCCTCACAGGCGCTCCGCTGGGAGGTCGAGGCGATCGCGAAGGCCGGCACGCTCTCGATCATCGGCGTCTATTCACCGGACGACGAGACGTTCCCGATCGGGCTGGCGATGGGCAAGAACCTGACCCTCAAGATGGGCAATTGCAACCACCGTCGCTACATCCCGGAGCTCGTCGGACTCGTCCGCAGTGGCGCCGTCAAGCCGAGCGAGCTGATCACGCAGGTCGGCGACCTGTCCGGCGCCGTCGAGGCGTTCGAGCGCTTCGACGAGCGCGAGGAGGGCTGGAGCAAGGTCGCGCTCGACCCGAGCGCTTGAGCATCGCGATGACGGCCGCGACGCGGCCGTCATCGGTCCCCGCAGCGGCTCGACCCCGAGCCGCTCTTCCAATCCGAACGAGGAGTAGATAACCGTGAAAGCCGTCACCTGGCAGGGCAAGCGCGACGTTCGCGTCGACGAAGTGCCCGATCCGTCCATCGAGCAACCATCCGACGCGATCATCAAGGTCACGTCGAGCGGGATCTGTGGATCCGACCTCCATCTCTACGAGACCTTCGGCCCGTTCATGGGCGCCGGAGACATCCTCGGCCACGAGCCGATGGGGGTGGTCGAGGAGGTCGGGAGCGACGTCGGCGACCTCGCGGTCGGCGACCGCGTGGTCATCCCCTTCCAGATCTCCTGCGGCCACTGCCTGATGTGCTCGGACGGGCTGCAGACCCAGTGCGAGACGACGCAGGTCTACGACCAGGGAACGGGTGCCGCCCTGTTCGGGTTCTCGAAGCTCTATGGCGAGGTCCCCGGCGGCCAGGCCGAGTACCTGCGCGTCCCCCAGGCCCAGTACACGCACATCAAGGTGCCCGAGGAGGGGCCCGACGATCGCTTCGTGCTGCTCTCGGACGTGCTGCCGACCGCGTGGCAGTCGGTCGAGTACGCGCAGATTCCCGACGACGGCACCGTCGTCGTCCTCGGTCTCGGCCCGATCGGCGACATGGCGGCACGGATCGCCGCGCACCGCGGCCACCGGGTGATCGGCGTCGACCTCGTGCCCGAACGGTTGGCGAGGGCCGCCGCCCGCGGCGTCGAGACGCTCGACCTGAGCGAGCACGATGACGATCTCGGAGACGTCGTCCGCGAGCTGACCGAGGGCCGCGGGCCGCACTCGGTGATCGACGCGGTCGGCATGGAGGCCCATGGCGGTACGGTCGAGAGGGCGGCGCAGAACGTCGCCAACCTGGTGCCAGACAAGCTCGGCGCGATGATGATGTCGAAGGTCGGCGTCGACTCGATGGCAGCGATCAACAGCGCCGTCGACATGGTGCGCCGCGGTGGGACGATCTCGTTGATCGGCGTCTATGCCGGCGCGGCGGACCCGATGCCGATGGTGACCCTGTTCGACAAGCAGGTGACGCTCAAGATGGGCCAGGCGAACGTCAAGCGCTGGGCGCCGGACATCCTCGAGCTGCTCGCCGACGGCGATCCGCTCGGCGCCGAGGGGTTCGCCACGCATCACATCTCCCTCGACGAGGTGCCCGACGCCTACGAGAAGTTCCAGAAGAAGCAGGACGGGATGATCAAGGCGATCATCAACCCGTAAGCGCGGGTCGGTACGGCCGGCCACGGCGGCGGCGCCGCCGTGGGTCGGCGGCGCCGGTCCGGGCTCGGACTCACTCGCAGAGTTGTCGCGCGATCTCGGCGAGCGGTTCGAGCGCCTCGCGCGACGCCGGGTCGGCGGGGTCGCCCGCGAGGATCGGCGAGATCGGCGCGTAGGTGCGCTCGCCCGCCTCGTCGAGCCCGTACGTGATCCCGTCGGCCTCGATCGCGAGCTTGGCGCCGTCGCCCCCGCCGACGCACGAGACCGTCGCCTCGCTCGGGATCAGGGGCCAGCTCTCGCCGAGGTCGGCCTCGCTCACGACCTCGCTCGGCGGCGGGTCGGGAACGTCGGGGCTCTGGTCGACGCCGTCCTCGTCCGCGCAGGCCGCGAGGCAGAGCGCGAGGAGCACGGAGAGCGCGGCCACGGCCGCTCGGGCGATCACATCGGGCAGCGTGACGGACCGCGGCCCCGTGCGTCGAACCGCGCCGCGCCGCGCCGGGGCCGATCCATAGGCTGGCGCGCCATGAGCTCGCTCGAGAATCGCACCGTGATCATGTCCGGCGGCAGTCGCGGGATCGGCCTCGCGATCGCCAAGAAGGTCGCCGCCGAGGGCGCGAACGTCGCGATCATCGCCAAGACCGACAAGCCCGATCCACGGCTGCCGGGCACGATCCACACCGCCGCCGACGAGATCCGCGAGGCGGGCGGCCAGGCGCTGCCGATCGTCGGCGACGTCCGCGACGCCGAGTCGGTCGCCGAGGCGGTCGCGCGGACGGCGGCCGAGTTCGGCGGCATCGACATCGTCGTCAACAACGCGAGCGCGATCAACCTCGCCTCGATGCGCGACCTCGAGCTCAAGCGCCTCGACCTGATGCTCGACATCAACCTCCGCGGCACCTGGGTGCTGACCAAGGCCTGTCTCGAGCACCTGCGCGAGTCCGACCACGCCCACGTGCTGAGCCTCTCGCCGCCGATCTCGGCGAACACGCGCTGGCTCCACGGACACTCCGCCTACACGGTCGCGAAGTTCGGGATGACGATGGTGACGCTCGGCGTCGCCTTCGACGAGGCCGAGGCTCCGATCGCCGCGAACACGCTCTGGCCGCGGACGCTGATCGCCACCGCGGCGGTCCAGAACCTGCTCGGCGGCGAGGAGGCGATGCGCCGCGCCCGCACCCCCGAGATCTACGCCGACTCCGCCGCCGCGGTCCTGCGCCGCGACCCGCGCGAGTGCACCGGCAATCAGTTCATCGACGACGAGGTCCTCGCCGAGGAGGGGATCACCGACCTCTCCGGCTACCAGGCCGATCCGAGTGGCGAGCTCCAGCTCGACCTCTTCCTCGAGGGCTGGCGGGAGTCGTGACGCCGACCCGTTGCTCGTCCGAGCAGGACCGGAGGACCGCTTGACCAGGCGCCTTCACCTGCTTCGGCATGCGAAGTCGAGTTGGGACGACGCATCGCTGGCCGACCACGATCGGCCCCTGAACGAACGCGGTGTGAGCGCCTGCGAGCTCGTCGCCCGCGACCTCGAGGCGGCCGGGGTGGAACCGGGTCTCGTCATCTGTTCGACGGCGGTCCGCACGCGCCAGACGCTCGAGCTGATCGGCCCGGGGCTCGGAGGCGAGCCCGAGCTGCGCTTCGAACGGGGCGTCTACGAGGCGGCAGCCGGCGAGCTCCTGGAACTGATCGCCGATCTCGGCGGCGAGGAGACCGAGCTCCTGGTGGTCGGGCACAACCCCGCGACCGCGACGCTCGCAGCGGCGCTCGCCGGCGCGGGCGATGCCGACGCGCTCGAGCGGATGCGACAGAAGTTCCCGACCGCGGCGCGGGCCAGTCTCAGCTTCGAGGGGGCTTGGGACCAGCTCGAGCCGGGCTCGGCGACCCTCGAGGCGTTCGTGCGCCCGCGGGATCTGGCGAGCTGAGGCGCGCGGCCCCGGGTCGCCTCTAATCGCGGGCGACCCAGCGCTGGGCGCGAGTCACCTCGCCGAGCTCGAACACCCGGACCTCACCCGGCGCCATCCAGCCGAAAGAGCCGACGCCGCGCCGGATCCACGGCACGTCTGTCGCGACCGCCAGCCTGTCGAGCAGGTCGAAGTCGCGGTCGCCGAGGTCCCAGGCGTGCTTCGCGCGCTCCCAGATCGCGGCGCGATCGACGCCCTCGAAGCCGTCGCCCGCGACGACGAGGATCCGCAGCCGCTCGCGCGCCCTCACCACGCGGCGGATCGAGGGCATCATCACGTTTCGCAGATCGATCGGGCGTACGTCGCCGTCCTCGCAGCGAAACCCCATCGTCCCCGGGGGCATCCCGTCGATCACCTCGATCACCCGGCCAGTCTGACGCAGCCACGAGCCCGGCTCCGCGAGTAGGTTGGGCCGATGAGCGCCGACGCGACGTACCGCACCCCCGACGAGCGCTTCGCGGCGCTGCCGGGCTTCGACCACGAACCGATCTACGAACAGATCGACGGCCTGCGGATGGCGCGGGTCGAGAGCGGCGAGGGCGCTCCGGTCCTGTTCCTGCACGGCGAGCCGACGTGGTCGTACCTGTGGCGCGACGTGATCGGTCCGGTCGCCGAAGCCGGCCACCGCTGCATCTGCCCGGACCTGATCGGCTTCGGGCGCTCCGACAAGCCGACCGACGTCGGCTGGTACTCCTTCGAGCGCCACTTCCGCTTCGTGGAAGCCCTCGTCGAGCGACTCGACCTGACCGATGCGACGGTCGTCGTCCACGACTGGGGCGGGCCGATCGGGCTGCGGCTCGCGGCAGAGCATCCCGAGCGGATCAGCCGGATCGTCGCCATGGACACGGGACTGTTCACCGGCGAGCAGGCGATGTCCGACGCCTGGTTTCAGTTCCGCAACTTCGTCGAGCGGACCGAGGACCTGCCGATCTCGCTGCTGGTCCGAAACGCGACCGCGCGGGGGATCGACGACGAGGTGGCGGCGGCCTTCGACGCGCCGTTCCCGAACCCCGAGTCGAAGGCCGGGGCACGCGCCTTCCCGCTGATCCTGCCGACCGCGCCGGATGCGCCGGGCGCGGCCGAGGGCCGGGCGACCCGCGACGCGCTTCGCGACGACGACCGGCCGAAGCTCGCGATCTGGGCCGACTCGGATCCGATCATCCCGTTCGAGGTCGGCGAGCGGTTCGCGGCATCGCTCGGCGCCGAAGGGCCGGTGAAGATCGAGCGCGCCTCGCACTTCCTCCAGCTGGACGCCGGCGAAGAGATCGGCCGCCGGGTCGCGGACTGGCTCGGCCGCAGCGGCTGAACCGAAGGGACCGGCGCGACGATGACCGCCGCTGCGCTGGGGCTCGGGCTCGGGCTGGCGTTCGGCTGGCTGATGGCGAGCGGCCGTGTCTGCTTCAACTCGGCGGTCCGCGAGGCCACGCTCGAGCGCCAGCCGCACCTGCTGCGCATCTTCGGTCTGATGCTCGGCTTCTCACTCCTCGTGCTGGCGGCGCTCCATGCGCTCGGGGTCGCCCCGCTCGACGCGGCGATCGCAGCCGGGACGCCGCCACTCGCGGTGTCGGGCCAGCTCCTCGGCGGAGTCGTCTTCGGGGCGGGAATGGCGCTCGCGGGCGGATGCATCACCGGCATCCTCTGGCGGACGGGCGCCGGCTCGATCGCGACCGCGATCGCGATCGCCGGGTTCGCGGCCGGCGAGCTCCTGGCCCGGGGTCCGCTCGCCGATGCGGTCGCGTCGCTCGCCGGAGACTCGCGCACCGGCGGCCTCGCCGAGCTGACCGGGGTCGATTACGCGGTGCTCGCGCCGCTCGTCGGCCTGGCGATCCTCGGCGTGCTCCTCGGACGGAGCCGCGACGGCCTGCGGCTGGGGGCGGCGCTCGGCCTGGTCGCCGCCCTCGCCTGGGTCGTGGCCGATCTCGCCGGCTACGGCTACGGGCTCGGCTTCGCGGGGTCGGCGCAGGGCACGCTCGACGCGATCGAGACGGGCGGCGCGTTGCCGTTCCAGCTCTGGCTGGCGATCGGGGTCCTCGCCGCCGGCGCGCTCGTGATCCGAGGCCCCCTGCGGATGCCCGACGGCGCTCGCGCGGGCCGGGCCCTGGCGGGCGGCCTGGCGATGGGCCTCGGCGCGACGCTCGCCGGCGCCTGCAACATCGGCCACGCGGTCACCGGCCTCGGCCTGCTCTCGGTCGGCTCGCTCGTCGCGACCCTCGCGATGGCGGCCGGGGTCGTCGCGGTGGCGACGTTCATGCGCTCGCGGCCGCAGCTCCGCGGCACCGAGCGCCCCGTCTCCGCCTAGTCCGTTGTCGGGGTCGGGCTTTGCAGTCCATACGACCGCCAACCCCGACAGCGGCGCGGCGCGCTCATGCGACGGTCGGGGTTTGCAGTCACCTCGACTGCCAACCCCGATACCGGCCTCGCCCGTACTAGATGCCGGGGGTTCCTCGCCCGACGCGGTCGCCCGCGGCGACGCCGCCATACCGACGCACCGCGGGACGTTCGCTGGGAGGCTCTGTTGATGGGAGGTCGCCGCCGATCGAGGTTCGCCGCGCCGCTCGTGACACTCGCCGCCCTGGTTGCGGTGACGGCTGCGCCGCTCGCCAGTCCCGCGCCCGCGCTCGCCCAGGGCGGCGGCGGCGCGGACTGCCTGACCGCCCCCGTCCCCGCACCGACCGCGGCTCCGCAGCGGCTTCGGTTCGGGATCACGCCGCAGCTCGCCGGGACGGTGGGGGAGGGGCAGGGCTCCGTCGCGCCCGAGAAGCCGCGCCTGCGCGACCGGGCGCTGCGCGCGCTCGAGCCGCCGGACCGCACCCTCGTGATCCGCCTCAACCGGCTGTTCATGTCCGACGGGCGCGAGGGAATCCGCCGCTTCGCCGCGCGCGCCCGCCGCTACGCGAGGGCGGGTTACGAGGTCGAGTCGCAGGTGCGCTACCACCCGCGGCCGCGCCAGGAGGGCGACATGCGCAAGTGGACGCGATTCGTCCGCGCCGCGACCCGCACGCTGGCGCGCAACCGCTCGCTCTTCGCGCTCTCGATCACGAACGAGGTTAACCTCCCGATCTCCGAGAACACCTCCGACGGCGCCTATGAGCGCGCGATCCCGGCGATCGTCCGCGGCGTGCCGGCGGCCGACCGGGTGCTGCGGCGGATGGGCCGCACCGACGTCGAGCTCGGGTTCACCTACGCCTACCGCTACACCCCCGAGGCCGACGCCCGCTTCTGGGAGCGAATCGGCGAGCTGTCGACGAAGCGCTTCCGCCGCGGCCTCGACCACGTAGGCCTCCAGATCTATCCGGGCCTCGTCTGGCCGCCCGTGCTCGTGACCCAGACCGTCGGCGAGGCGACGCTCGAGGCGCTCGCGCTGCTGCGCGACTGCTACATGCCGAAGGCGGGGCTCGGCGACCGCTACGAGATCTGGATCTCCGAGAACGGCTACGCGACGAACCTCGGCCACACGGAGGAGCGCCAGGCCGCCGAGGTCGGCGACACGCTCGAGAAGGTCCACGCGCTCTCGCGCACCCTCGGCGTGACCGATTTCCGCTACTTCAACCTGCGAGACAACGAGTCGAACGGGACCGACATCTTCGACCAGGTCGGGTTGCTGCGGCCGGACTACTCTCGGAAGCCCGCGTTCGCCGTGCTGCGCGACGCGATCCGGAGGTTCGGGCGAATCCGCTGAGCGGCGGCGGCCGGTCGCGGCTCAGCGACCGGCGCGAAGCACCCGGCTGTGGCCGTAGGCCTGGTAGGCGCGCGTCGTCACGCGTGCCTCGGCTCCGGCCGCGAGCAGCGACGGAGCCGGGCCCCGGAGCTTCAGGCGCTCGACCCGGCGCGCCGTCTCTCCATCCGGCGCGGGTCGGCGACCGAAGTCGAAGCGACCGCCGGCTCGCTCGCCGGCGACGCGGATCGACAACCGGCCCGCGCAACCGCCGTCGAATCGATCGCGTCGCTCGAGCCGGACGGCGACCCGGCGTTCGCCCCTGAGCTTCAGCGGTCCGACCGGGATCACGTCACACGCGATCGACACGCGCCGGAAGTTGCAGTGGCGCCCGGGCAGCCCGGCGGGTCGCGGTGGCCGCGCGACGTCGCGGCGGCACAGGACGCGCTCGAAGGCCGCCGGTTTGGCGGGCATGACGCCGTCGACGTTCCAGTCGAGCAGTTGTCTGTAGACGCCGTCGTTCTCCGGGTCGTTCGACAGCCAGACGTGGACCGCGAGCCCGTCCTCGTGAGCGTTCTCGACGAACCCCTCGTCGGTGATCTGCTGGCCACCGAACGTGATCGGCACCTGGAAGGCGACACGACCTTCGCCCGGCGGTACGCGGGCGGCCTTGTAGGCGGCGACCTCGCCCGTCGCGGGGGCGAGGTCGATCTGTGGCGCGAGGCGATGGAACTCGTTCAGCGCCGCGTCGCTGAACGACGCGACGATGATCCCCCGCGTCCGACCGAGCCGGTTCAGCAGCGCCGCGAGGCGCTCGGCGTTGGCCAGGAACGAGGCCTGGTCGGCGTCGCTTCGGCCCTTGATCTCGATGTTGATCGGGACCTGGGGGTAGGCGCGCATGACCTCGCGCAGGGTCGGGATCCGGAAGTCGCGGCGCGAGAAGCCGTTCGGCGGCGTCCGCTTCCCGGTCCGCACGCCACGGAAGACGTAGTCGCGGCGATCGGCATCGGCGACCGCGCCGGCGCCGGGGACGAAGTTGTATGCCGAGTCGAGGCGCTGGACCTGCTTCAGCGTCTTCTCGTAGACCGACCCGGTCCCGTTCGTCGTCCGGTCGACGTTCGCGTCGTGGAGGACCACGACCCGGTCGTCGGCGGTGACGTGGATGTCGACCTCGAGCATGTCGGCCCCGAGTCGCATCGAGCGATCGAACGCGTACATCGTGTTCGAGGGCGCCTCGTCCTCGCCACCCTGGTGGGTGATGTTGAGCGTCCGCGTCTCGAGCCAGTCGGTGTGGCCGCCCGAACCGCCGGCGCCGGCGCCCTTCGCGGCGGGCAGCAGCAGGAACGCCAGGATCAGGGAGGCGACGAGGAGGCGGCGCACGCCGCGCAAGCTAGCCGACGCCGGCGGGGAAGAACCCCGCTTCTCCGGCGGCCCTCAGCTCTTGACGAGCTTCTTGTACTTGATCCGGTGCGGCTGGTCGGCGGCCTTGCCGAGGCGCTCGCGGCGGTTCTCCTCGTAGGCCTCGAAGTTGCCCTCGAACCAGGTCACCTGCGAGTCGCCCTCGAAGGCGAGGACGTGCGTGCAGACGCGGTCGAGGAACCAGCGATCGTGCGAGATCACGACGGCGCAGCCGGCGAACTGCAGCAGCGCCTCCTCGAGCGCGCGCAGCGTGTCGACGTCGAGGTCGTTCGTCGGCTCGTCGAGCAGCAGCAGGTTCCCGCCGGAGCGCAGGAGCTTCGCGAGGTGGACGCGATTTCGCTCACCGCCCGACAGCGTGCCGACCTTGCGCTGCTGGTCCGAGCCCTTGAAGTTGAAGCCGCTCGTGTAGGCGCGCGAGTTCATCTTGCGATCGCCGACCGAGATCTCCTCGTAGCCCTCGGAGATCTCCTCCCAGACGGTCTTCTCCGGATCGAGCGCGTCGCGTGACTGATCGACGTAGGCGAGCTTGACCGTGTCGCCGAGGCGCAGCGCGCCGGCGTCCGGCTCCTCGTCGCCGACCATCATCCGAAACAGCGTCGTCTTGCCGGCGCCGTTCGGGCCGATCACGCCGACGATGCCGGCGGGCGGCAGGTCGAACGAGAGGTCCTCGATCAGCAGCTTCTCGCCGAAGCCCTTGCGCACGTCATCGGCGTCGACGACGACGTCGCCGAGCCGCGGGCCGGCCGGGATGTGGATCTGAACGTTCTCGAGCTTGACGTTCTGCTCCTCGGCGAGCAGCTCCTCGTAGCGGGCGAGGCGGGCCTTCGATTTCTTGCGCCGCCCCTTGGGGTTCTCACGCACCCACTCGAGCTCGGCGGCGAGCGTCTTCTGGCGCGCCGAGTCCTGGCGCTTCTCCTGGGCGAGGCGCTCGGACTTCTGCTCGAGCCACGAGGAGTAGTTGCCCTGGAAAGGGATCCCGCGGCCGCGGTCGAGCTCGAGGATCCAGCCGGCGACGTTGTCGAGGAAGTAGCGATCGTGGGTCACCGCGACGACGGTGCCCTCGTACTCCTCGAGGTGGCGCTCGAGCCAGGCGACCGACTCCGCGTCGAGGTGGTTGGTCGGCTCGTCGAGCAGCAGCAGGTCGGGCGCGCTGAGCAGCAGGCGGCAGAGCGCCACGCGGCGGCGCTCGCCGCCGGAGAGGTTCGTGACGTCGGCGTCGCCGGGCGGGACGCGCAGCGCGTCCATCGCGCCCTCGACCTTGCGGTCGAGCGACCACGCGTCGGCGGCCTCGACCTGGTCTGAGACCTTCGCGAACTCGTCCGCGGTCTCCTCGGAGTAGTTCGCGGCGAGCTCGTTGTAGCGGTCGAGCAGGTCCTTCGTCTCGCGAACGCCGTCCTCGACGTTCTCGCGGACGGTTCGCTCCGGGTCGAGGTGCGGCTCCTGCTCGAGCATCCCGACGCTCGCGCCTGGCTGGAGGCGCGCCTCCCCGCCGTACTCGGTGTCGACCCCGGCCATGATCCGAAGCAGCGAGGACTTGCCGGCGCCGTTGTAGCCGAGGACGCCGATCTTCGCGCCGGGGTAGAAGCTCAGCGACACGTCGTCGAGCACCTTCTTGTCCGGCGGGTGGACCCGCGAGACCTTGTACATCGTGAAGATGTATTCGGAGGACATCGGCGGCTGAGGGTAGCCCGCCGGATCCGGGGCAAGGAAGCGGCGATGGCGGAATCCGAGGACGGCCCCGAGCGCAGCCCCGACGGGCACTACGTGATCATCGACGGCCGCCGCTGGCGAGCGACCGATCCGTCGATCCCCGAGGCGCGGCGGAAGGAGCTCGTCTCCGAGCTGATGTCGGCTCGGCGAGCGGTCGGAGCGGCGAAGAGGGCGGGGGACGCCGAAGCCGAGCGCGCCGCTCGCGACCGTGTCCACGCGGCCAAGGTCGCACTGGGCGAGCGCGGGCCGAAGTGGTGGGAGCGCCAGGGGTCCTAGTCGCGTGAGCTACTCGAAGGCCTGCGGCGGGATCCAGGCCGCTCGCATGTCGACCCGCTCGCCGTCGAACGGCACACCCTCCGCCTCGAGCAGTGCGCGCTGGCGCTCGCCCTGGGCGAGCGAGCCGTCGGCGCGGACGACGCGCCACCACGGAACCTCGGCGTCGGTCGAGCGCAGCACCGTGCCCGCGAGTCGCGGCGCGCCTGGCGAGACGTCGCCGTAGCTGCGGACGAAGCCCTCGGGGATCGCCCGGATCGCATCGAGGACCGCCTCGCGGCGCTCCTGCGGCGAGGCGGGTCGGACGGCGCCGCGGCGCCGTCCGCTCATCGGCGCCGGATCAGCGGCGCGAAGCGCTTGAACGCCGCGAGCGAGGACTTCTCGTCGTAGGGCGTCTCGGACGCACCGTCCTTGAACAGGCCGAACGTCTTGCCGCCCGGGGAGGCGTTGCAGCCGCCGCCCGTCTTGTTGTCGATCGCGTCGAACCACGAGATCCAGACGAGCTCGCGGGCATCGCGACGGAGGCGCTGGAAGGTCTCGGTCAGCCGCCGCGCCTGGGCCTTCTCCGATCGCACGCACTTCGCGTTCGATGGCCCGTTGCTCGCCGTGTCGATCCCCCAGCCGACCTCGGTGATCGCGACCTCGCGGACCCCCGGGAGGCGCTCGGTGGCCCGCGTCTTTCGCACGACGTCGCCCGGCGTCCGCGAGTAGGGGTGGATCGCGAGCGCGTCGAAGTCGCGCTTCGCGCTCGTCTGCCGGGCGAGCGAGCGCATCCACGCCGGCGGCTGGGTCGAGCGCCCGCCGTAGGCGACGTTGCCCGCGTTCAGCCGCGCCTTCGGAGCGACGTTGTCGAAGACCTCTCGGGTGACGGCGAGCAGTCGCCGGTACTCGCCGACGCTCGAGTCGCCGTTCCAGTTCTTGTCGTGGTTCGGCTCGTTCCAGAGCGCGAAGTTGATGACTCGGTGGTCTTTCGGCGCGCCGATCGATCTCCAGAACTGGCCGTTGGGCCCGTAGCGACGGAGCACCTGGCCGACGTAGCGCTTCCAGTCGTCGAAGTGCTCGCGCGCCGGGGTGCAGAAGGCGGCCTTCTTCGCGCAGCCGGCGGTCGCCCACCGCGGCGCCGCGACCAGCGTCACGTATTCGGGGCTGAGACCGGCCTTGCTCAGCGCCTCGTAGCGGCGGTTGATCGCGCTGAAGTCGAACTTGCTGCGCCCGCACGAGCCGCTCTGGGCGCACGGCTGGACGTCCGACCACAGCAGGTCGGTCCGGACCGCCCGCGACTCGGTCTTGGCCAGGACCGAGGCCTCGGCCGGAGTGAACGCCGCCTCGTGGACGCCGACCTGGATGTTCCCGGCGCCCGCGGCGGCGGGAAGGAGCAGCGCGGCGAGGATCGCCGCGGCGAGACCCAAGGTCGCCGTCAGGAGGGCGTGGCGGCGGGTGGCGGCGGCGCGCGAGGGCGCGCCGCGATCGATCGGATCCCTCGGCATCGCCGACGAGTGTGGCATGTCACGCCGGCGCCAAACCCGCCGTTGGCCGGAAGTCCGAGCGGGCGTATGGATGCCTGCGGTCAGGCCTCAAGCCGATCGAGGTCAGGGCCGAGAGGGGTGGGGAGAAAACAGGACGGCCGGTTTCTTGAGCACTTTGTGAGCAAGCGCCTACGAACGTGCTAACTTGCCGCCCACTGCTGAATCTCGAGGCAAAGAGCCTCGGGCAGCGGGGGACCCATTCGCATTGGGGCGAATCGCGGGCGATCGAACGCCCGGTAGCGCCAGCTCTTCGGCGCGAGCCCGTCAGCTAACCCCGTAAGCGAAGAAAGAGCGTTGAATGAGCCTTACCCCTGAATCCGTCCGTTTTCGAATAGCGATGCTCCTCGTCGCGGCGCTTCTCGCCGTGACCGGCCTCGCTCTCGCGGGTGCCCCCTCGGCGAGTGCCGGAGGCGGCGGCGTCGGCACCGGCACGGCGAGCAGCGGCGATCGCGACTCGAGCCGTGACAAGTACGCCAAGATCTGGGACCGCACCTCGAAGCGCAACAAGCGCTGGGCCAACCGGACCGCGCAGTGTGAGTCGGGCAAGGACCCGAACGCGATCGGCGGCGGCGGCAAGTTCCGCGGCGCGTTCCAGTTCATGAAGTCGACCTGGCGCAGCTCGCCGAAGAGCCCCGGTGGCGACCCGATCGACTACAACTACAAGACCCAGGCGGTCGTCGCGGTCAAGCTCAAGCAGCGCGACGGAGCCGGGCACTGGCCGAACTGCGGCTGATGTCCGCGGGCGCCCCGCGCCCGACCTGAACGGTTTGGATGAAGACCCGGCTCCGGCCGGGTCTTCGTCCTTCCGGGGGATATGCGTAGCGCGGGACGCTCCCCCAGGCGCTCAGGAGATCGAGAGCACCTCGACGCGCTTGGTCGCCTTGGGGGTCTCGATCTCGACCGTGTCGCCGATGCTGGCGCCCAGCAGCGCCTCGGCGATCGGGCTCTCGGCTGAGAGCTTGGCCTCCGCGGCCGAGGCCTCGAGCGCGTTGACGATCGTCACCCGCTGCTTCTTGCCGCTGTCGACGTCGCTGAACTCGACCGTCATGCCGACGGCCACGACGTCCGTGTCGCCGGCCTCGACGACCTCGGCGTTGGCGATCCGCTCCTCGAGGGTGCGGATCCGCGCCTCGTTGAGTCCCTGGGCCTCACGCGCCGCGTGGTACTCGGCGTTCTCGGAGAGGTCGCCGAACTCTCGCGCGGACTTGATCGACTGGACGATCTCGGGGCGGCGGACGTCGCGGAGCTCCGCGAGCTCGGCCTCCGCCGCCGCCAGACCCTCGGCGCTGATCGGCTGCTTCGTGCTCGACATGCGGGTCGAGGGTAGCGGCGTCTCGCGACCGCGAAGGCGCCTTCGAACGGTTTGGCGCAACCGAACCGGCGATCTTTTTAAGAACGGATAAACGGCAGCGGAGAGCCAAGAACGCGCCTCTGGGGCCGGCGTACGCCGCGCTTACCTCCGATTCCGGCGGCCCGTTGTGCTTAGGTTTCCATCGGTCGCGGGGGACGAAGTCGTCCCGCCGCGCGACCGCTGACGCGACTTGACCCCTTCGAACGAGACGACATCCGCGAACGGCCACGAGGCCGCCGACCTCGAGTTGATCGATGTCGAGAAGCGCTACCCCGGCCAGACCGATCCGGCGATCGAAAAGCTCTCGCTGAAGGTCGAAGCCGGCGAGATCTGCGTCCTCGTCGGGCCCTCCGGTTGCGGCAAGACGACCGCCATGCGTCTGATCAATCGGATGATCGAGCCGACCGGCGGCGACATCCTGATCGACGGCCAGAGCGTCTCCGACCGCTCGACCTCCGAGCTTCGCCGTCACATCGGCTACGCCATCCAGCGGATCGGACTGTTCCCGCACATCACGATCGCCGACAACATCGCGACGGTGCCGAAGCTGCTCGACTGGGACAAGTCGCGGATCGACAAGCGCGTTCCCGAACTGCTCGAGCTCGTCGGCCTCGACCCCGAGGAGATGAGCCACCGCTACCCGGCCCAGCTCTCGGGCGGTCAGCAGCAGCGCGTCGGCGTCGCCCGCGCGCTCGCCGCGGACCCGCCGCTGCTGCTCATGGACGAGCCGTTCGGCGCCGTCGACCCGATCAACCGCGAACGGCTCCAGAACGAGTTCCTGAGGCTTCAGAGCCAGCTTCGCAAGACGATCGTCTTCGTCACCCACGACATCGACGAGGCGATCAAGATGGGCGACCGGATCGCCGTCCTGCGCAAGGGCGGCAAGCTCGCGCAGTACGCGAACCCCGCGGAGCTGCTCACCTACCCCGAGGACAAGTTCGTCGAGGACTTCGTCGGCGCCGACCGCTCGCTCAAGCGGCTCGCCCTCCAGCGTGTCCGCGACATCGACCTCTGGAAGGTCGCCGAGCTGCGCGAGGGCGAGCGGACCGAGGACGTCCGCCGCAAGCTCGCCGACTCCGATCTCGACTTCGCGCTGATGCTCGATGAGCAGCGGCGCCCGAAGCGCTGGGTGCTCGAGGACGATCTCCAGGGCGAACGCGTCGCGGCCGACGCCGGCTCGCCCGCCGACCGGCCGCTGATCGAGCTCGACGACATCCTTCGCGACGCCCTCGCCGAACTGCTCTCGGGTGCGGTCCAGTACGCGCCGGTGGTCGACGCGAACGGCGCAGTGACCGGCGTCCTCTCGCTCGAGGTGATCGGGACCTTCCTGCACTCGGCGCCGGCGCAGTCGCGCACGGGTGCCGATCTCGTCGATCTCTACGACGACCCCGTCGGGGCGGACGACTCGGAGACCGAGGGTGATCCGGCCGCCGAGGGCGCGGTCCGGTGAACCTGGCCCAGCTCGCGCCGCTGGCGCAAGTCGAGATCGAGACACGGAGCCTCGACGCCTGCCCGGCGAACAACGAGGTCTGCCCGGGCTGGATCGTCGAGAACTTCGATCGTTACATGACCCCGCTGTGGGAGCACGTGGTCCTGACGGTGTTCGTGGTCGTTGTCGGATTCGCGATCGCGTTCGGGCTGGCGATCCTCGCCCACCGCAAGTCCTGGGCCATGGCCCCGATCAGCGTCACGACCCAGGTCCTCTACACGATCCCCTCGATCGCCGCCTTCTTCATCCTGCAGCCGCTCGTCGGCCGCGGTTTCGCGCCGGCGGCGATCGCGCTGATCGCCTACACGCTGTTCATCCTGTTCGCGAACTTCACTACCGGCCTCCAGAACGTGCCCGCGGACGTCAAGGACGCCGCCCGCGGCATGGGGCTCACGCCCAACCAGTTGCTCTGGAAGGTGGAGCTCCCGCTCGCGCTTCCGGAGATATTCGCGGGTCTGCGGATCGCGACGACCACGACCATCGGGCTCGTGGCGCTCGCCTTCTTCGCCGGCTATGGCGGACTCGGCCAGGAGATCGACGCCGATATCTTCTTCAAGGGCAACGTGATCGCTGCCGGCGGCCTCTGCTTGCTGCTCGCGGCGATCTCGGACCTGCTGATCCTCGGTATCCAGCGGGTCGCGCTGCCGTGGCGACGAGTGGGTGCGACATGAACGCCACGACGGCCTTCCTCGGACTGTTCGGCGACGCGCTCGACTTCATCGCCCAGCCCCGCGAGTCGGTCTCGGGCGGCGTCCAGATCGGCGGCCCGGCTGAGGTTCTCGAGCTCACCTGGGTCCACATCAAGGTCTCCGTCGTCGCGATCGTCGCGGCGGTGGTCCTATTCCTGCCGCTCGGCCTCTACCTAGGTCACCGCGGCCGCGGTGAGTTCCTCGCCTCGAGCGTTTCGAACGTCGGCCGCGCGGTCCCGACCCTCGCCCTGCTCGCCTTCTTCCTCTCGTTCCTGGGCATCGGGTTCACGAACGTCGCCTTCGTCCTCTTCCTGCTCGCGGTGCCGCCGATCTTCACGAACACGTTCGTCGGCGTCAGCCAGGTCGATAAGGACACGGTCGACGCCGCGAAGGGAATGGGCATGACCAACTTCCAGGTGATCAGGAACGTCGAGTTGCCGCTCGCGCTGCCGACGATCTTCGCCGGGATCCGGCTGTCGACGGTCGCCGTGCTCGCGACCGCGACGATCGGCCCGCTCGCCAACGTGTTCACGCTCGGTACGCCGATCATCGAACCGCAGACCTACGGCCCTCCGGGCCAGCTCGCCGCCGCCCTTCTCGTAGCGGTCGTGACCGTCCTCGGCGATCAGATCGTTCGCTTGATCCAGCGGCTGGTGACACCGGCAGGGATCCGGCTCGAGGAGCGCTCAGAGAAGAAGAAGGGCTCCGGACTCACACTCAATCCCCTCAGGAGGGAAAGCACCACATGACAAGCAAGATCAGGATGCTGCTGGCGCTGATGCTGGCCGCGGTCCTCGCCCTGGGCGCGATCGCCTGCGGCGACGACTCGAGCTCGGACGATTCGAGCTCGGGCGACTCGAGCGAGAGCGCCAGCACCGGCGAGGTCGAGCCGATCGAGGAGGATCCGGCCAACGGCGACATTTCTTTCACCATCGGGTCGAAGAACTTCACCGAGCAGTTCATCCTCGGCAACATCTACGCCCAGGCCTTCGAGGCGGCGGGCTACGACGTGGACACCGAGCTCAACCTCGGCTCCGAGGTCATCGCCAACCGCGCGCTGCGTGACGACACGATCAACGCGTATCCGGAGTACACCGGGACCGTGCTGGCGAACTTCTACGGCTACAAGACCGACGACATCCCGTCTGACGCCGACGAGGCGTATGAGCTCGTCAAGGAGAGCTACGCCGAGGACGACATCACGGTCGGCGACCAGACGCCGTTCAACAACACCTATGTCGTCGCCTCGCTGCCGGAGACCCAGGAGGAGATCGGCGGAGACACGATCACCGACATCGCCGACTCGCCGGACGCCAGCGACTACTCGATCGCGGGCTTCCCCGAGTGCCGTCAGCGCACCGACTGCCTCGTCGGCCTCGACGACGTCTACGGCTGGACCCCCGAATTCGTCTCGACGGAGGCCAAGTACGAGCCGCTCGACGACGACCAGTCGGACTTCTCGTTCGCGTTCGGCACTGACGGCGAGCTCGCCTCCGGTGACTACGCGGTCTACGAGGACGACAAGGGCCTGTTCCCGCCGTACCACATCGTGCTCGCGATGGACCAGGAGATGGCGGACGCCGTCGGTCAGGATGGAATCGACCTGATCAACGAGATCCAGGCGCCGATGACCGAGGAGGTCATGCAGGAGCTGAACGCGCGCGTCGACATCGACAAGGAAGAGCCCGAGGACGTCGCGACGCAGTACCTCCAGGAGTCCGGCTTCATCGAGTAGCCGACCCCTCATCACCGGGCGGACGCCCGGTTCGAAGACGCTCATGCGAAGGGCGGGCCGGCAGGCTCGCCCTTCGTCGTTCAGGGCCCCGAGTCGCGACGCCGCCGGATTGCCGCGCTCGGGCGCGGGAACCGGTAGGTCATGCACGAGATCGATCTACAGATCGAACCCAACGAGGCATCCGACCTCGCGCGCGTCGATGACCAGCTGCTCGAGGGGACCGATTGGGACCTGGCGCTGGTGACGGCGCTCGACGAGACGCCCGCCGAGGGATCGGTGGCGCTGCTCGTCCACGAGGCAGGCGACGCGACGGACTCCGGTTGGCGGGCGATCCGGGTCGAGCTCGAACCCTCGAGCTCAGCGGGGAGAACCGAGGACGCCGAGGCATGCGCGATCCGCGACGGCTGGCTATACGTGATCGGGTCGCAGTTCGGCAAGAAGAGCGGCCCGCTCGAGGCCAAGCGCTCATGGGTGGCGCGCGCGCCGATCGCCGACGTCGTCGCCGCGGCGCGCGACGGCGAGTCCGCGACGCTTGAGATCGCCAGGCTTCGGTTCTCGCTCCACCGCGCGATCAACGACGCGCTCGCCGCCGCGGCGGTCGAGCTGATCGGGCTCGGACCGGAGTCTCGCGAGGCCTACATCGATGCGACGATCGCGCTCGGTGCGGCCAAGGAGAAGCGCTGGGCGGGCACCGTGCGCTCGAGCGACCACCCGATCAACGTCGAGGGCGCCGAGTTCAGGCAGAACGGGGCCCTGCTGCTCGGGCTGCGCTACCCGACGAGTGCCGAGGGCGATCCGTTGCTCGTCGAGCTCGACGACGTCGGGAGGCTGTTCGACGAGCCCGAGGTGCCGCCGGCCTGCGGCCGCGTCTGGGTTCTCAAGGGAACCGGCAGCGCCCAGCTGCCGCGCGGCGTCCGCGGCATCGAGGCGCGTGGCGGTGACCGCTTCGACGCGATCGTCGGCAACCTCGACGCCGCCGACAAGGGCGCCGTACTGCTCGAGGACCATCCCGAGGGCCACGACTCCGCGTCCGTCCACGTCTCTTTCTCACTGCCCCTGACGGCCGGTGGCGGCGACGTCGAGGTCGAGACGGTGCACGAGTTCGATCCGTCGGTGAAGCGGATCGAGGGGATCGCGCACGGCGCGGGTGAGCACACCTTCTACGTGATCGACGAGGACGGCCGCGTCGGCCTCAGGGCACTGGCCGTGCTCAGCGACGACGCCTGAGCGCCGAGCTACTCGTAGAGCACGAGGTCGGGAGGAGGGCGGAGGCCGAGCACCTGCTCCGCGCTCATCAGCCCGACATCCTCGCGGTAGAAGAGCTTGAAGCCGGTAAAGAACTCGGAGTCCTCGCGCGTCTTCAGCTCGTGGTACTTCGCGACCTTCTCGTCGCGCGTGCCGAATCCGTCGATGTTGAGGACCAGCGCCACCCCCGGGTATTCGCGCAGCCGTTCCTTGCCGACGATCATGTCGGCGGTGAACTGGTGCACGATCAGCGGCTTCTGGGGCAGGTTCTCCTGCTCGACGATCCGCGCGAGCATCGCCTGGACGCGATTGACATCGTCGGCATCAACCGAGCCGATCGTCTGACCCGGCACCTCTCCGGGCTGCATGTGCCACTCCGGGTCGAGCGCGAGGCCGACATCGGGCTGGCGCAGGTAGGGGACGATCCGCCGGACCTCGTCGACGAAGTCGGCCTGCCCCGGCTGGATGTCGAGAACCAGGAGCGCATCGATCTCGCGGGCGGCGGTCAGGTAGTCGTCGATCACGCGGTCTGGCACGTGGTTTCGGTAGAGCCCGTCGAGCCCTGGGTCGGCGGCGGCGACCGTCGAGATCAGCTCCATGAACGGCATCACCGGTACCTCGTCCGACTCGTAGGCCGCCGCCTGTTCGAGCAGGCGCTGACCGGCCTCGGAGGGCTCGCCGATCCCGAGCTCGCCGAGCTCGTCGTCCTGCGGGGCCCCGTAGAAGCCGACGAGCCTGCGGCCGTCGGCGAACACCTCCTGGCCGCCGCGCGGGAGCTCGGGCGGCACCGCCTCGGCCTCGGTCACGGCCTGCTCGGCGAGGGTCGCGTCGTCCTCACCGCCGCGCGACCCGGCGCGGGCGCCGAGGACGAGCGCGGCGAGCGAGGCGATCGCGAGGACGAGGGCGGTCATCCGGCGCCGCCGGTAGGTGCGCCCGCGCTCGACCGCCTGCCGGCGCCGCCGCGCCGAGCGAGGCGCGGCGGGCGGAGCGCTCATCCGAACTTCGCGCGAAGCCGCTTGCGAAACTCGCGTACCGCCGCACCGCCCCAGTCGGAGTGGTCGTTCCGCCACCCCTGGCGTTCCTTGAACAGGCGACTGTCGTTGGCCGTCGCGTGTCCGATCACGTCCCGCGTGCGGATCTCGTAGCGATCCCTGAGGTAGGCGACGAGCCGGAGGGCGGTCCGCATCTGCTTGCCCCGCTCGAGGATCGCGCGGTCGGTCGCGCCCGGCGATCCCTTCGCCTCCTGCACGAACTCGATCCCGACCGCGGTCCAATTGAGTCCGATCGTGTGCCGACAGCGGATCCGCTCGGAGACGATCAGGTGGATCCGGCCGGACTTCTCGATGATGTAGTGGGCACAGACGCCGGGCCGCTCGCCGAGGTTCGGCTGGTTGGCGGCGAACGTCTGGCGCGCGCCCTCCCAGCTCGAACCGGCGGTCCAGTGCAGGACGACGGCCTTCGGGTTGCGAAGCCGCCAGGTCCGCTTGCCGTAATGGCGCATCGAATAGCCGGCGGTCTGGCGCTTTCGCTGCTTCCCGAAAGCGATCTTGTCGTCGCTCATGCGTGGCCGCTCGACGTCGCGCGGGCTCGATTCCGTGGCGCTGCCGGCGACGATCTGGGCGCCCGCGGGGATCGCGAGCGCCAACGCCAGGACCGCGACCGCGATCGCGCCGAGGCTCCGGCGTGGTGCGCTCTTCCCTGACCGCATCGAGCCCGAAGCCTACGGAGCGCGGGGCGGTCAAGGTGCCGCGACCGTCTGCCGATGAGGCTGGGGTGAGCGAGTGTGGAGGTCATGCCTGCGACTGCATGTCGCCGGTGGACACGGGCTGGAGTGAGGGCGTGCGGCTGGTCTCGACGCGCCCCCACGTCGTCGAGCGGGTCGCGGCGGGCGGCGAGGCGATCCCAGAGGTCTCGAACCGGCGGCGGGAGTTCGTGATCGAAGGTCCAGACTGGCGCGACCGGCTCGAGGAGTCGCTCGCCGGCCTCACCTTCTCCGAGCGATCGGCGGCCTTCGCCCAGCCGATCGACGATCCCGAGGCGCTCCCGATCAGCCTCGACGACTTCCTCGGCAGGCTCGCGACGCCGTGGTTCGACCGCGTGATGAATGACGGCCTGCTGACCCCCCACTTCCAGCCGATCGTTCGGCTCGCCGACGAGCGGGTCTACGGACGCGAGGCGCTGATCCGTGCCGATCTCGACGGCCGGCGTCTGAACGGCGGCGAGCTGGTCGACGCGGCGCGCTCGCACGGCGAGATCTTCGCGTTCGACCAGCGCTGTCGCACCGCCGCGATCGAGACCGCCGCACCGATGCTCCCGGACGGCGAGACGCTGTTCATCAACTTCAACCCCTCGGCGATCTACGACCCCGACATCTGCCTGCGAACCACGTGGGCGGTGGCACGGCGCCACGACTTCTCGCTCTCGCGTGTCTGCTTCGAGGTCGTCGAGTCCGAGCGCTTCCCGGACATCGAGTTCCTGCGCCGGATCCTCGATCGCTACCGCGCCGAGGGCGCCCGGGTGGCGCTCGACGATCTCGGCGCCGGCCACACGTCGCTCAACTACCTGCGCGAGCTGCGGCCGGACATCGTCAAGCTCGACCGCGCGCTGGTCGCCGGCATCGACGCCGACGAGTCGCGCCAGCGGCTCGTCGCGGCGCTGATCGACTACTCCCACGATCTCGGGATCGACGTCGTCGCCGAGGGGATCGAGACGGTCGAGGAGGCGCGGCTCGTGCGCTCGCTCGGCGCCGACCTCGGACAGGGCTGGTTCTTCGGCCGCCCGGAGCCTCGGATCGGCGCCGGCACCGGCGCCCCGGCGCTCGCAACCGTCCGCGCCTGAGCGGCGGCGTCCCGCCGTTAAAGGAACGCGCTTCGATGACCGACGGAGCGTCTGTGACCCCTTCCCCCAGGCGCCGCGCGCTCGCGCGCGCCACCTCAGCCGCTCTGCTGTCGATCGCCGGAGCCTTCGCGCTCTGCGCTCCCGCCTCGGCCGCGGACCCGGACCCCAAGCCCGGCAAGGTCGTCGCCGACAGCGGCTTCCGGCCCGCGACGAACGGCTACGGCTTCGCCAACTACGGCTCCGAGCCCGGCGTCGTCGACCTCGGCCCGGGCCAGATGCGACGCCTGTTCGGTGACCGCGTCTGCTCGAGCACGAGCGGCGGTTGCACGCTGACGCCGGCCGCGCAGGAGTGGATGGACGACCAGAACGAGGGCATGGCAGGCGGCCACTGCTTCGGGATGGCGACCACCGCCCAGTTCTTCTTCCAGGGCTTCGGGACGCCGGAGCAGCCCGATGCGTTCGGCTCGCCGTTCATCACGCGGCTCGGCTTCGACGGCAACGAGAAGCTCCAGCGCCACATCGCGCGCGCCTGGGCGACCCAGAGCCTCCCCAACGTCCGCAAGACGTTCGCCGGCGGAGTCCCCTCGAAGGTCGTCAAGCTGCTTCGCCTGACGCTCGCCGAGGGCCGGATGCCCTACGAGCTGCTGATGTTCGACGACGGTGACGGCCACGCGATCAGCCCGTACGCGGTCAACCGGCTGAAGAAGAACCGCTACCAGCTGCTCGTCTACGACAACAACTACCCGGGCGAGAAGCGCGCGCTCAACCTGAACACGGAGAAGGAGACCTGGCGCTACCAGATCCAGCCGGGGACGGTCTGGAGTGGGAACGCGAAGACGAAGACGCTCGCCGTCGGCAACCCGAGGCCGGGGATCGGAAAGAACCCGTGCCCGTTCTGCAAGAACGACCCGCAGGCCGACTCCGACCCGGCCAACGACGAGACGCCGGGGCGCGTCGAGCTGCGCCTCCAGGGCTCCGGTCCGACCGAGGAGCTCGCCGACATGCGGGTCACCGATGGTGACGGGGCCGCGGGCGTCGGGCCGAACGGCGTATTCGATGACCTCAGCGGCGCCGACGTCTACACGCCGGTCACGGGGGTCCTGTTCTCCGATCCGTTCTTCGGCGCGGAGGAGTCCGCTTCACCGCAGCTGACGCTCGACCCCTCGCGCGAGTACGAGGTCCGGCTGACCCAGCCGCAGGCGCTCGGGGCGACCCAGAGCGAGACCGTGACGATGACCGGCCCCGGCTACTCGCTCGGTGCCGTCACCGAGACGAGCGTCGGCGAGCGCGACAGGCTCGTCTTCGACGCGGAGGAGCGGCGGGTCGGCGTGATCGGTCATCCGATCGGCGGCGGGCCGATCGACCTGACCGCGACGGTCAACGAGGCCGACGCCGACTACGACATCGACCTCAAGGCGAACCTGCCCTCGGGCGCGCAGCTGTTCATGGTGCCGGTCCCGGGCGAGCAGCAGCTGAAGGTCCTGCTGATCGGCGCCGACTCGCTCGAGGCGGAGCTCACGGTGACGACGCAGACCTCCGGCGGCAGCACGACCGATACGCGCACCGTCGAGCTCTCGGGTGCCGAGGAGAACATCATCGACTTCTGAAGCCCGTGCGTCCCACCCGGCCGCGTGGCGCGGCCGGGTGGACGGGCGCTCCGCTCAGGACTCGTCGGACTCGGCGCCGTTGAGCACGACGCCTGCGCCGATCGCTCCCGCGGCCAGCGCCGCGAGCGCGAGCGCGGGGCCGGTCTCCTCGATCCCGAGCTTCGCGTCGAGCGAGACGGGGCCGGGCCCGCCGTCGACGAGCGCGAGCAGGGCGGCGATCAGGACGACGTTGTACTCGTAGCCACCGTCGCTCACCCAGACGCCGTTCGGCACGTGGACCGTCTTCGCGGCCACGGCCATCGTCGCGATCAGGCTCGCGGCGGCCGCGGGGGTGAGCAGGCCGAGCGCGATCATCGCGCCGCCGCCCGCCTCGGAGAGGCCGGATGCGAGCGCGTGCCGGCGGCCGGGCTTGAAGCCGAGCGACTCCATGAACTGACCGGTGCCGTCGAGGCCGCCGCCGCCGAACCAGCCGAAGAGCTTCTGGGCGCCGTGGCCGAAGAAGAGGGCGCCGATCACGACGCGGGCGATGAGCCTTCCTAGCTTCATTTCTGAGTGTCCTAACGCTTGGGGAGGGGGATAGGTGCTAGCGCAAATATATACGTGCTAGCGCAACTATTACCCGTCCGGCGCGCTCGGACACCGCTCGGTCACGCCCCGCCGCTACGCAGCCGTTCGCGGATCGCGTCCCCGTGCTCGTCGAGGCTCGGCGGAGGCAGGCGGACGCTCGGCGGGGTTCCGAGGAGGCCGAGTGGGGAGGAGGGGGTGCGGCTGCCCGCGAGCGTGGCGACCGGGTCGAGCTCGAGGCGCGCGGCGAGCTCGAACGCCTCGGCGATGTCGTTGACCGGGCCGGCGGGCACGCCGCGCTCGGCGGCGAGCCGCGTCCAGTCGGCGGCGTCGCGAGCCGCGAGGGCGCCCTCGAGGAGCTCGCGCATGGCCTCGCGGTTGGCGACCCGGTCGCGGTTCGTCGCAAAGCGTGGGTCGGCTGCCAGCGACGGCTCGCCGATCAGATCGCAGAGCGCCGCGAACTGGCGCTCGTTGCCGGCGCAGATCATCAGCTCGCGGTCGCGGGTCGCGTAGGTCTCGAACGGGACGATGCTCGGGTGCGAATTGCCGGCGCGCGACGGCACGACCCCGGCGCCGAGATGCGCGCTCGACTGGTTGGCGAGCGCCGCCAGCGCGGTCTGCAGCAGGTTGACCTCGATCAACTGGCCGCCCCCGTCGCGCTCGCGGGCGAGGAGCGCGGCGAGGATCGCGCCGGCCGCGTTCATGCCGGCGACGACGTCGACGAGCGCGACGCCGACCTTCAGCGCCGGGCCGGCCGCCTCGCCGGTCACGGACATGAGCCCGCTCAGCGCCTGGACGAGTGGGTCGTAACCCGCGAGCGCCGCACCGGCTCCCGACCCGAATCCGGTGATCGAGCAGACGACGAGCCGCGGGTCGCGACGCCGGAGCTCGGCGGGGTCGAGTCCGAGTCGCGCCATCGTTCCGGCACGGAAGTTCTCGATCACGACGTCGGCGCGCGCGATCAGCTCGCGGGCGAGCTCGAGGTCCTCCGGCCGGCGCAGATCGAGCGCGATCGACCGCTTGTTGCGATTCGCGGCGTCGAAGTAGGTCGAGCCACCCGCCGCGTTCTCGGGCGGCGCCCAGGCGCGGGTCTCGTCGCCCTCCGGTGACTCGACCTTGATCACGTCGGCACCGAGGTCGCCGAGCGTCATCGCCGCCAGCGGTCCGGCCAGGACGCGCGAGAGGTCGACGACCCGGAGTCCGTCGAGGGCGGGGCGGGGAGAGCTCATGTGGAACTCTTAGCGGGTGAGCCCGACCCCGTCGATGTCCGCCTCCGACCCGCTCGGCGTCTCGAGCTCGTTCTCCGACGAGGAGCGCCTGGTCGCCGAGACGACGCGCCGGTGGGTCACGGAGCGCTTCGTCCCGCGGGTGGCCGAGCACTTCGAGGCCGGGACCTTCCCCGCCGACGTCCCGGAGGCGCTCGGCGAGCTCGGCCTGCTCGGGATGCACCTCGAGGGCTACGGCTGCGCGGGGGCGAGCGCGGTCGCCTACGGCATCGCGTGCATGGAGCTCGAGGCCGGCGATTCCGGCCTGCGCTCGTTCTGCTCGGTCCAGGGCTCGTTGGCCATGTTCGCGATCCATCGCTGGGGCTCGGAGGAGCAGAAGCAGCGCTGGCTCCCCGAGATGGCGGCGGGCCGCGCGATCGGCTGCTTCGGCCTGACCGAGCCCGACGCCGGCTCGAACCCGGCGGCGATGCGCACCCGGGCGCGGCGCGACGGCTCGGACTGGGTGATCGACGGGCAGAAGATGTGGATCACGTCGGGCTCGATCGCCGACGTCGCGGTCGTCTGGGCTCGGACCGACGAGGGAGTCGCGGGCTTCCTCGTCGAGCGCGGGAGCGACGGGCTGAGCACGCCGGACATGAAGGGCAAGCTCTCGCTGCGCGCGTCGGTGACCTCGGAGCTCGTCCTCGACGGCGTCCGTGTCCCCGACTCGGCTCGCCTGCCCGAGGCGAGCACGTTGCGCGGACCGCTCTCATGTCTCAACGAGGCGCGCTACGGGATCATCTGGGGCGCGATCGGTGCGGCTCGCAGCTGCCTCGAGTCGGCGCTCTCCTACGCCACCGAGCGCGACGTCTTCGAAAAGCCGCTCTCGGCCTACCAACTCACCCAGGCCAAGCTCGCCGAGATGGCGACGAAGGTCGGCCAGGGACAGCTGCTCGCGCTCCACCTCGGCCGCGTCAAGGACGCGGGCGAGCTCGCCCCGGAGCTCGTCTCGTTCGGCAAGCGCGCCAACGTCCGCGCCGCGCTTGAGGTCGCCCACACCGCACGCTCGATTCTCGGCGCCAACGGGGTAACGCTCGAGTACCCGCCGATGCGCCACGCCGCGAACCTCGAGTCCGTGTTCACCTACGAGGGGACCGACGAGGTCCACACCCTCACCCTCGGCCGCGCCCTCACCGGCGAATCGGCGTTCTCTTAGCTCGGGGGGGCGGGCTTTCGGGCCCTTCGGGTGCCGCGCTCCGTGGGGTGGGTGGCGCCCAGCCCTCCGCCGCTGCGGCGGTCTCCGGCGCGGCTGATGGCACCGAGGGGAGCGAGTTCGGGCGGCTGGGGTTGCCGCCGGGCGTCCCTAGGGCTCGAACGTCCCGGAAGTGCCCTTATAAGTGCACGTCTGGGACGTTCGGCTTCGATCGGCCGCGCCGACCGCGACGAAATCGCCCCCGCGCCTCTCGCACGACGACGCTGGGACGATCCATCGCGGATTGCGCGACTGAATCGCCCCGCGCTCGAGGCGCAGGGACGCGGGGCGATCCGTCGCGCTCGGGTGTGTCCTCGGTGCGCCGTTGTTCGCAGTTCCGCGCGTTCCCGGGGCGGGTGCTCGGGTTGTCCGCCCGGATGAGCTGTGCGGGCATGGATGCCCGCACCTGCCGGGGCCCCATGGATGGGGTTGGCCCCCTCATCCGGGGGGACTGCCCGAGCGCCCGCCTACGGGTGCACAGAGGGGCTCCCCGAGCGCCCACAGGCGCCGCGGCGGGCCATGATCCGCGACCTGCCCGCGCGAGGCGGGATTAGCGGGGGGTGTCGCTGGGCAGAAGCTCGGTGGGATGGAGCAGGTGGGACTGCGCGACAACTGGCGCGTGTATTTGTTCGGGGCGCTCGGCGGAGTGTTGCTCGGCTACGACACCGGCGTAATCTCCGGCGCGATCCTCTACATCACGCCCGAGTTCGACCTGACGCCGTTCCTCGAAGGGGCCGTCGTGGCGGGGTTGCTGCTCGGCGCGATGGTCGGGGCCGCGGTCGCGGGGCGGTTGTCGGACCGACTGGGTCGCCGAATGCTGATCTTGATCGCCGCCGTCGTGTTCGCGGTCGGCGCGCTCGGTGCCGCGCTGGCGCCGTCGGCCGGCGTGCTCATCGCGTTCCGGATCGTCCTCGGCGTCGCAGTCGGGGCGGCCGCCCTGATCGTCCCGCTCTACCTCTCGGAGGTCGCCCCCACGGAGATCCGCGGCAAGGTCACGGGCCTCAACCAGATGGCGATCGTCTCCGGCATCCTCATCGCCTTCCTCGTCAACGCGGCGCTCGCCCCATCTGAGAACTGGCGCCTGATGGTCGGCCTCGCGGTCGTGCCGTCGGTGGTCCTGTTCTTCGGGATGCTCCGCATGCCCGAGACGCCGCGCTGGCTCGTCTCCGTAGGCCAGGACGACGTCGCTCGGCGGGTCCTGGCCGAGACCCGGGTCGAGGCCCAGGTGACCGAAGAGATGGAGCAGATCCATCGCGTCGAGGAGGAGGAGTCCGGGCACGGCCTCAAGGAGGTCTTCGCGCCCTGGGTCCGCCCGGCGCTGATCGTCGCGATCGGGCTCGCCGTCTTCCAACAGGTGATCGGGATCAACACGATCATCTACTTCGCGCCGACGACCCTGACCGAGGTCGGCTACTCCGATACGGCGGCGATCTACGCGAACATCATCATCGGCGTCATCAACGTCGTCGCGACGATCGTCGCGATCCGCAAGGTCGACAAGGTGGGGCGCAAGCCGCTGCTGCTCTGGGGTCTCGTCGGGATGGTCGGATCGCTGATCGTGCTTGGGCTGTCGAACATCCTCATGGCGACGCCGGATTCGCCGGGCGATCCGCTCGCGATCATCACCCTGACGTGTCTGGCGACCTTCATCGTCTCGTTCGCCGCGTCCTGGGGAGTCGTCGTCTGGATCCTGCTGCCGGAGATCCTGCCGCTGAACGTTCGCGGAACGGCGATGGGCGTCGCGATCTTCCTCCACTGGGGCGCGAACTTCGCGGTCTCCCAGACCTTCCCGCCGTTGCTCGATGCGTTCGGGGCCGGGCCTGTCTTCCTCGGCTACGCCGTGCTCGGCGTGCTCGCCTTCGTTTTCACCGTCCGCTTCGTGACGGAGACGAAGGGCCGCAGCCTCGAAGACATCGAGGCCGACCTGCACGCCCGCACCGGCTCGGGTTCGCGTTCGAGCGCGAGGGCACGGCCCGCCTAGGGCGATAATCGGGGCGGTGAGCCCGCTCGAGATCCTCGCCGTCCTCGTCGCCGGGGTCGGAGCCGGCGCCATCAACGCGGTCGTCGGCACCGGGACGCTGATCACGTTCCCGACCCTTCTGGCCGTCGGCTATCCGCCGGTCGTCGCGAACATCTCGAACGGGATCGGACTCGTGCCGGGCGCCGTCGCGGGTGCCTGGGGCTACCGCGAGGAGCTCAAGGGGCAGCGCGGCCGAGCGATCAAGCTCGCGGCGAGCTCGATCGCCGGCGGCATCCTCGGCGCCGTCGCGCTGCTCGTCCTTCCCGCGTCGGCCTTCGACGCGGTGGTGCCGATATTCGTCGCCGGCGCGGTCGTCCTCGTGCTCGCCCAGCCCCGGATCTCGGCCGCGGTCGCGCGTCGCCGCGAGCGCCTTGCCGCCGCTCGAGCCGACGGCGCGGGTCCCGACCCCGATGGCGGCATCCTCGCCCGGATATCCACCTTCCTCTGCGGCGTCTACGGCGGCTACTTCGGTGCCGCTCAGGGCGTCATGTTCATCGCCACCGCGGGCGCCGTCATCCCGGACGACCTCCAGCGGGTCAACGCCCTGAAGAACGTCCTCGTCGGCCTCGTCAACGGGGTCTCGGGAATCGTGTTCATCGTCGTAGCGACCTCGCAGATCGCCTGGGCCGCGGCGGGCATCGTCGCCGTCGGCGCGATCATCGGCGGGTTTCTCGGGGCGCGTTTCGGCCGCCGGCTCAAGCCGGAGTTCCTGCGCTGGCTCATCGCGGTCGTCGGCACCGTGACCGTCGTCCGCCTGCTGATCTGAGCGAGGCCGCCTCGCGGCGAGGGTCGCGCAGCGCGCTCTAGCGCAGGGTGACGTTCGCGCGAGCGACGGCCATCGTGCTGTCGATGCAGGCCTTGACGATCGCCTCGGGCTCGATCTCGAACAGCGCCGGGTTGCCCTCGGGCGTCTGCGAGACGCCGACGCCGATCCGCGCCAGGTGCATGATCCCGATCGCCTGGGCCCAGAAGAGGTTGGCGAGGCCGTTCGGATCCTCGGCGCGCAGGACGCCCTTCTCGTGGCCGTCGCGAAGCGCACCCGCGAGATGCTCGAGGCATGCCGACATCCGCTGGCCGAGGTTGATCCAGACCGCCGGCGAGATCGACTCGTTGAGCTCGGCGGCCGGGCGCTTCATCAGCGTCACGACGCTGTCGAGGAACGCCGGGTAGCGGTAGCAGTAGGCGGCGAAGCTGCGGCAGCACGCCTCGAGGCGCTCGAATGGATCGGTCGTGTCGCCGACCTCGCTCGCCATCGCCTCGTCGAGCTCGGCGAGGTAGTCGAGCATCGTCGCGACGTAGAGCTCCTCCTTCGAGGAGAAGTAGCGATAGACCAGCCCGCGCGCGATTCCGGCGGAGCGAGCGATCTCCTCGACCGGCGCATCCTGGAGGCCACGCTCGTCGAACAGCGACCTCGTGACGCGCACGAGCTCGCGCTCACGGGCCTGACGGGAGCTTCGAGTTCGAACGGCCATTCCATTTAGCGTAGGGCAGCCGAGCAACAGTCGATGAGAACTCGCGACGCCCTTGGTGTGACAGGCGTTCACTTTCGGTTATGTTTCAATCCCTTCGGCCGTTGGGGGAGTCGGGTCGGGGGCCTACCTGTGGACGTGATCGAGCACACCTTCTCAAGCACCGACCACCGCTCTGAGAGCGGAGGCGCGCATGGCTGAGCGCGGAGCCAAGCCGGATGTCCACCCCGTGCGCGCCAAGGCGCTCGGGGCGATGCGCTGGCTGTTCACGCCGCTGCTCCCCGACGACTACGTCGAGCTCATCAATCCGCTGTGGTCGACGCGTGAGCTGCGCGGCCGGGTCGAGCGGATCGACAGGGAGACCGACGACACGGTGACGATCGTTATCCGGCCCGGGCACGCCTGGCCGGGCCACAAGGCCGGCCAGTACCTGCGGATCGGCGTGATCATCGACGGCGTCCATCACTGGCGCGCCTACTCACTGACCTCCGAGCCGGAGGACGAGCTGATCAGCGTCACGCCGAAGCTCGTCCCGGACGGCCAGGTCTCCCCGCACCTCGTCCAGCAGCTCAAGCCGGGCGCCCTGATCCGGCTCGGCGGGGTCGAGGGCGACTTCGTGCTGCCCGAGCCGCTGCCGGAGAAGTTCCTGTTCATCTCGGCCGGGAGCGGGATCACCCCGATCATGTCGATGCTCCGCGAGCTCGACCGGCGCGACCGGGTCGACGACGTGATGCTGATCCACTCCTCCCACACGCGTGACGGGATCGCCTTCCTCGAGGAGCTCGAGAGCCTCGAGCAGAAGCACGGGGGCTGCAAGCTCCACCTCCAGATCACCGGCGAGGATTCCGACCAGGGGCGGATCGAGCCCTCGGACCTCGACGACATCTGCCCGGACTGGCGCGATCGCGCGACGTTCGCCTCCGGTCCCGGCGACCTGCTCGACGCGCTGCTCGAGCACTGGGAGGAGGAGCCCGACGCGAACCCGGAGTTGCTGTTCATGGAGCGCTTCCAGAGCCGCATCTCGGGCGGCGAGGAGGGCGAGGGCGGCGAGGTCACCTTCACGAAGTCAGAGGTATCCGGCGAGTCCGACGGCTCGCAGCCGATCCTCGTCGTCGGCGAGGAGGCCGGGATCGAGATGCCCTACGGCTGCCGCGAGGGAATCTGCCACACGTGTCTTTGCAAGCTCGTTTCCGGGCAGGTGAGAGACATGCGCAACGGCGAGGTCAAGGGGATGGAGGACGAGATGATCCGCACCTGCATCCACGCCCCCGAGGGTCCGGTCGAGATCGAGATCTAGACCGCGCGCCGACAACCCGACACGAGATTTCAAGAATCTAAGCCGCAAAGCCAGGAGACGTACCCCATGCCGACAGTCACCGACGAGCCCCAGAGCCCGCTCAAGCACCTCTCGAAGGAACAGATCGACGCCCTCGGCGAGGAGCTCGACGCGCTCCACGACGAGATCTACGCCGAGCTCGGCGACCGCGACCGCAAGTACATCACGAGCATGATCGAGCTCCATCGTCGTCTGCTCGTCATGGCCCGAGCCGAACTCGTCTTCTCGCCGTTCAAGCCGGCGTGGATCCTCGGCACCGCGACGCTCGGAGCGGCGAAGATCCTCGAGAACATGGAGATCGGCCACAACGTCCTGCACGGCCAGTGGGACTGGATGAACGATCCCTACATCCATTCCTCGACGTGGGACTGGGACACCGCCTCGACCGCGGAGTCGTGGAAGCACTCCCACAACTACGTCCACCACACGTACACGAACATCCGCGGCAAGGACAAGGACCTCGGCTACGAGATCATGCGGATCGATCCGCACCAGCCGTGGCACCCGGTCTACCTGCTGCAGCCGATCTACAACGTGCTGCTGATGCTGTTCTTCGAGTGGGGCGTCGCCGTCCACGACATGGACATCGAGGCGATCCGCGCCGGCGAGAAGTCCCACAAGGAGGCCCTCAAGGACCTCAAGGGCATCTCCGGCAAGATGCGCGACCAGATCGTCAAGGACTACATCGCCTGGCCGCTGATCTCGGCGCTGCCGGCGGTCGGCCTCGACCTCGCCCGTTCGGGCTGGGGGCTCGAGCGGCGCGGAGGCAACCGCGCTCAGCGCGCGGCCCGCAAGGTCGCGCAGCGTCTCGGCCGCAAGCGCAAGCCCTCACAGGTCGCAGCCGACGTCATCGCCAGCGCGGTCGAGTCGGGGGCGGAGACGTTCTGGGCGACCGTGAAGGCCAACGTGGTCGGCAACCTGATCCGCAACATCTGGTCGAACTGGATCATCTTCTGCGGTCACTTCCCCGACCAGACCTACACCTTCTCCCAGAAGGAGGTCGAGGACGAGTCGCGGGGTGCGTGGTACGTGCGCCAGATGGTCGGCGCGGCGAACATCGAGGGCTCGCCGTTCTTCCACGTCGCCTCGGGCAACCTCAGCTATCAGGTCGAGCACCACCTGTTCCCGGACATGCCCTCGACCCGCTACGCCGAGATCGCGCCGCGCGTCAAGGACATCTGCGCCCGCTACGAGCTGCCCTACAACACGGGACCGTTCCTCCAGCAGTGGGGGATGGTGCAGCGCACGATCCTGCGGCTCGCGTTCCCGGGCGGCAAGGTCCGCCCGAAGCCGGATGCCTACAAGCCGCCGAAGGGCGGGATCTCACAGAACGGCCACAACGGCTCGTCGAACGGACGCGTGAAGGCTTCCGTCAACGGCTCGCACAAGGGCGAGAACGGCTCCGGGCCCGAGCAGGAGAGCGAGGGCGTGCGCTTCGACATGCCCTCCGACGACTAGGGATTTCCAAGCGTGTGGGTGGCCGGACCGGGGGGTCACGGCCACCCGCACACTGCTTCGCTCGCCGGTCGCCGCGGTCTTCGGCCGACTGCGAGCGGTGCCTAGACTCGGAACGGATGGCATCCACCCCGACGTTCTCCATCCTCGACCTCGCGCCGGTCGGCGAGGGCCGTTCGGTCGGCGACGCGCTGCGTGACTCGATCGAACTCGCCCAGGTCGCCGAGCGGCTCGGTTACCAGCGTCATTGGGTCGCCGAGCACCACAACATGCCCGGCATCGCGAGCTCCTCGCCGCCGGTGCTGATCGCCCACCTCGCCGCGGCCACCGAGCGGATTCGCGTCGGCTCCGGCGGCGTGATGCTGCCCAACCACGCCCCGCTGGTCGTCGCCGAGCAATTCGGGATGCTCGAGGCGATCCACCCGGGACGGATCGATCTCGGGATCGGCCGCGCGCCCGGGACCGATGGCGCCACCGCCGCCGCGCTGCGCCGCACCGAGGAGGGGCTCGGCGCCGAGGACTTCCCGCGCGAGCTCGGGGACCTGCTGCGCTTCTTCTCCGGCGACTTCCCCGCCGGCGACCCGATGGGCTCGATCAGCGCCGTCCCCGGCGAGGGCGAGCAGCCCGAGGTCTGGTTGCTCGGCTCGAGCGGTTACAGCGCCCAACTCGCCGGGATGCTCGGGATGCCGTTCTCCTTCGCCCACCACTTCGCGTCTCGCAACACGATCCCGGCGCTGAACCTGTACCGCGAGAGCTTCAGCCCGTCGCCGGCGCTCGCGGCGCCGCGAGCGATGGTCGCCGTCAACGTCACCGCGGCCGCCGACGACGAGCGCGCCCGCTACATCGCCGGTCCCGCGAAGCTCGCGATGGCGCGGCTTCGCAGCGGCCGCCCCTCGCGTCTGCCGACGCCCGAGGAGGCGGCGGCTCACGAGTTCAGCGCGGCCGAGGAGCACGCCGCGCGCTCGATGGGGGGCTCAGCGGTGATCGGCGGCCCGGACACGGTCAAGGCCGGCCTCGAGGATCTCATCGAGCGCACGAGCGCCGACGAGCTGATGGTGACGACGATGGTCCACGACCCGGCCGATCGGGTTCGCACGCTCGAGATCGTCGCCCAGGCGATGGGCATCGAGCCGCTGGTCGCGGCGACGGCCTGACGAACACCGACGACTGGGGAGACCCGATGAAGCTCTACACCTGCGGACAGGGCAAGGCCGCGCCCGCCGTCCACTTCTGCGGCCGGGCCGCGAAGGCACTCGACGACGCCGGCTACCGCTACGAGATCGAGAAGGTCAAGGGTTACCGCCTGATGCCGTGGACGCGAAGCGGCGACGCTCGCGACGAGGTCGAGCGCCTGTCCGGTCAGAAGAACGTCCCGATCCTCGTCCTCGACGACGGCGAGGTGATCAGCGGGTCGGGAACGATCGTCGAGTGGGCGAAGGAGAACCCCCGCCCCTGAGGTCCCTGCGCGCGGGCCGAGCTCGCGCGCGGCGTAACCTCGAACGGCCTATGGCGAGGCCCTCGGAATCGGACGCGCGGCGATGTTGCAGCTGATCGGCGAGCTCGGTATCCCGCTGCTGCTCGGCGTCGCCTACGTCTGGCAGGTCCGCAGGCTCGAGCCCAAGGGCCGGGCTCCGTCGGTCAAGCGCCAGCTCTGCTTCGCGGCCGGGCTGCTGACCATCGCCGCGACGACGGCCGGCCCGCTCGGCTCGCTCTCGGAGGAGCGCGTCTCCGCGCACATGGTCCAGCACCTGCTGCTGATGGACCTCGCCGGCTTCCTGCTCGTCATGGGCGTCACCGGGCCGGTTCTCCAGCCGATCCTCGGCGCCCCGGTCCTGCGCCACCTCAGGCCGCTGTTCCATCCCGCCGTCGCGCTCGCGATCTTCATCGGCGCGTTCGCGATCTGGCACATCCCGGCGCTCTACCAGGCGGCGGCTCAGAACAACGCCGTCCACGCCGTCGAGCACGGTCTCTTCCTCTCGACGGGCGTGATCAAGTGGATGGCGCTGATCGGGCCGCTGCCGGCGCCGCTGTGGTTCGCGACCGGGATCCAGATCGTCTACGTCGCCGCCGAGCACATGTTCGTCGCGGTCGTCGGCAACGTCTTCATGTGGGCGGGCACCCCGATCTATCCGCTCTACGCCGAGCGCACCGCGGCCCTCGGGATCGACCCGGTGACCGACCAGTCGATCGGCGGCGGGTTCATGGCCGTCTGGGGGATGCTGTTGACGCTCGGGCTGCTCGCCTGGGTCTTGCTGCGCTGGTCCAAGCACGACACGGAGCGCCAGGAGCTCGTCGAGTTCGCCCATCAGCACGGCCTGGTGATCGACGAGGACCGGATCAAGCGCGCCGTCCTCGCCGGTCACGGTGAGACGCTGCGGCGCCGACTGCGTGAGCAGGCCGAGAGTGCCGCCCCCGGCGAGCCCGCCGCAACTTCCGCTTCATCACCCGGGTTAGTACGCCCATCCGGCCAGAGCGCTTGATCTGCTGCTGACCGCGATGCGAGCCTGCGGGGCTCGCGCAACTTCAGACAAGACTCCGGGGGAGTTGATGACAAAGAAGACGTCACGCGGTTCGCTGCGTGGAATCATCGCGGCGCTCGCCGCTCTGGCGGCGCTGGCCGCGGTGCCGTCGGCCGCACAGGCCGACAAGGCGACGTGCCCGAAGTTCACCGTCGAGCACGACGACACGATCGGCAAGCTTAAGCTCGCCAAGGGCGCGTACACGGTCAAGATCCGTGACGACAAGAAGGTCACCTGCGCGCAGACCACGAAGCTGCTGCAGCAGTTCCTCCAGGACTACGACGGCAAGCTCGGCGGCGGCTGGGTCGTCAAGGTCAAGAAGGTCGGGTTCAAGAACAACCGGACCGGCGCGTTCTTCCGCCTCACCAAGGGCGGCGGCGGAGGCGGCGGGGGCGGCGGCTCGACCCCGCACAGCAAGTGCCCCGGCACGTTCCAGGTCCAGAACAACGACCGGATCGGCGACCTCAGGCTCCCGCGGGGCCCGTACTACACGTACCAGCTCAACAAGGAGAGCCCGAGCTGCCAGAGGATCACGAAGCTCTTCGCCAAGTTCCTCCAGCGTCCCGACGGTGATCTGCCCGACCGCTGGAAGGTCATCGCCGAGCAGGGCAAGTTCGTGAAGCGCAAGGGAGGCCAGCGGATCGGTTTCCGGGTCAAGCCCGCGAGCTGACCCACGACGTCACGGGGGCACGCGCGGCAGGGACGCCGCGCGTGCCGACCCGTCCCCGACGGGGACCGTCGGCGGCCGCATAGGATCGCCGCCGATGAGCGATCGCGTCCCCGTTCCCCGCCGCCCTGACGACGACTACTCGCGGGAGGCGGCAGAGGAGCGGCTCGCCTTCGCGCTCGAGCGCAGCGAAGGGTCGCTCGACGACGTCGGCTCCTATTCGCTCGACCCCGCGAGCCTCGGGGGCAACTGCGAGCAGTTCTTCGGCGCCGCGCAGGTACCGATCGGCCTCGCCGGCCCGCTGCTCGTCGACGGCGAGCACGCGAAGGGCGAGTTCTACGTCCCGATGGCGACCACCGAGGGCACGCTCGTCGCCTCCTACAACCGCGGCATGCGACTGCTCCACGAATGCGGCGGGATCAAGACCACGGTCTCCGGCGACCACATGCAGCGCGCGCCGTCGTTCCTGTTCAACTCGGCGCGCGGAGCACGGGCGTTCTCGGATTGGCTCGACGACAACTACGGATCGATCAAGGCCGCGGCCGAGGAGACGACCTCGAGCGGCAGGCTGATCGAGATCGACCGCGTGCCGACGAGTCGGCTGCTTCTGACCCGCTTCAACTACACGACGGGCGACGCCGCCGGCCAGAACATGACCGGCAAGGCGACGCTCGCGGCCTGTCAGTGGATCCTCGCCAACTACGAGGGACCCGAGGGGATCGAGCACTTCTACCTCGAGTCGAACTTCGCGACCGACAAGAAGCACTCGCACCTCAACTTCATGCGAACGCGTGGCAAGCGGGTGATCGCCGAAGCCGTGATCCCGAGCGAGGTGATCGAGCGCGTGATGCGGGTCGACACGGCCGCGCTCTACCGCGCGCGCCAGGTCTCGCACCTCGGCGGGCAGACGGCGGGCGTGATCAACAACGGCTCGCATTCGGCGAACGGGATCACCGCCATCTTCATCGCCTGCGGCCAGGACGTCGCCAACGTCGCCGAGTCCTCGGCCGCCTCCGTCTACGCCGAGCTGCGAGACAACGGCGACTACTACTACTCGATCACGATCCCGTCGTTGATCGTTGCGAGCTACGGCGGCGGCACCGGTCTCGCCACGCAGCGCGAGTGCCTCGAGCTGCTCGGCTGCTACGGCGAGGGAAAGGTCCGAAAGCTCGCCGAGATCGTCGCCGCGACGGTCCTCTGCGGCGAGATCTCGCTCGGCGCCGCGATCGTCGCCCACGAGTGGGTGTCGAGTCACGACACCTACGGCAGAAACAGGCCCTAGCGGCGGGGGATGCCGCGTCGGCGCGGTTCCCGATCGAGGCTGACCTTTCCGCGGAGCGTCAACCTCGATTCAGGTTGAGGCAACTCCGGTGGAATGCTCCGCTTCGCGTCCGCTTCCACCGGGCGGGGTGTGTTGCCGCGAGGCAGGCCCGTATCGCGGTCGCCCGCCACCTCGTCGCTTGGGCAGGGCCGGCGGTGACCTCGATCGAAGCTTGCCCTCTCCGCTGAAGGTCAGGCTCGATTCGGAGCGACGGCCCCGCGGCCGGCGTGCCCTGCACGGCTAGTTCTCGGCCTGCTCCTCGCGGCGGTCCTCCGCGGCGTCTCGGCGGTCGTCGGCGCGGTCGATCGCCTGGTCGCGGCGCTCTTGCTGCGCCTCGATCTCGGTCACGCTCGTCGTACCGAGTTGGCCCATGACGATGAAGACCACCGCGACGACGATGACGACGGCGCCGATCAGGGCGGCGATCACCTGGCGGCGTTGCTGGGCGACGCTCATTCCTCACCTCCCCCGAGCAGGAAGTCGCCGGCCGAGGTCGCCCAGACGACTGCGAAGAGCGCCAGGACGGTCAGCCCCAGCACGGGCAGCCACGAGTTGAGCGACCGCCAGCGCCGGATCACCGCGATCTTCAATCCGAGCACGACGAAGACCGCGATCCCGGCGATCCCGTGCAGCAGGTAGTCGCTCTCGAGGCCGAAGGCCGCGATGCACGCGAACCCGACGAGCAGCGCGATCAGCACCACGCCGGTCCCGACCGCCCGGTGGGCGAGGGTCGCGGGGCCCCAGGCGAGGAACGGCAGCTTGACGACGCCGTAGCCGACCGCGATCAACCCGATCATGTAGATCGCGAGCGCCATCACGATCGTCGCGAGGACGACCTTGACCTCGGTCAGGTTGCCGCCGGTGAGGTTCTGAAGCGCTTCCTCCATGTCCGAGCGCGGAGGGTAGGTGACCCGTCCGGCGGGTCGGAATGCCGACTGCTTCGCTAGGTATTAGGGTACCCGAACTTAGGCATCCCTAATATGCGCCGCTGCGGCGGCGACACGCTCCTCCGAAAGGCTCAGGACCCTTGAACAGATCACCATTTCGCCGACCGCGGCCAGGCCGCACCGTTCTCGTTCTCCTCGCCCTCGCGGCGACCCTGCTGCTCGCGGCGTGCGGGAGCGACGACGGCGCGGAGACCGCTGAGGGCGGTGGATCGACCGCTACGACCGCGAGCGCGGGGCCTGCGGAGCTCTCCGGTGAGGAGCAGGCGGCGGTCGACGAGTACCGCCGCTACGCGATCGAGAACGCCGACGAGCTCGTGACCGAGACCGATGAGTTCCTCGACCTCGTCGCCGAGGGCGACATCGAGGCCGCGAAGCGGCAGTACATCATCGCCCGGCTCCCGTTCGAGCGGATCGAGCCGGTCGCGGGCGCTCTCGGCGATCTCGACCCCTCGCTCGACGCCCGCGAGGGCGACGTCGATCCGAAGACCTGGGGCGGCTTCCACCTCTTCGAGAAGAAGCTCTGGGTCGAGGAGGACGTCTCCGGGCTCGACGAGTACATCGACGAGACGCGCGCCGACGTCCGCGAGCTCCAGGAGCTGGCACCCGATCTCGAGCTGACGCCGGCCGACATCGCCCAGGGGTCGATCGACCTGCTCGGCGAGGTCTCGGCCTCGAAGATCACGGGCGAGGAGGAGCGCTACTCCCACCTCGACCTCTACGACTTCGAGGCCAACGTCGAGGGCTCGGAGACGGCGTTCGACGCCGTCGCGCCGCTCGTCGGCGACCCCGAGCTCGAGGACGAGGTCTCGCAGCGCTTCGCCGACGTCTACGACCTGCTCGAGCGCTACGAGGAGGGCGCCGAGTACGTCTCCTACGAGGAGGTCGACCAGGCCGGCCGGCGCGAGCTCTCGCAGGGCCTCGACGCCCTCGCCGAGCCGCTCTCGCAGGCCGCCGGCGAGGTCAAGGGGTAGCGATCTGAGCGACGCGGCGCGACAGGCTCGGAGCGAGGGCGGGACGGAGGAGGCCCGCCATTCGCTCACCCGTCGCCGCCTGCTCGGCGCGGCCGGCGTCGCCGGGGTCGGACTCGGCCTCGGCGGCGCCGGCTACGCGCTCGGCCGCTCCACGGACCCGTCGAGCGGCACCGGGACGGTGCCGTTCTTCGGCACTCACCAGGCCGGGATCGACACCGCCGCCCAGGACCGGCTCGCCTTCGGCGCCTTCGACGTGACCGCGACCGACCGCGCCGGCGTCGCCGAGCTGATGCGCGCCTGGACCGACGCCGCCGCGCGGATGACCGCCGGCGAGCCTGCGGGCCCGGAGAACGCCGACGAGTTCGCGCCACCGGACGACACGGGGGAGACCCTCGGGCTGCTGCCCTCGCGGCTCACGATCACGTTCGGATTCGGCCCCGGCCTGTTCGAGTCGGGCGGGGAGGACCGCTACGGACTCGCCGCCCAGCGCCCGCGCGAGCTGCGTGAGCTGCCGCCGCTGCCCTTCGAGGACCTCGAGCCGCGCCGTGGCGGGGGAGACGTCTGCATCCAGGCGTGCTCGGACGACCCCCAGGTCGCCTTCCACGCGGTCCACAACCTGACGCGGATCGGTCGCGGGCTGACCGTGCTGCGCTACCTCCAGCTCGGCTTCGGCCGCACCGCGACGACGACGCGCGAACAGGACACGCCCCGCAACCTGATGGGGTTGAAGGACGGCACGAACAACATCCGCGCCGAGGACTCCGAGTTGATGGACGACTTCGTCTGGGCAGGCTCGGAGGCGCCGGCGTGGCTTCGCGGTGGCACCTACCTCGTCGCGCGCCGGATCCGGATGCTGCTCGAGGTCTGGGACCGCGCCTCGCTCGGCGATCAGGAGCTGACGATCGGCCGCACGAAGATGTCCGGAGCGCCGCTCGGCGAGAGCGACGAGTTCGCCGACGTCGACCTCGCGGCCAAGAACCCCGACGGCACGCCGGCGATCCCCGCCGATGCTCACATCCGGCTCGCCTCTCCGGCGATGAACGGCGGCGCGCGACTCCTGCGGCGTGGCTACTCGTTCTCCGACGGCGTCGACCAGGAGCTCGGCCAGCTCGACGCCGGCCTCTTCTTCATCTCCTTCCAGCGTGACCCCGAGCAATTCGTCCGTGTGCAGCAGAACCTCGCCGGAGACCGGCTGAACGAGTACATCGTCACGAACGGCAGCTCGCTGTTCGCGGTGCCGCCAGGCGCCAGTGAGGGCGGCTACGTCGGCGAGTCGCTGCTCGGCTGAGCAGGCCGGGCCGGACCGGCTCTAGGCGAGCCCGGTGGCCGGCTCGGCGGTCGAGGCCGGCGGCGCGGGGGAGGGACCCTCGCCGAGCGACTCGGCCCCGCGGCGTGCGTTCGTCGCGATCGCGTCGCAGATCCGGTCCCACGCGCCACGCGGCAGGTCATGGCCCATGTTCTCGATCCGGATCAGCTCGGAGCCGGGGATCAGGCGCGCGGTCTCGGTGCCGCCGGAGGGCAGGACGAGCTTGTCGACCGTGCCGTGGATCACCGTCGTCGGCCGGCTGATCGAGCGCAGCTGCTGGGACCTGTTGCCGCTCTTGAGGATCGCTCCGAGCTGGCGGCCGACGCCGCGGGGGTCGTGGTTGCGATCGAACCCGCGCTGGGCGCGCAGCCGGACACCGTCGAGGTCCTGAAGCGGCCCCTGGGACCCGACGAGTTCATACAGCGAGACGATCTGGTCGGCGAAAGCCTCACGCTCCGAAGGCGCCGCCTTGAGGAAGAGGCGATAGGCGCTGAGCGCCGGCATCCCCTTCCAGAAGTGCCCGGAGTTGGACATGATCGAGGTCAGCGAGCTGATGAGGTCCGGGCGGCGCGCGGTCAGCGACTGGGCGATCATCCCGCCCATCGAGGCGCCGATCACGTGGACGGGGCCGAGCTCGAGGCGCTCGACGAGCCGCGCGGCGTCGTCGGACATGTCCTCGACTCCGTACTGCTCGGGGCCGAAGCGCCGCGTCCCGAGCTGGACCAGGCTCGGCGGCTTGAAGTCGAGGTGGGTCGAGAGGCCGTTGTCGCGGTTGTCGAAGCGCACGACGTGGAAGCCGCGGTCGACGAGCTCGGCGCAGAAGTCCTCGTGCCAGCCGATCATCTGCGTCCCGAGGCCCATGACCAGCAGTGCGGTCGGGTCCTCGCGCGAGCCGAACTCCTCGTAGCAGAGGGTTATGCCCTCACCCGTGTCGCAGAACTTCTCGTCGAGTTGCACGTTCACAGCTTCGTAACGATGACACACCTCGGCGCCGGTATCGGTGGGTCTCGTCACCGACGGACCGGCTTCATCGGGGCGAGATGCGCCCCGCCTAGGATCGGAATCGTGTCCAGCCCAGCCGCCGAGACCGGTGCCGACGGGGCGCCGGAGCCGATCCCCGACTACCCGAGCACGGGGCGCAGCTTCGAGTCCGAGCGCCGCGTCGAGCTCGGCGACTGCGACCCGTCGGGACGCGCGCGGCTCGACGCGGTGGCCCGCTGGCTCCAGGACGTCGCCTACGAGGACGTGACGGACGCCGGCATGCGGTCGGAGGGGGTCTGGGTCGTGCGCCGGCTGCGGCTGCGCGTCGAAGGCTTCCCGGGCTTCGGTGAGCCGATCGCGCTGCGGACCGCGTGCAGCGCGTTCGGGCGCCTCGTCGCCGAGCGCCGGACCGACGTCAGCGCGCCGAGGAGCGGGGCTCGGATCGCCGCGGTCGCGCTCTGGGTCCACCTGGACCCCGAGACGCGTCTTCCGGCGCGCCTCGGCGAGGAATTCGACCGGATCTACGCGCCGAGCGCGGCCGGCCGCCGCGCCCGCTCCGGCCTTCACCACGATGCTGAGGCGCCGGCCGGTGCGGTGACGCGGGAGTGGTTCTTCCGCCGCGCCGACCTCGACCTCGCCGGCCACGTCAACAACGCGTCCTACTGGGCGATCGCCGAGGAGCTCCTCGGCGATGCGTCGCTCGAGCGCCTCGACGCCGAGATCGAGTTCCGCGACGGGATCGGCGCCGGCGCGGCACGGGTCGCGGTCGCCGGCGGCTCGGTCCGTGTCCTCGACGTCGCCGGGTCGACCCTCGCGGCCTCGATCGAGCTCGGCGTCCCCGGCTCAGCCGCGCCCGCCTAGCTCAGCTCGACGAGCTCGAAGCGCAGCTCACCGCCGACGAGCCGCAGGGTCCCCATCGTGTGGGTCGGCGAGCGGCGTCGCTCGGTCGGGCTGCCGGGATTGAAGAGCTCCAGGCCGGTCGCCGGGTCCGCCTCGTGCAGTGGGATGTGGGAGTGGCCGAAGACGACCGCGTCGGCGGCGGGGAACCAGCGGCGCATGCGGGCAGCCCGACCCTTGCGGGCGCCGGAGTCGTGGACGACCGCCAGTCGCCGCGGTCCGATCTCGAGCTCGATCGCCGCCGGGACACGCGTGCGGAGCTCCGTCGAGTCGACGTTGCCGTGGACCGCGAGCAGCGGCGGGCCGATCGCGGCGACCTCGTCGAGCACGGCCTCCGTCGACACGTCACCGGCGTGGATCACGAGCGCCGCCGCGGCGATCGTCTCGACGCACCTCTCCGGCAGTCGCCGCTCGCCCTTGGGCATGTGGGTGTCGGAGATCAGGGCGACCGTCGCGCCGCGGCTGATCGCCCGGGCGCTCGCGCGGTCGAGCTGGACGCTCGTGATGGCCGGGGCTGCGGGCACGTGCGGCCCAGCTTGCCGTCCGAGCCGGGGGTCAATCTCGGATCTCTTCGGCGGCCTGCACCTGATGCGAACATATGTTTGGGTCGCCGCTCGCCCGGGAACCGGGATGGCATGGAAGCATCAACTGCCAAGAGCCCTCAGGCGACTCCCAACCCCGAGAAGGACACCGAGGATTGGGTGACCGGCGATGAGCCGATGACCGGCCCTCAGGCCTCCTACCTCGAGACGCTGTGCCAGGAGGCGGGCGAGGAATTCGACCCGAGCCTGACCAAGGCGCAGGCCTCGGAGCGGATCGAGGCCCTCCAGTCGAGCACGGGGCGCGGCGAGGACTGAGCCGTTTGCGCCGGCACGGGCGCGGGGAACCGCGTCCGATGCCGACGCCATCGCCTAGGTTGACCGTCTGCCCCCCGGCGACCGCAGCCATCCCGATTTGAGCGACCGGCCATCCGAGCCGATGGCTCGGTCAGTGGGGTCGGCGAAACAGCGCGATAGGGGTGGTCGGTTCGTCCGGGCGCTGGCCCTGACGGTCCTTTTGGGCTCGGCCGCCGTTCTGCTGGCGTTCGCGATCGACGGCTTCGGCCTCGTCTCGCTCGACGACGACGGCACGCTCGCCCAGATCGAAGCCCGGCGCCGGCTCTGGCCCTGGGCCCTGATCATCTTCGTGAGCGCGCTCGCGGTCGCGCTCCTCGGCTGGCGCGATCGCCGCTCCTCGGATCGCACGCTGCGAAGCGAGCGCTCGCGCCGCCACGTAAGCGAGCGCCTCGGCCGCCGGCTTCGAGACGAGGTCGGCGATCTGCGCCGCAAGGCCATCAACTGGAGCTCCGACGATGACATCAGCAACCTGATCCTGAGCCTCGCCATGGAGCTGCTGGGCGCGGACAAGGGCGTGATCTTCGAGCGCCGCGGGGGCTCGGGCGATCGCATCCTCACGTCCGCCGTCGGCTTCCGCGCCGACCCGCGTGACAGCGCGATCGTCAACCGCTTCGCGACGGAGGCCCTGCGCGCGGACGAGATCGTCGTCGAGACCGAGCCCGAGGTGGCCGGGGACGGGGAGGGCGGGCGCTCGGACCGCGAGGTCCGAAACGTCGTCGCGCTGCCGATCTTCCTGCGTGACGAGCTCAACGGCGTGGTCGTCTGCGCCAACGTCGACGACCCCGAGGCGATCGACGAGGAGGTCCTGCTCGCGCTCGGCGACCAGGCCCGCGCCGTGCTCCAGAACAGCGAGCTCGAGTCTCAGATGCGAGACGCCCACGTCCAGACGGTGCGAATGCTGGTCGAGGCCATCCGCGCCAAGGATCCGCACCTCGGCGGCCACTCCGAGGAGGTCTCCGCCTATGTCAGCCGGGTCGCCGACGAGCTCGGATTCGACAGCGCCCGGCGGGAGCGGCTGCTGTTCGCCTCGCTTCTCCACGACATCGGCAAGATCGGCATCTCCGAGCGGATCCTGCTCAAGCCGGGTCGCCTCAGCCCGGAGGAGTTCGGGATGATCGAGCAGCACCCGAGGATCGGCTCGCGCCTCGTCGAGCGCGTTCCGTCGCTCGTCGAGCTCAGCGATCTGATCCTCCACCACCACGAGCGCTTCGACGGCGAGGGCTACCCCGCCGGGCTGAAGGGTGAGGAGATCCCGCTCGAGTCACGCGTGATCGGCGTCGCCGACGCGTTCAGCGCGATGACCTCCGACCGTCCCTACCGCGGCCGCCTGTCGCTCACCGAGGCCTGCGAGGAGCTCGAGCGCTGCGCCGGATCTCAGTTCGATCCGCGCGTCGTCGAGGCGTTCGTCGCCGAGGTCCGCGAGCGCCCGCCGGCGGGCCCGGTGGACTCGAGCCCGGTGGTCCCGGACCCCGGCCCGCTCGGAGCGGACGCGGCGCTGCTCGGCGACCCGCTCGAGCTGACCGACAGCCTGACCCTGCTCTACACGCATCGCTACTTCCACGAGCACGTCGCCCAGCTCACCGGCCGGGCGCGCGCCGAACGCGGATTCGCGGTCCTGTTGGTGCGGGTCGGCGGGCTCGCCGAGATCAACGCGACCGAGGGCTACGCGGCCGGCGACCGGGCGCTGCAGAGCGCGGCGCGCGTGGTCGAGGACGTTGCGGTGCGCTACGGGGGGACTGCCGCCCGCTACGGCGGCGCACGCTTCGCGCTCGCGATCGAAGCCGAGACCTCCGAGCCTGCGACGGTGGCCGCGGTCGACCTCGTCGATCTCGCGCCGGCGATCCTCGGGCTCGAGGTCCAGAGCGCGGTCTGGCAGCCGGGCATGGGCCCGGACGCGGTCATCGCCTCGGCCCGCGCGGCCGCGCCCGAGCCGCCTCCGGTCGCCGAGCGACCCGTCTAGCCGCCGTCTAGCCGCCGGAGACCGGTTCGCTCGCGGCGTCCTTGCGGCCGGAGTCGGCCGCGCCGCCCGCCCCGACCGGCTTGGTCAGCGTGTCCGCGCCGTGCTCGGCGATCGCACGCTCGATCTCGAGCACCTCGCGTGAGCCGAGACGCTCGGTGAGCGGCCCGATCAGGCCGCGAAGCGGTAGGAACGCCTTCGTCCAGCGCGGTGCGGCGACGGTTCGCGCCCGCTTCTCGAGCCCCTCGACGATCAGGTCGGCGCCGGCGCCGACGGGGTGCGACTTCGACAGCGGCCAGGGGAGCGACTGGCGCCCGCGGTTCATGCCGGGCAGCCGGTCGCTGCCGCGGACCATCTCCGTGTCGTGCCAGATCAGGTAGGCGCAGCCGACGTCGACTCCGTGCGGCATCAGCTCGCCGCGCAGCGCGCGCGAGACGGCCTCGACGCCCGACTTGCTCGCGCAGTACGCGGCGAGTCCCGGGGTCGCCACGAGCGCCGCCACCGAGGCGATCTGGAGCAGGTAGCCGCGGCTCTCGATCAGGTGGGGGATCGCGGCGCGCATCGTCCGCACGCTGCCGAGCAGGTTGACCTCGATCACGCGGTCGAACGACTCGGCGTCGGCGAGCCGCAGCGGTCCTCCGGCGGCGATGCCGGCGTTGACGACCGCCGCGTCGATCCCGCCGAAGCGCTCGGCGGCGGCGTTCGTCGCTGCCTCGATCGCCGCGGGGTCGGTGACGTCGGCCTCCCACCAGTCGGCGTCGGCGCCGCAGCGTGAAGCGATCTCGGCGAGCCCGTCGGGCTCGAGGCCGACGAGCGCGACACGGCCACCACGCGCCGCGACCCGCAGCGCTGTCTCGGCTCCGAGGCCGCGCGCCGCGCCCGTGATCAGCACGGTCTTTCCGTTCAAGTCCCCGGCCATCGCCGCACCTCCCGCATCGTTCTTCTGGGCCGCGTCGTCCCGACGGGTCCTGGTTACACGCGTGTAACCAGAGGTACCCTAAGACCCATGACCCCGAAGGTCGAGGCCGCCTCCCAGCCGGGGCGGATGAGCGCGGAAGCGCGCCGCGAGCAGATCCTCGACGCCGCGAGCGAGGTCGTCGCGACGTCGGGATTCAGCTCGACGACGATCGAGGCGGTCGCTCGGCGGGCCGGGATCACGCGTCCGGTCGTCTACTCGCATTTCGGCGATCTCGGTGGCCTGCTCGACGCCGTCGTCGAGCGCGCCGGCGCGAAGGCGCTGGACGACATCGCGCGGGTCACGCCGACCGGGTTCACTCCCGACGGTGCCTACGACGCGCTCCTGAACGCGCTCTCGGCCTATCTGGACGTCGCCGCGGCGGACCCACGGACCTGGGCGCTGCTCCTGGATCCCCCCGCCGGGGCGCCGCCGACCCTCGCGGAGCGGATCCGGGCGGGCCGGGCCTCGGTCGTCGCCCAGCTGGCGGGGGCGTTCGGTGGCGAGCGCCTCGGCGAGCTCGGCACCGCGATCGACGCCGAGCTCCTCGCGCGGACCCTCTCGGCATCCGCCGACGAGGCCGTACGTCTTCTGATCGCCGACCCGGCCGCCTACGACAAGGAGAGGATCATGCGCTTCGCCGCGTGGATCCTCGAACCGCTCGCGCCGAAGGGGCGAATGTCCCTGCGTTGAGCGGGCAACCGGTTTCCGCGAGGTGAACCTGTGTGACACATGGTGCATCGGTCCGACGGCAAAGGCTGTCAAGATGAACCCGTGCTAAATCTGCTGCCGGGTGGGCCCAGGGCAGCCGCAACGCCTCAACCCATCCTCAAGGAGCTCGTCGATCGCTTCGATCCGGGCTCCGTACAGCCCATCGAGGGCGAAGCACGGATCCGCTTGGAAGTGAGTGGCGTCGCGCATTCGGACGTCCTCGTCTCCGAGCAGGGGGCGCGGTTCGTCGCGGCCGATGGACGTACCGATGCCGAGCTCTGCGCCGACCTCGACACCTGGCGGCTGATCGCCGAGGACCTGCGCTCCGGGATGCAGGCCTTCTCGAAGGGCGATCTCATCGTCCGTAAGAACCTCCACCTGGGCGTCGGCTTCCTCTCCGCCGTCGGCGGCCCGCGCAACGACGAGCGCAGGCTCCGCTTCCGCACGATCCAGACTCGCGAGGCGCGGATCAGCTCGGTCGCCGCCGGTGAGGGTGAGCCGCTGATCTGCATCCACGGGCTCGGCGCGACGAAGGCCTCGTTCCTGCCGACGATCAGCGCTCTCGCCGAGGACTACAGGGTGATCTCGATCGATCTCCCCGGGTTCGGCGACTCCGACAAGCCGATCGGCGCCGACTACGACGCCCGCTACTTCTCGCGCGTGATCATCGGCGTGCTCGACGCGCTCGAGATCGACCGCGCGCACCTCGCCGGCAACTCGATGGGCGGGCGGATCGCGCTCGAGGTCGGGCTGCGACACCCCGAGCGTGTCGGCGGCCTCGGCCTCCTGAGCCCGGCGCTGGCCTGGCTTCGCAGCCGCCCGTGGCGGTTCATCCTCCAGGCGCCGGTCGGAAAGCTCGGTCTGATTCAGCCGACGCCGCGCTGGGTCGTCGACCCGATCGTCCGCAGCTTCGTCCCGGGCAGCCGCCAGGGCTGGTCGGCGGCGGGCGTCGACGACTTCATGCGCTCCTACGTCACCCCGCGCGGGCGCAACGCCTTCTACGAGTCGGCGCGGAACATCTACATGGACGAGCCGCACGGCGACTCCGGCTTCTGGACCCGGCTCTCGGGGCTCGAGCCGCCCGCGCAGTTCGTCTGGGGTCGCCAGGACACGCTCGTGCCGATCGCGTTCATGCGCCACGCCGAGAAGGCGCTGCCGAACGCGCGCCACCTCGAGCTCGACTGCGGACACGTGCCCCAGCTCGAGCGCCCGCGCCAGGTCCACGAGACGCTGGCCGCCTTCTACGCGGAGCACAGCGTGCCCGCGGTACCGCCCGTCCTCTGACGACTGACAGGCGGCTTACGCGGTCGCCGTCTCGACCCGGTCCGGGATCCGCTCCGGAGGGGTCGAGAGCCACTCGACGAGCCGGCGTGCGACGACCGGGTGGTTGAGCAGCGCCAGGTGGTGGCAGCGCCCGAGTCGGAGGCCGTTCTCGGCCTCGAAACCGATCCGGCGATCGCGGTCGATGCCCGATGCGCTCGGCGAGAGGACCAGCGTGTCGCCGAGCAGCCTGCCGAGCGGGTGGTCCGGGCTCTCGGTGATCGTCGCGGCGACGAAGCAGTGGGTCGCGCCGGGGAGCAGCGGCACCTCCTCGCAGACGACGCGTCGAAGCTCATCGGGGTCGCGTTCGATCCAGTCCTCGTCGACGATCGAGCCTGAGCGCAGGTCGCGGATGCCGCCGCTTCGGCGCCGCAGGAAGCGCGAGAACGGCCGCGTCTCGGGCAGGACGTCGAGCGCCGCGGCGGCGACGTGAACCGAGCCCTCGACCGGCGAGCCATAGTGCGGCGTCCCGAGCGAGACGACGTGGCGAACGCGGTCGGTCCAGTCGTGGCTCTCCGGGGCCGCGTAGTGGCAGGCGCTGCGCGCGACGAGGCCGCCCATCGAATGGCCGACGAGCGCGATCTCCTCGATCTCGCAGGGCCATTGGGCGACGAGCCGATCGAGCAGCCCCGACAGCAGGCGACCGTTCTCGGAGATCCGCAGGCCGGTGTTGAACCGGACCGGGATCGCGGTCGCTCCGAGCTCGTCGCGGACGAGGTCGAGGTAGGTTCCGCCGCGCTCGGCGGCGGCGAATCGCCACGCGGCCTCGGTCTCGAACAGACCGTGTAGGAAGACGACGACCCGCGGGCCCGCGGCGGGGAAGGCGCGCTCGAGCGCCTCGGATTCCGGAGCGATCCTGGCGCCGCGGCTCCGGATCGACATCGGGCTCGCGAGCTCGGAGCCCTCGCGCACGAGCTCGTCGCCGATCAGTCCGTTGACGATCGCCAGCAGCTGCGCTCCGCGGTCGTTCGCGGAGACCTCCTCCGGCGAGGCGGCCCGGCGCGATAGGTAGGCATCGCCGGCGGCGCCCGCGGCGGCGTTGCCGGCGCGGATCGCGGTGTACACGCCGTGGGCGATCGCGTCGTGGATCAGCTTGATCGGGGCTCCGAGCCCGCCCGTGGCGGCGAACGAGCGGTCGGAGATGGCTCGGTGGACCGTGCCGATGCCCCCGATGGCTTCGCGCAGCTCGCCGAAGGCCCGGCGCCCGAGTGCTCTGACCTCGTCCGCTGCGGCCGGATCGCGGTCGGCGGCGGGCGCGACCTTACGCGGAGGCGGACTCGACACGAGATCCCTGCTCACAGGGCGCAAACTATTGTGAACCGGGGGCGATTGGGCGTGAACTTGGTCTCGCAAGGCGATGGGGAGGACGGCGGGCGCGAGCCGACACGGCCCCGCGATGGCGAGCCGCCGCCCGCCGTCGGCGAGCTCTGGAGCGGGTTCGACCCCGCGGTCGCGGCCAAGCTCGACACCGACCTGCCCGGTCTCGCCGACGAGATCGTCGCCGCGGTCACCGAGCTGCCCGCCTACTCGCGACCGCTGACCGGCGAGTTCGGGCGCGTCCTGCGCACGGGGGTCGAGGTCGCGCTGCGGCGCTTCGTCGACGGCATCGCGCGCGGCGACGCCGACGCGCTCGGACCTTCGCGGCAGGTCTACCTGGACCTCGGGCGCTTCGAGTTCGAGGCCGGGCGCCCGCTCGACCTCCTGCTTCGCGCCTACCGGCTCGGCGCCCGCATCGCCTGGCGCCGGCTCGCCGAGCGCGGTCCCGGGCTCGGCCTCGAGCCCGAGGTCCTCTACCGACTGGCCGAGTCCGTGTTCGCCTACATCGACGAGCTGTCCGCGGTCTCGGTCGAGGGCTACTCGCAGGCGCGCGACGTCGCCGCCGGAACCCAGCAGGTCGCACGCGGCCGGCTGATCGCGATGCTCGTCTCCGACCCGCAGCCCGAGCCCTCCCGGGTCACCGCCGAGGCCGAGCGTGCCGGGTGGGAGCTGCCGCGGCTGCTCGCGGTGATCTGCTCGGAGCGCGCCGCCGAGGCGACCCGCGTCGCGGCCCGGCTCGGGCCCGGGGTGATCGGTGCCGAGTTCGATGGTCGCGGCTGCCTGCTCGTCGGCGACCCGGAGCGCCCGGGCCTGCTCGGACAGGCGCGGGTCGCACTCGACGGGATCAGCTCGGCGATCGGGCCGGCGGTCGCCTGGCGCGACGCGCCCCGCAGCTACCGCCGCGCGAGTCAGGCGCTGCGGATCGCGAGCCGGCGGCAGGGCCCCGACCGCGGGCTCGAGATCGCCGAGCGGATGCTGATCCCGATCCTGCTCGCCTCGGAGCCGGAGCTCGGCAACGAGCTGATCGCCTCGCGACTCGGCCCGATCGCCGAGATGTCGGCGCGCTCGCGCCGCGGGATGCCCGAGACCCTCGCTTCCTGGCTCGCCAATGGCGGCGACATCGCCCGCGTCGCCGACGAGCTCGAGGTCCACCCCCAGACCGTCCGCTACCGGATGCGAAAGCTCCGCGACGCCTTTGGCGATTCGCTCGACGATCCCGAGGCCCGCTTCGAGCTCCAGCTCGCGCTGCGCTTCGAGACCGAGGCGAGCGAGGACCGGGTCGAGGAGGAGGAGGAGTAGGGGCGGCGGCCGCAGACGGCTGCCGGGTCGTCGCGCGTGGCGTCCCGCCCGGGCGGACCGATCGACGGAGCCTGGGCTGGGCTCGGCGAGGGGATCAGGGTTGTTGGCTCGAGGTTGACGCTTCGCGGAAGCGTCAACCTCGATTCCGGCGAGGGAGAAGGACGCCGTCCGAGGAACTGCCGGCGCCGGCACCACCAGAGACCCCGGTCGCCCTACGTGATTCGCACAGCCGCCGCTTCTCGACCCTGATCGGGTCGGCCGCGGACGCCCGCCGTCTACCCCCGCGCCTGCGCATGCGCTGCGGGCCGCGGCCCCGCGGTCCGCTCGCGCTCGGCCTGGCGCTCGGGTGAGATCCGCACGACGTTGCGCGCGATCCCCGCCATCTCCATCAGCCGGATCACACCCCAGGTCGGGTCGATCTCGAAACGCCTGAGGCCGTGGCGGGCCGAGCGCGGGAACGCATGGTGGTTGTGGTGCCACGCCTCACCGAGCGACGGGACCGCGAGCCAGGCGACGTTGGTCGAGTGATCGTCGGTCTCGAAGCGGCGGCTGCCGAGGAAGTGGCAGACCGAGTTGACCGACCAGGTGATGTGGTGGACGAAGAAGATCCGCACGAGCCCGCCCCAAAGCAGTCCGGTCAGCGCCCCGAGCAGGGTGCCGGTGAGCAGGAAGCCGAGCAGCGCCGGCAGCGCGAGGGTGAGCAACACGAAGCTGACGAAGTGGCGTGAGATGAACCGCATCCCGCGGTCCTCGTAGAGGTCGCGCGCGTAGCGCTTCCAGTCGGCGCGGCCCTGAGTCGAGAGCAGCCAGCCGACGTGCGCGTGGACGAGGCCGGCGAAGACGCCGCGGATCCCGTCGCCGTGACCGACGTGCGGGCTGTGCGGGTCGCCCTCGACATCGGTGTGCGCGTGGTGCTTTCGGTGGTCGGCGACCCAGGAGAGGACCGGCCCTTGCACGGCCATCGAGCCGAGCGCGGCGAACAGGTACTCGACCGGCTTCGAGGTCTGGAACGAGCGGTGGGTGAGCATCCGGTGGTAGCCGATCGTGATCCCGAACGCCGTGATCGCATACATGAAGGCGGCGACCGCGAGGTCCGTCCAGCCGACCGCCTGGTTCCACAGCAGCACGATCGCGGTGATCGTCGCGAGGAACGGGAGCACGACTGCGGCGAGGTTGACGCCCTTCTCGACTCGGCTCATGAGAACCACGGTAGGACTGAGCCGCGCACATATCTCCGCGACTGAGCGAGGTCGATGCCGCTAGAACTTGTAAGCCGTATGAGTAAACGGCGAACGGAGCGGGAGGGAGGCGAGGATCGTCCGTGGCACGAGCTGCCGCCGTCGATCGCCGACCTGATCGAGCCCGAGCTCGGCGCTGTCACCGACGAGATCATGGACGCGATCGCGCGTCAGGTGCCCGAGTACGCGCGCCCGCTCGAGGGCTCGTTCGGGCGCGGCGTCGAGCGCGGGGTGGACTCGGCCCTGCGCCAGTTCATCGCCCTGATCCGCGACCCTGCGACCGACCAGCAGGCGACCGATCAGGTCTACGTCGAGCTCGGCCGCGGCGAGTACCGCCAGGGCCGCGACCTCGACTCGCTCCAGGCCGCCTACCGCGTCGGCGCCCGGACCGCCTGGCGCCGCCTCGCCGCGGCTGCGGAGGAGGCCGACGTGCCGAGCTCCGAGCTCGCGCTGCTGGCCGAGGCGATCTTCGCCTACATCGACCGGATCTCGGCCCGCTCGGTGGCGGGTTACGCCGACGCCCGCTCCGAGGCGGCGGGGGAGCGCGGTCGCGCCCGGCGCCGGCTCCTCGCCCGGCTGCTCGCAGGGCAATCTCCAGCTCAGCCGGAGCTCGCCGAGCTCGCGCGCTCCGCGGGTTGGCAGGAGCCGAGGACCATCGCGGCGCTCGCCTGCCCCGCCGCCGACGCCGGTGCGATCTCCTCGCGGCTCGGCGAGCAGGCGCTCGGAGCCGAGGTCGACGGGGTCGGGTGCGTCGCCGTGTCGGACCCGCTCGGCCCGGGCCGAGCCGCCGAGCTCGAGAGCGCCTGCGCCACGGTCCGGGCGGCTCTGGGCCCCGCGGTCGAGCCTGCTCGGCTGGCGGAGTCGTGGGACCTGGCCCGGTCGGCGCTCGCGTTGCCGCCCGCGACGCCGGCCGAAACTCCCGAGCGCGCCGACGGCCGGCTCGCGGAGATCCTCCTGCGCCGTGAGTCCGCGCTCGCCGAGCGGATCGCCGAGCTCCGCCTCGCGCCGTTCGCCGAGCTCACGCCGCGCTCGCGCGCCGCGCTCGAGGCGACGGCGCTCGCCTACCTCGTCGAGTGCGGCAACGCCGCCGCCTGCGCGCGGCGGCTCGGCATCCACCCGCAGACCGCGCGCTATCGGCTCGCCCGCATCTCCGAGCTGATCGGCGACGCGCTCGACGACCCCGAGACCGGCTTCGAGATCGAGCTCTGCCTGCGAGCGCGCGAGCTCGCGGCGCGTGCCGCGAGCGACGGCTAGCGGACCTCTGCACGTCGCCGTGCGCGACCCGGGCCCCGCAAGGGAAACCGGCCCGCGCGATGAATCCCATCGCTCGTGCGAGCTGGGGCGTACTCGAATCCGGCGGGTGAGCCCGGCACGGCGGCGTTGGGAGGCGCCGCCGTGCTGCCGCTGCCACCCAACGACCCCTCGCAGCGCGCTGCGAGGCGGCTCGCCCGCCTGCTCGACCGCCACGCGGGATTGCGCGAGCACGGTGAGTCGGTCGGGGCGCTGTCGGCCGCGGTCGCCCGCCGCCTCGGCGCCAGCGAGGACGACGCGCTCGACATCGAGCTCGCCGGGCGCCTGCACGACATCGGCAAGGCCGTGATTGAGGTCGGGGTGATCGAGAAGCCCGGCCCGCTCGGCCCGCGCGAGCTCGCGCGGATCAAGCGCCACCCGCTCGACGGCGCGCGCATGCTCCGCGCCGCCGGCCTCGAGCGGATCGCGACCTGGGTGCTCTGCCACCACGAGCGCCCCGACGGGCGTGGCTACCCGATCGGACTCAGTCGCCGCGAGATCCCGGCGCAGTCGCTCATCCTGTCGGCCGCCGACGCCTGCGACGCGATGCTGAGCGACCGCGCCTACCGTCCGGCGATCGGCCTCGGAGCCGCGATCGCCGAGCTCGAGCGCGGGGTCGGGCGCCAGTTCGACGGCGAGGTCGTCGAGGCGCTGCTCTGCGAGCTGCCGCGGCTCGAGAGCGAGCTCAGCGCGGCAGGCCTCGAAGCAGCCGCTCGCTGACGCCGGCGATCGTCGTCCGCTTGTAACCGGCGGTCAGAGCGCCGCCGTCGGTGAAGACCGCCAGCGCGACCCGCCGCTTGCCGCGCTCGAGCAGCGCGACCTGGTTTTGGACCTTGCCGTCACCGACGCCCCAGCCGCCCTTGAACATCAGCCGCCAGCCGCGCGGCGCCACCGCTCCGACGCCCCAGCGCTGGCGCGCGACGATCGAAGCGAGCAGGCGCTTGGCGTAGTCGGTGTGGCGCCGCGGCGTGTAGCGCTCGAGCCGGAACATGAACCGCGCCCAGTCGACGGTCGCGATCCGCGACAGGCCCCAGTAGGGCTCCGAGCGCCGGAAGTGGGTCATGTCGGCCTTGCGTGCCAGGCGGTCGACGCGCGAGCCGCCGATCCGCGCCTGGATCTCCCGCGCCGCGCGATTGTTCGACTCGCGGATCATCGGCCCGAGGATCCGCTTGTCCGAGTCGCTCACCGCCTCGTCGCGATGCATCCGCAGATAGGCGACGAGATAGAGCACCTTCATCACGCTCGCCGCCTCGACGGTCGCCCCGCCGCGAAACGAGCGTGCCCTGCCGCGCATGTCGACGGCGGTGAACCGCGTCTGGCCCTTGCGCGAGCGCGCGAAGCGCTTCGCCGCCGCGATGTTCGGCTTCCAGTCGCGATCGCCGCGCTCGAGCCGATCGCCCGTCGCCGGCGCGCCCTTCGCGGCCGGGCCGCTCACGAGGCCGGCCAGCGCCAGGCAGGCCAGCAGAGCCAGTGCCGCGCCGGTGGCGCGGCGAACGAGGCGAATCCTCACCCGGCGGCTCCGGCGACCGCCGGAGTGCGGGCACGCGAGGCGGCGAGCTGGCCGCAGGCGGCGTCGATGTCACGGCCGCGGATCACGCGGACCGTCGCACGCAACCCGCCGTCCTCGAGCCGGCGGCGGAAGCGCTCGATCGCGTTTCGCGATGAGCCCTCGTAGATCGAGCCGGTCGGGTTGTAGGGGATCAGGTTGAGCTTGTAGATCCGCGGGTCGAGGAGCCGCGCGAGCCCGGCGGCCTGCTCCTCGCCGTCGTTGACGCCCTCGAGCATCACGTACTCGACGAAGATCTCGCGGCCGTGTCGCTCGTGGTGGCGCTCGCAGGCGGCGAGGACCTCCGAGATCGAGAAGCGATCGTTGACCGGCATGATCCGCGAGCGCAGCTCGTCCTCGGGCGCGTGCAGCGACAGCGCCAGGCGGATTGGCAGCGGCTGCTCGGCGAGGCGCTCGATGCCAGGAACCCAGCCGACGGTCGAGATCGCGGTGCGACGGTTCGTGATCCCGATGTCGGGCAGGCGCTCGCAGGCCTCGAGGACGGCGTCGAGGTTCATCATCGGCTCGCCCATGCCCATGAACACGCAGTGGTCGATCGGCTCGATCCGCCGCATGTGGAGAGCTTGGTCGACGATCTCATCGGCGGTCAGGTTGCGCCCGAAGCGCATCGCTCCGGTCGCGCAGAAGGTGCAGGTCAGCGGGCAGCCGGACTGCGAGGAGACGCAGATCGAGCGCCGGCGATCCTCGTAGCGCATCAGGACGGCCTCGATCGGCCGCCCGTCGGCGGTGTCGAACAGCGCCTTGACAGTTCCGTCGGAGGCGCGCTTCTCCTCGCGGACCGCGAGCGTCGAGAACGGAACCCGCGCCGCCAGCTGCTCGCGCAGCGGCTTCGGCAGGTTCGTCATCCGCTCGTAGCCGGAGGCGCCGCGCGCGGCCCATTCCCAGACCTGCGTCGCCCGGTAGGCCGGCTCTCCGAGCTCGGTGAGAGTCGCTGAGAGCAGGCCACGGTCCATGAGGCGAGTGTAGGTGCGCCTCCGAGCGCCGACGGCCGCCCGGCCCGCCGGGCGCGGCTACTCGCGGGCGGCGTCCGGTCCCGCGCCGGGCTCGGGCGCGTCCGGGTCGATCTGCGGTTCGTCGAGCGGCTCGTCGATCGGCCGCTCGCCGCGCCGGAAGCGCTTGCGCGTGCGCCGCAGCGGGCTCATCGCCATCTCGACACGCTCGAGTCGCGCCTCGAGGGCGTCGATCGCGGGCGGGAGGTCGGTGACGTCGTCTCGCATCACGCCGACGTCGCGCGCCATCCTGCCGACGTCGCCCTCGAGCTGCTCGACGCGATCGGCGATATGCCCGAGGCGCTCGGCGACCTCGGGCAGGACCCGGGTGTAGCGCGCCATCTCGGCGGTCGCGACAGCGATCCGACCGAGGTCCGCGGCGAGCCCTGCGACCACCTGGGGCGCGGCGACCACGACCGCGCCACCACGACCGATCGCGGCGATCAGGCCACCGATGCCGCCGCCGCCCTCAGCGAGCGCCACGTCGGGCGACTCATAGGGCTCGACCGGGTCGCGTTCGGACTCGCGCTCGGGAAGACCGCTCACCGGCCGCCTCCGAACGACTCGACGCAGAAGACCTCGGTCTCGCGCGGCACGCCCTTCGCCTTGAAGCGGCGCTTTCGCTTGACGGCGACCCCGGGCTCGTCGCCGAGCTCTCCGAGCGCCTCGCCCGTGATCAGGATCTGACCGGCGTCGGCGTGGTCGGCGACGCGGGCGGCGATGTTGACGTCGCGGCCGAGGAAGTCGCCGGCGAGGCGCTTCGGGGTGCCGAAGTGAAGCCCGGCACGGATCCGCGGCCGGTAGTCGCCGGCCGACAGCCCTGACACCCCGTCCTGGGCGGCGACGAGCGCCTCGAGCCCGGCCTCGGGCTCGCTGAAGATCGCCATCATTCCGTCTCCCATTCGCTTCACCACTTCGCCTCCGGCGTCGCGAACCGGCGGCTCGATCGCTTCCGCGACCTCGCGCAACAACGTCAGGGTCGCATCATCACCGGCGTCGAGGGCGAAGTCTGAGAAGCCGGCGAGGTCGGTGAAGGCGATCGCGAGCCCTCCGACCTCGGAATTCGAGCCGCGCAGTGAGGCGAGCAGCTGCACCGCGCCGAGCCCGGCCTCGCGGAGCAGCGAGGCGTCGGCGTCGGCGAGCACCGCGAGCGGGCGGTCGATCAGCCGCTTGCGCTCCGTCCGCCGCGAGATCGAGTCGCCGAGCTCGGCGTCCCCGGGCAGCGCACCGCGGAGCTTTCGCGCGACGTCGAGCAGGCGCGGATCGCGGTTCAGATCCGCCACCCTGCTGAGGGCCTCGGCGCCGCCGCCGCGTGCGCGCGAGCTCTCTTGCGGTGAAGACTCCATCGCCCGGCATACTGCCCGGCGCGCCGATCGTTACACGAAAGCGTGCAATCGTCATTCAGCGCTCGGGCACGAACCTCAGAATCCGGGGGCGAAGCTGGTACCGTCGCCCCCGTCCCGGCGGTTGCCGGGGCGAGAGAACGTGTGTGAGCAGTTCGCATAGGCGCATCGCGCCCTCCGCGTACGAGCAGCACCCAGAGATACCCCATCGGAGGGCGTATGGCCGCATCAGGCACCGTTAAGTGGTTCAACGACGAGAAGGGCTTCGGGTTCATCACTCCCGACGATCCCGGCAAGGACCTCTTCGTCCACTACAGCCAGATCGAGGGTGGCACCCTCGCTGATGGCGCGAAGGTCGAGTTCGAGGCTCAGGACTCGGACCGCGGACCTCGCGCGATCAACGTCAAGAACATCTAGCTCACACCTAGACCTTCAGACGTTGCCAGGGCGCCGGACGGCTTGACCGTCCGGCGCCCTTCGCATTTCAGGGGGTGGCGCGCCGCGCTCAGAGCGCGGCGAGGGCCTCGTCGATCGGCGTATCGCCGGCGATGAGGTCGAACGTCTTGCCGATCGTGCCCGGCGTCTCGAGGGCGGCGACCAGGACCGCCGCGACGTCGTCGCGGCTGATCGATCCGTACTCGAGTCGCTCTCCGACCGTGACCGTCCCGACGCCCGGGTCATCCGTCAGCGAGCCGGGGCGGACGATCGTGTAGGCGAGCCCGCTCTTCGAGAGCTGCTCGTCGGCCTCTCCCTTGGCGCGCTGGTAGGGCTTCATCTCCTCGGGCGCGGACTCGGGATCACCGGCGCCCATCGAAGAGACGATCACGTAGCGATCGACCCCGGCGTTGCGTGCGGCCTCGATCAGCTTCACCGCGCCGCCGAGGTCGAGTGTCCGCTTGCGCTCAGGCCCGCTGCCGGGGCCGGCGCCCGCCGCGAAGACGATCGCGTCGGCTCCCTCGATGAGCGGCACGAGTTCGTCGGCCTCGAGCTGCTCGAGGTCGGCGATCTGCGCCTCGGCGCCGACGGCCTCGAGGTCAGCGGCGTGGTCGGGGTTGCGGATCAGCCCGACCCCGCGATCACCACCGGTCGTCAGCCGGTCGAGCAGCCGCATCGCGATCTTTCCGTGCCCCCCGGCAACGACTACGTGCATCCTCTTCTCCAATGGTTGCGTGGCGAGTGCCTGGGTCTCGCCGTCACGCGGCTGGCCGCCGCGTTCTCGGGCGCCGTCGAATCTAGCTTGCGAGGCGCTCGCGCAACCCGGCGGCCGCCTTGTCGGCGGTCCGCTTGAAGCCGATCGCGAGCAGCGGGTCGGCCAGCTTGAGCGGGCCGCGCAGGCTGACCTCGGCGTCGTAGGTGACGATCGTGCGCCCGTCCGAGCGGGTGAAGGTGATCGTGTCGAGGGAGATGAAGGTCGGGGTCGTCGCGCGCAGGACGATCTTCTCGGGCCGCACGGCCTCGAGGGTTTCGTAGACGAGCCGCTGCGTGATGCCGCCGATCTTGAACATGACCTCGAACTTCGTCCCACCGGCGCCCGGCGCGCCCTCGAGGACCGAGGCGCGGACCGCGCCCGGGTCCCACTCCTCGACCGAGCTGAAGTCGACCATGTAGTCGTAGGCCCGCTCGATCTCCCAGTCGGTCGGGACCGTTCCCACGTAGCGCGCCATCTCAGCCCCGTCCCTTCCCGTTCGCGGGAGCCTCGCGCTCGCCCGCGAGGCTCCAGTCAGTCAGTCGCTCGCACTCGCTCCACAACCGCTCGCGGTCGGCCGAGGACTCGCGCGTCTTGTCGGTCCTGTGCGTGCTCCGCGGCGCGCGGTCGTGCCAGAAGAGCCCCGAGCTCGAGCCCGGCTCGGGCGCGGTCACGAGCCAGGAGATCGTGTCGGCGCCCTCCGCGCTCGAGCGCAGCAGGGGCTTCGTCAGCTTGTAGAAGGTCGGCAGCGAGGATTCGAGCCCCGGGGTCGCGGCCCAGCCCGGGTGCATCGAGTGGAAGGCGATGCCCGATCCGGCCATCCGCTCGGCCCAGAGCTCGGAGAGGATCACCTCGCAGCGCTTCGTGTGGGCGTAGAAGCGCGACGGGTCGTAGTCGCGGTCCTCGAGTTGGAGGTCGTCGACGTCGAGGCCCGCCGTGTACATCCCGCCCGAGCTCACGGTGACGACGCGCGAGGGGATCCCGGCTCGCAGGACCCCGAGCAGCTCGCCGGTCATCAGAAACGGGCCGAGGACGTTGGTCGCGAAGGTCAGCTCGAAGCCCTGCGGGCTGCGCTCGCGCTCACCCGGCATCGCGCCGGCGTTGTGGACGAGCGCCGCGAGCTCGGGGACCTGCTCGGAGAAGCCGGCGCAGAACTCGCGGATCGAATCGAGGTCGGAGAGGTCGCAGCGCCAGACGCGGAGCTCGCCGCCGGTCCGCTCGGAGATCGCCGACCTGACGTCCTCGCCCTTGTCGACGTTTCGGACGACCATGTGGACCCGCGCGCCAGAGGCCGCGAGCTGCTCGCAGGCGGCCTCGCCGAGACCGGACGAGCCGCCGGTGACGACGACATCGCGACCGGCGACGACGGAGGGCTCGTCCTCCCAGGCGCCGCGGCGCAGCGCGTAGCCGAGCTTCGAGAAGCCGGGGACGACCGTCCAGTCGAGTGCGGTGTCGATCGCGCGCGGCAGCTGCATACGCGATCGAACGCTACAGAGGGCGGTTCGCCGGCCGGATCGGCTCAGTCGGCGACGCGGGTCTTGCCGGACTCGTCGGTGACCGTCGCGTGCTCTTGGCCGAGACGGTTGCCGCGCGGGTTCTCGTTCTCGAGCTGCTCGCGGTGCTCCTCGTCCTTCTTCACGCCACGCGCGAGGACGGTCAGGACGGCGGCGCCGATGACGACGAACACGATGACTGCGATGACTAGTGGACTCACGCCGACGACCTTAGACAACCGGTTTCACCGGCTTGCGTGCGATGTGAAAGTTTCGCCGCGGCCCGGCGCGGCCTCGCAGAGCCGCGCCGGGCGCTCGCGCAGGGCTCAGGAGTAGCGGTCCCAGCCCTTGAGCAGCTTCTTGATCCGGCGCTCGGGCTTGCCGCCGCCCTCGTACCAGCCGCCGCGCCAGACCTCCATGTGGAGGTGGCATCCGGACGCGTTGCCGGTCTCGCCGACCTTGCCGATCGTCTGACCGGCCTTGACGCGCTTGCCCTGGCGGACCTTCGCCGGCCGCGTGAGGTGCATGTAGACGTAGTCGCGCTTCGTCGCCTTGCCGTCGATGACGACGTAGTTGCCGGCCGAGGACTGATAGCCGCGGTACTGGACCTTGCCGGCCCGCGCGGCGACCATCTTCGTGCCGCAGTTGGCGAACACGTCCGCGCCCTGATGGCCGCGCCCGGCGCCGAATCCGTCGCCGTAGGAGTGGCGTCCACGGACCGGGAAAATGTGCTGGTAGACCTTGACCGTCCGGCCACCCTTGGCCTTCGCGCGCTCGGCCTCCGGGCCGTCCTGCTCGCGGACGCGGAAGTAGTACTGGCCGCCCTTGACCGGCTTTCCGCTGCGGGTCGCGCCGTTCCAGCGCACGCGCTTGCGAACGCCGGACTCGACGTTGTTCAGCTTCCAGCCCATCGCGACCTTGCGGCCCTTCTTGCGGACGGCCTGGATGCGCAGGTCGCGCTTGCCGCCGGCGGTCTTGAACGTGAACTCGACCTTGCGCTTGCCGGCGAAGAAGGCGCGCTCGCTCGAGACCCGCTCGACCGTCAGCCGCAGCCGCCGCTTCTCGGCGCGGGCCGTCTGGGGCTCGCCCTCGTCGGCGGACTCGTCCTCGGTGCCGGTCTCGTCGATCGGCTCGCCCTCGTCGCTCGGAGCCGTCGTGTCGGTCTCGTCAGTGGTCTCGGTCTCCCCGCCGGTCTCGGTGGCCGGGCTGGGGGCCTCGTCGCCGGTCGCGGAGGTGGTGGTCGTCGACGTCTGCTCGGCGGGGAGCTCCTGAGCCTGCGCGGCCGATGCGATCAGGGCGAGCGGTGCGAGCGCGGCCGCGCAGAAGAGCGCGACCAGGAACGTGCGCGGCGTCGAGTGCCGTCGCGACGGTTCGGGTGCGGGCATGCGGTGTCCTCTTTTCAGCTTCTCGTTTCGATTCGCCGGCGGGGTTAGCTGTCGGGCTCGCGCTCTTGGTGAGAAACCGCGCTACGGGCCGGTCGGCCCGATTCGCCCCGGGGCCGCATGACGCGGCCCTTTGGGTCCCCCGCTCACCGCCTCTGGGTGGCGGTGATTAGGCATTTAGATCGGTAAACCGTTAGCGAAGCTTGAGTTGCGGCTCACGAACTGCATTCTTGGCGGGCCACGAATTGCATTCGTAGAGCGAGCCGAACTTGTGGCCGAGCGCTCGGAGCAGGGGTTCCGGGTCTAGAGGTCCGCCTGTGAGCCGCCGGATCATCTCGCCGGGCAGGTGCTTGCCCCCGTGGCGGTAGAGCCGCTCGGCCATCAGCTCGCGCAGCGGTTCGAGCTCGCCGCGGGCGAACATCGCCTCGGGGTCGCCGAGCTCGGGCACGACGATCCGCTCCCAGAGCTGCGCGCCGATGACGTTGCCGAGCGAGTAGGTGGGGAAGTAGCCGAACGACCCGGCCGCCCAGTGGACGTCCTGGAGGACGCCCTCGGCGTCGTCGCGCGGCTCGACGCCGAGGATCGCGACGGAGCGCTCGCGCCACGCCTCGGGGAGGTCGGCGACCTCGAGCTCGCCGCCGAACAGCGCCACCTCGAGCTCGAAGCGCAGCGCGATGTGGAGGTTGTAGGTGACCTCGTCGGCGTCCATCCGGATCGGCGTCCGGGCGACGCGGTTCGCGGCGCGGTAGAGAGACTCGCCGTCGAGGCCGCCGAGCCGGTCAGGGAACTCGGCGGCGAGGATCGGCGCGAGGTGGGCGCAGAAGCCGCGGCTCCGGCCGACGAGGTTCTCCCACATCCGGCTCTGTGACTCGTCGAAGCCGAGCGACACCGAGCGCGCGAGCGGGCTGCGCTCGAGCTCGGGCGAGAGCCTGTTGGAGTACATGCCGTGCCCGAACTCGTGGATCAGCGCCCAGACCGAGGTCGGTAGCGCGTCGGGCTCGAGCCGCGTCGTGACGCGGACGTCGTGCGGTGAGATCGAGGTCAGGAAGGGGTGGACGGTCTCGTCGAGGCGCCAGTCGCTCGGCGCGATCGGCATCGTCGCCGCGACCCGGCGCGCGACGCGCCACTGCGCCTCGACCGCGAACTCGCCCCGCAGCGGCGAGACGTCGAGTTCGATCGGGCTCGCCTCGATCCGCTCGAGCAGCTCGATCGTGCCGGCGCGCAGACGGTCGAGCACCGGGATGAGCTCGGCCGTGCGCATCCCCGGCTCGAAGTCGTCGAGCAACGGGTCGTAGGGATGCTCGCTCGGCGCGAAGCAGGCGGCGTACTCGCGCCGCAGGTCGACCACGCGCTCGAGGTGGGGCCGAAACGAAGCCCAGTCGCCGGCCTCGCGCGCCCGCTCCCACGCCGTCTCGGCGAGCGACGAGGTGCGCGCGATCCGCGCGCGCAACTCCGCCGGGACCCGGCTCGCCTTCGCGTTCTCGCGCGTCGCGACGCGGACGAGGCTCGCCTCGAAGCCGTCGGGGTCGAGCTCCGCCGCGGGCTCGGCCAGCTCTGCGAGGAGCTCGCCGAGCCGCGGCGCGGTGAGCCGCTCGTGGCGGACGCGGGTCAGCGTCGCGAGCTGCTCGGCGCGGGCCGGCGCGCCGCCCGGCGGCATGCCGGTGCGCTCGTCCCACGCGAGCAGCGCTCGCGCACGGCCGAGATCGGATATCTCGCCGAGCAGGTCCCGCAGCTCACCCAAGCGCTCGTCCATACCTCCGCCGACGCTAGCGCCGGCGCCCGCGGCGAGGAACCGGGCCGCCGACGGCGAACCCATGCCGGATGGCGGCGAGCGAGGATTCCTTCGTCCGCGGGGTCTTTCGCTCCGTGCTCGTCGTCGTCGCCGTAGCCGTCGCGCTGTTCGTCATCTACCTGCTGCGCGGCCCGCTCTCCTGGCTCCTGATCGCGGCTTTCATCGCCGTCGCGGTCTCGGGCCCGGTCAACCTGCTCTCGCGGGTGATGAAGCGGGGCCTTGCGATCGCCCTCGCCTACGGCCTGCTGGTCCTGGTGCCGATCGCGCTCGGCGCGGCGCTGATCCCGTCGATCGTCGAGCAGGCCGAGGACTTCGTCGACAACCTGCCCGCCTACGTCAACGACGTCAGCGACTTCGTCGACGAGAACGAGACGCTCGCCAGCGTCAACGAGGACTACGACGTCACCGGCGAGCTCGAGGACCTCGCGAAGGAGCTGCCGAGCCGGATCGGCGACGCGGCGGCGATCCTGCGCGACATCGGGGTCGGCGTCGTCAACTCGATCTTCACCGCCGTGACGATCCTGATCCTCTCGGTCTTCATGGTCGCCGGCGGGCGGCGCTGGGTGAACGCGTTCCTCAAGACCCAGCCACCCGACCGCTCCGAGCGCGTCGGCAGGACCCTGGATCACATCGCGAGCGCGGTCGGCAACTACTGCGGCGGTGCGCTCTTTCAGGCGACCGTCGCCGGCATCGCCTCCTACGTGGTGCTCTCGATCCTCGGCGCGCCGTTTGCGGGCGCGCTGGCGCTGGTGGTCGCGTTCTTCGACCTGATCCCGGTCGTCGGCGCGACGATCGCCGCGGTCCTGATCGCCGTCGTGATGCTGTTCGTCGACTTCCCGGTCGGGGTGCTGGTCTGGATCGGCTTCGCGATCGTCTACCAGCAGATCGAGAACTACGTGATCCAGCCGCAGATCCAGAAGCGCGCGGTTGCGGTCGACCCGTTCGTCGTCCTCGTCGCGGTGCTGTTCGGCTCGACTCTGTTCGGCGTCCTCGGCGCGATCCTCGCGATCCCGACCGCCGCCTCGCTTCAGATCGCCGTTCGCGAGTGGGCCGCCTACCGGCGCGAGAGCGATCCCCTTCTCCCCGATCCCTCGACACCCTCGGCGGCGTCGGGCGGTGCCGCGTAGCCTGCCGGCGGTGAACCGGCGCGAGCTCGACAAGGAGGCCGACGTGGAACCGGAGGTGAGGGCCGCCGGTGGCGTGATCGTCGAGCGCTCGGCCGACGAGTTGCGCGTCGCGGTGGTCCACCGCCCGCGCTACGACGACTGGTCGCTGCCGAAGGGCAAGCTCGAGCCGGGGGAGAGCTTCGAGGACGCCGCGCTGCGTGAGGTCGAGGAGGAGACGGGGCTGCGCTGCGAGCTCGGCCGTGAGCTCGAGCCGACGCTGTATGTGGACCACAAGGGCCGCAGCAAGATCGTGCGCTGGTGGGAGATGAGCGTCGTGGGCGGCGAGTTCGCCGCCAACGACGAGGTCGACGAGCTCGTCTGGATGTCGGCCGCCGAGGCCGCCGAGCGCCTCGACCACGACACGGACCGCGGTCTCGTCGAAGCCGTCACGGCTTGAGTCGGCGGCTCCCGGCTCATACAGACGTCCAGCTCGCACCGGGTTGCTCGCCGCCGCGGGTTGCGGTGTCGATGGAGCGGGCGGAAGGACGTCCAGGCTCTCGACCCCCGGGGGCTCGTGGGCGCCGGATGCCAGGGATGGGGCGCTTCGAGGCGCCCCATTCCTCTTTCTGAGGCCCGCCGATCAGACGTTTCGGGATTCGGGGCTCAAGTTCTCCGCGTGGCCGCCGATATGGGGGATGCAGACAACCCCTCTCGGTCCTACCTCGGCCGGGAGCGGACACCTCCCATGTGACATCGCGACGAAGGGCCACCCGAGGGTGGCCCTTCGCGCGTTCCGGCCCAGTTCACTGCGCTGAGCCGGAGAGAAGAAGTGCTGAGTGGAATGCACCGGCTGGGGGGTCGACCGGCGCATTTGCCACCCAGCAATGGATGGATTCCCTCAGAGCGCGCAGTCAAACCGCTTCGGCGCGACTTCATGGAACCCGGGCCGGCGTTCTCCAAACCGCCCTCCGGGTACCTGTCGCGTAGAGCTTCGAACACCCTCGAGACGTACCGAAAGAGGTGATGGACAGTGACTCACACCGCCATCAAGGACATCATGGCGCCCGAGAATTCCGGCCAGCGCGAGCGGGTCGTCGAGATGCTCAAGAAGGCCTACTGGATGGAGCTCGAGACCGTGATGAGCTACATCTCCAACTCGACCAACCCCGACGGCGTCCGCGCCCAAGAGGTCAAGGAGTCGCTCGCCCAAGACATCCAGGAGGAGCTCGGGCACGCGCAGCAGTTCGCCGCCCGGATCAAGGAGCTCTACGGCGTCGTGCCCGGCTCCGAGGGGTTCGCCGCCGAGCAGTCCTTTCTCCAGCCACCCGACGACCAAGTCGACATCGTCCACGTCATCCGCGGCGTGATCGAGGCCGAGCGCGGCGCGATCGAGTACTACAGCCAGATCATCGCCGAAACCGAGGAGATCGATCCGGTGACCCAGGACATGGTCATCGAGATCCTCCGCGACGAGCAGGGCCACGTCCGCCTGTTCGAGGGATTTCTCCGCGAATACGAAGCCGCCGGCCTCGCCTGAGCGGCTGAGGCGCCGCTGGGCGGCGTCATCGGTCGCTCACGTGCGGAGCACGCTTCGCTCCCTGCTTCCTTGCCCAGCGCCCCCTCAGCACGCTCGGCCGCACCGAGGTGGGCGGGTCAGCCGATCGGGATGTCGCGGATCCCCTGCTCCTCGGGTGGGGGGTCCGGCGCGTCCGGACGTGGCGGCTGCGAGAGGTACGTGTCGATCAGCGCCCGAAGCGTCAGCAGGGCCTCCTGCTGAGCCTCGGCGAGGCTCGCGCGGAGCTCCGGGGTCGCGTTCTCGCGCAGGACCTCGGCGGTGCGGCAGATCGGGCACCACTCGAGGCAGCGGTGCGCGGGCAGGCCGGGCGCGTCACCCGCCGGTGGTGGCGGGGCTCCGTTGCTCTGCGGCGGGGGCCGGTGGGCCTGCGGTTCCTGGCTCTCTGTCATCGGCGAAGCGGATCTCGAGCGTACCCTCGCGCAGGTCCGCGGAGGCCACGTCACGGCGCGCCAGCGCCGGCGGCAGGATGAGCGTCCGGCGCTCGCGGCCCGCCGAGACGATCAGCTCGCCGCCGTTTCGCTTCAGATCGAGCGACTCGCGCGAGGCGAACGGCAGCCGCAGCCGCACGACCGGCGCGCCGTCGACCTCGCCGAAGACCTCTCCGCCGCCGTCGCTCAAGACCGCGGTGGGGTCGAGCCCACCGAACAGCTCGTCGCCGAGCTCGCGCAGCAGCTCCTCGCCGATCACCTCGCGATCGAAGTAACGGCCGGTCAGCACCTCGAGCTCGGCGAAGCCGTTTCGGATCTCGTCGAGCTCGGCGAGCTGGCGCTCGCGCCAGGCGCCGAAGTAGCCGTCGGACGCCTGCTCGGGGAAGACCCGGTTCACCACGACCGCGTCGGTCGGGAAGCCGTAGAGGCTCAGGTAGGTGAACGTCCGCCGCGTCTCGGCGACGACCATGCGGTCCGGGTTGACGACGAGCCTGATCGAGCTCGCCTCGCGGTCTCGCAATACGGCGTTCATCGCGACGAGGCGGCCGACGAGCGCGTGGACCTGGGCGAAGACGTCGGGACCCGGCAGGTCGACCTCGAGCAGCGTGCGCGCGAACGGCCGCGCGGCCGCGAGCAGGACGCCCTCGCGCGGGGCGACGCGGTCGAGCCACCAGCGCGCGACCTCGGGGAACGACAGCAGCCGCAGCGTCTCGCCGGTCGGGGCGCAGTCGACGACGATCACGTCGTAGCGGCCCTCGCGATGGTGGCGCTCGACCTCGAACAGGTTGAAGAGCTCGTCGGCACCGGGCGGGACCGTCAGCTCCTCGGCGGCGATGTCCGAGACGCCCTGGCGGCCGATCGCGTCGACCATCCAGCGGCGGACCTCGCCCCAGTTGCGCTCCATCTCGCGCCGCGCCTCGACCTCCTGCGCGTGAAGCCGCGGCCCGACCTCGACCGGCTGTGGCCCGACGGCGACGCCGAGCGAGTCGGCGAGGCTGTGGGCGGGGTCGGTCGAGACGACGAGGGTCTCGGCGCCGGCCTGGGCGGCACGGATCGCGGTCGCCGCGGCGACGCTCGTCTTGCCCACACCCCCCTTGCCGGTGTAGAAGATGGTCCGGGGATTGGACACGAAAGCCGGACCTTACCGCCCGGACCGCTGCTAGCGTGCGGCGGCCGTCGCGCCCCGAGAGGGTCGCTCCGGTCGCCCGTGAGTCGGGACCGAACCAAGTTTGAAACGCAGAAAGGAACACTCCTTGTTCTCGATCAGGAAGCTCGCACTGCTGTTCTCAGCGCTGCTGCTCGCGGTGCTCGTCGGTTGCGGGGGCGACGACGGGGGAAGCAGCGGTGGCTCGAGCGACGAGGATCCCCAGGAGGTCCTCGACGCGGCATTCGCCTCTGACAACACGATCTCCAGCGGTGTGCTCGACCTGTCGGTCGACGGCTCCGCCGAGGGTGACCAGGGCGGCAGCTTCTCGCTGTCCCTCTCCGGCCCGTTCCAGGGCGACCCCGACAACCCGGCGGCATTGCCCCAGCTCGACTGGGACGCGAGCGTCGAGGCCGAGGGCGCCGGCCAGTCGTTCAACCTCGACGGCGGCCTGATCGTCACCGAGGACAACGCGTACGTCGAGTACCAGGACCAGGCCTACGAGGTCGGCACCGACGTGTTCGAGCAGCTCAAGACGCAGTTCGAGTCCCAGCAGCAGGCGGCCGGCTCGGCCGAGGGTCTGTCGTTCGAGGAGGCCTTCGTCCAGGGCTGCTCGCAGTCGATCGAGCAGCAGGGTGGCGATCCCAGCGCCTGCGAGAACATCGATCTGAACAGCTGGCTCGGCGAGCTCTCCAACGAGGGCACCGAGGACATCGACGGCACCGAGACGACGCACGTCTCGGGCGACATCGACACCGAGGCGATGGTCAACGACCTCGTCGAGCTCGGCACCGCGGTGCCGTCCGCCGGTGGCGCGCAGCCGACCGACGAGCAGATCCAGCAGGTCACCGACGCGATCAGCGAGGCCGGCTTCGACGTCTACGTCGACGGCGAGGACAACATCCGCCAGATCGACTTCACGTTCGGCCTCGACGTCTCGGGCATCCCCGAGGCCTCGGCGAGCGGGGTCGAGGGCGCCGAGCTGACGTTCTCGGCCGGTGTCGGCGAGCCGAACGAGGAGCAGACGATCGAGGCGCCGTCCGACGCCGCTCCGATCGACGAGCTCGCGCAGCAGTTCGGCGGCCTGGGTGGCCTCGGAGCGCTGGGCGGTGCGGGAGCGCTCGGTGGCAGCACCGGCGGCTCGACTAGCCCGGACACCGAGCAGCTCGAGTGCCTCCAGAACGCGACGACCCCCGAGGATCAGCAGGCCTGCCTGCTCCAGTAGCGGGAAGCGCCTGAGCGGCGGCGAGAGCCGACCGCGAGAGGTTGGGAGAGGCCGGGTCCGAGGGGATCCGGCCTCTTTCGTTCCTGGGCGGAAAGGTCCGAGACGGCGCGTCCCGCTCGTTCACGCGTCTTTCACGCCTCCGTCACGAGAAGGCGACACCGGACTCCGTGGGCCTCCTTAGCGTGGCGACCATGGAAACCGAGAAGCGCCCCATGCACCAGTACGTGCTGCTTGCCGCGATTATCGCGGCCGCCTTTCTGCTCGTTCCCGGCACCGACGTCTCATGGTCGGCCGGACTCGTCTCGGCGCTCTGAGGACGGTCTCCGAGCACGCGCCGGTCGCGGGTCGCCGGGCCCGCGATCGGGTTGAGCGCGCTTAACGCGGGAAGGTAGGGCGCACACGGTTGCACCTTCCGGGTGTGCCCCCACCCGATCAAGCGAGCCCCCCATTCCCCCAGCACCCATCTTCGGCGCCGCCGGTGCCCGCCCCGTAGCCAGGCGGAAAGCTGCGGACCGCACCGTCCGGACGGATAGGTTTCCCGCGCCGTGATCGGAGACTACGTACTACTGCTCGTCGCGTTCGTCCTGATCTTGGCGGGAGCGCTCGTGTTCACGAACGCCGTCGAGTGGGCGGGGCACAAGCTCAACCTCGGCGAGGGGGCGGTCGGAAGCCTGCTCGCGGCGGTCGGCACCGCGATGCCCGAGACGCTGATCCCCGTGATCGCGATCATCGGCGGCAAGGAGGGCTCCGACGACGTCGCGATCGGCGCGATCATCGGCGCCCCGTTCCTGCTCGCGACGATCGCGATGGCGATCGTCGGCCTCGCCGCGGTCGCCTACCGCAACCGGCGAAAGCAGGGCTCTGACCTGCGCGTGGACCGCTCGACGCTCGAGCGCGACCTGCGCTTCTTCCTGATCTTCTTCACCTTCGCGGTCCTGATCGGCATCGGCGCGCCCGACGCGGTCCGCTATCCGGCGGCCGCGGTGCTGATCCTGGCCTACGTCTATTACGTCTACAGGACGATCCGCGACTCCTCCGACGTCGCCGAGGCCGAGGAGCTCGACAAGCTCCACCTCGGTCGCCCGTTCGGCCGCGCCGACGACCCGCCGGTCCTGCTGATCGTCCTCCAGTTCATCCTCGGCCTCGGGATAATCGTCGGCGCCGCCGAGCTGTTCGTCGAGGAGCTGATCAAGACGGCCGAGTCGCTCGGCACCGAGCCGATCGTCCTCTCCTTGATCCTCGCCCCGCTCGCGACCGAGCTGCCCGAGAAGGCCAACAGCTTCTTCTGGGTCCGCGACGGCAAGGACTCGCTCGCGCTCGGCAACATCACCGGCGCGATGGTCTTCCAGTCGACGATCCCCGTCGCCCTCGGGATCGCCCTCACCGAGTGGGATCTCGACACGTTCTCGTTCATCTCGGCCGGTCTCGGCATCATCGGCGGCTTCGTCGCCTACGAGACGCTCCACCGCCGGGCCAAGTTCATCTGGCCGGCGATCGTGGCCTGGGGAGTGCTCTACGCGATCTTCCCCTTATACGTCGCGTTCATAGCCTGAGGCCGCGGCGACCCGAGGGCGCCACGTCGTCGGCGAGGGTTCGGTCCTGGTAGCGCGCGAAGTCGCGCAGGGGGTGTGAGTCCGACGACACCCTGGTGCCTCCGCCGCCGGGGGAAGCGATGGCATGCTGCCGGCATGAAGCGATGGTTGTCGGTGGTCGGGTTCCTGGCCCTGTTCGGCGCGTTCTCCCAGGCGGTCGCAGCCGAGTCTCGAGGAGTGGTGACCGGTGTGAAGTGCGAGCTCAAGGCGTTCGCGCAGGACGGGGCCTACGGCGCCGGCGAGGACCCGCTCGAGGTGAGCTACGGGGTCGGCGCGGGCCCGTGCGCGGAGGGCACTCGCTTCGACGACATCCGCTCGGTCATCTCCTCGGACGTTCCCGGCGACAGGCCCCACCGCAAGCGCTACTTCCGGATGCCGCATCGCAACTTCACCCGGCTCGCCGATCCGCCGCCCGGCGAGTACACAGCGGTGATGGCTATCCATCTCGATCTGAAGGGCGACCGGAAGTGGGGCAAGCCGCGTCAGGCGTGCGAGCGTCAGAACCGCCGCACCGAGCTCCATTGCCTCTTCGAGCGTCCGTTCGAGATCACCGCCGCGCCCTGACCCGCGCGGCGCGAGCCGTCAGTCGGTGCGAGCGGACTCGCCGTCTCGCCCGAGGAGGCCAAGCGCGATGATCGCGCCGGACGTCGCCATCGCAGCGATCGCCGTCGGCGCCGGGACGTCGCGGTTTCGCAGCGCCGCGAGGAAGGCGGCCTGGTCGAGGGCCTGGACCGCGATCGCGGTCCGCCTCGCATCGGCGTCGCCCTGGAAGACCCTCGGCCCGATGACGAGGTTGCGCGCCGCGAACAGCCGCCATCCGAGCGTGGCGCTCCCGGTGACTTCGGCGGCGTCGACGCCGTAGGCGCGGAGCAGATGGCGCGGGGAGATCGCCGCGGCGATGCCGACGCCGGTCGCGATGCCGCCGATCGCGCGGTCGATCGTCCGCTGGTTCATCCGAGTTCGGCGAGCGCCTTCAGGACCTTGTCGTCGTGCTGCTTGGGCGTCACCTTCGGCATCACCGTCGCGAGCCTGCCGTCGGCGTCGACGATGAAGGTCGAGCGCGAGACGCCCATGTAGGTGCGCCCGTACATCGACTTCTCGACCCAGGTGCCGTAGCGCTCGGCGACCGCGTGGTCCTCGTCGGCGAGCAGCGTGAATTCGAGCGACTCCTTGTCGGCGAAGCGCTTGATCGCCTTGATCGGGTCGGGGGAGAGGCCGAGGACGCGCGCGCCGGCCGCCGCGTACTCGTCCGAGCGGTCGCGGATCCCGCAGGCCTGCGTCGTGCAGCCCGAGGTGCCGGCCTTGGGGTAGAAGTAGACGACGACCGGCTGGCCGCGCAGCTCGGACAGCGTCACCTCGTCGCCATTCTGGTCGGGCAGCGTGAAGTCGGGAGCCTCGTCGCCCTCGGCGGGCATTCCCTCAGGGAGTTCGGTCGCCATGCGGCGAGCCTATTCGGACGCGGCGCCCGTGCGCAGGCGCGCCGCCTGGCGGACCAGGTGGTCGCGCTCGGCGACGTCGGTCGCGCGCCTGGAGGCCTCCGCGAACGCTTCGGCCGCCGCCGCGTTCTCGCCGCCGAGCTCGAGCAGGTGCGCGCGGACGGCGTGCCAGCGGTGGCGCTCCCCGATCACCCCGCGAAGCGGCTCGAGCGCGGCGAGCCCGGCCCGCGCCCCGTCGACGTGCCCGACGGCGACGGCCCGGCCGAGTACCGCCGCGGGGTCGTCGGAGACGGGGTCTCGCGACAGCGCGACGAGCTCGTCGTACCACTCCAGAATCTGCGGCCAATCGGTCTCCTCGGCGCTCGAGGCGTCGTCGTGGAGGGCCGCGATCGCGGCCTCGATCTGGTAGCGGCCGCGCCCGCTCTCCCCGGAGTCCGCGAGTGCCGACTGCAGGATCCGAACCCCCTCGCCGATCTCGACACGGTCCCAGAGACTGCGGTCCTGGCGGTCGAGCGTGACGATCCGGCCCGCCGCGTCGAAGCGCGCCGGCAGCCGCGCGTGGTTCAGCCGCATCAGCGCCAGCAGGCCGCGCGCCTCGGGCTCGTCTGTCGCGAGGCAGAGCTGGCGCGTCAGCCGGATCGCCTCGACGGTCAGGTCGACCCGGCCGCCGTGGCCGGTCGTGTAGATCAGGTAGAGGACGCGCAGGACCACCGCGAGGTCGCCGGGCCGGTCGAAGCTCCGCCCGCGGAGCGTTCGCTTCGCGCGGCTGATCCGCTGCGCCATCGTCGCCTCCGGGACGAGGAACGCCTCGGCGATCTCGCGCGTCGTCAGGCCGCCGACGGCGCGCAGCGTGAGGGCGATCTGTGAGGCGGGGGAGAGGTCCGGGTTCGCGCAGACGAAGAGCAGGAACAGCGTGTCATCGCCGACGGCCTCGCTCCGTGCGGGTCCGGGGTCGAGCGCGACGACGTCCTCGCGCTCGCGCCGAGCGGTGTCGCTGCGCCGCGCGTCGATCAGCCGCCGGCGGGCGACGGAGGCGAGCCAGGCCTCGGCATCGTCGGGCGGGTTCTCGGGCCAGGCGCGCAGAGCCTCGATCAGCGCCTCCTGGAGCGCGTCCTCCGCCGTGTCGAAGTCCTCGCCGCGACGCACCAGCCCAGCGAGAACGCGCGGGACGAGGGCGCGCAGGGCGCCCTCGTCCACGGGATTCGTCCGGCGGCCGGTCAAGCGGCCGCGTCGCCGTCCTTCGGCGGGAGCGGCGACATGACCTCGCGGATCCCGATCCACTCGTACATCGGCTCGCCCCTCGGGCCGGGCTCGGAGGAGACGTAGGCCGCGATCTCGAGCGCGCGGTCGCGTGAGTCGACGTCGATCATGAACCAGCCCGCGATCAGGTCCTTCGTCTCGGGGTGCGGTCCATCGGTGGTGACGGGCGCGCTGCCCTCGCCGTCGTAGCGGACGAAGAACGTCTCCTCGGGCGTCAGCGCCTGAGCGTCGATGTACTCGCCGCGCTCCCTGAGCAGCTCCTGGACGCCGCGCTGGAACTCGATGTGGGCCTCGACGTCGGCCGGGTCCCACTGGTCCATCGGCGGGAACGGCTTGTGCATCTCGGGGCCGCCGCGGTAGTGCTTGAGCAGCAGGTACTGGGGCGTCGGGGGTCTCCTCTTGGTTCGCGGCCGCGTCTCTCGCGGCCTTTCACCCCTTGAGCGGAGCCGACCGCGCGTTCTCGACATCGTCGCGGAAGAAATTTCGAAGTGCGAGGCGGCCGATCGGATCCCTCCGAGCTCCTGGCCGGACGGTCTGGATCGAGGGGGACCTTTCCGCGAAGCGTCAACCTCGAGTGAGGAGCCCGCGCGCGGGGCGGGCGGCCCCTAACGCGGAGCGGTCAGCCGGAACAGCACGTGCGGGATCCCGTAGCGGTCGATCTCGCCCGCGGGCTCCATGCCGAGCTTCTCCATCACGCGGCGCGAGCGCAGGTTGTTGACCATCGTGAAGCTGACGACGCGCGTCAGGCCGAAGTTCTCGAACCCGAATCGGATCGACGCGGCCGCGGCCTCGACGGCGAGTCCTTCGCCCCAGCGCTCCGGCGCGATCGACCATCCGACCTCGACCTCGTCGGAGCCCTCGATCTCGACCGGATGCAGACCGACCATCCCGACGGGGTCGCCGCTCGAGCGCTCGCGCCACCACCACAGCGTGTAGCCGTCGCGCTCGGCACCGACGGCGTGGGCGATCAGCATCTCGCGCACCTGCTCGACCGATCGCGCGCCGCCGCGCGACCCCGGCCAGTGCCAATCGGCGACCCGCGGGTCGCCGAAGTGCGCCGCCGCGAAGTCGAGGTGCAGGTCGGTGTCCGGGACCTCGGCGTCGAGGCGGACGCTCGACGGCGTCCGCAGGGCCTGGTCAGGCCTCGTCGGGATCAGGGTCGGGCTCCGGTTCGTCGGGCTCGTCGTCGGGGCCGTCGTCGCGATCGACCTCGAGCGTCGTGTCGTCGATCTCGGTCTGGCCGAGCTGCGCGCCGGTCTGGAAGTCCTCCATCGTCGCGTCGAGCTCGTCGGAGTCGACGGGGACCTCGTCGGAGATCCGGACCCAGTCCGCGCCCTCGTAGGGCTCCATGTCGAACACGTCCTGGTCGATCGAAACGGAGTCGTCGACCACGACGACGATCTCGGTCTGCGGGTTGAAGTACGTCCCCGGCCTGACGAGCAGGTCCTCGAGGTCGATGGCACGGTCGGCTTCGCTCATGACGTTTCCGATCCTAGGCAATCGGATGCGCTCGGCGCGAGGGGTCTTTATGTCCACGGGCGGCGGCGTTCAGTGGCTCGGCATCGGGCAGTCGCGCGGCGTCGGCTCGCTGCGCATACGGCGCACGACGGCGGGGCCGAACGCGGCGATGAGGGCGACTGTCGCCGGGATCGCGAGGTAGGGGCCGGCGAAGGCGACCAGCACCGCGCTCGCGACGAGCGAGACCGCGGCGGCGGCGCGCGTCGCGCCGCTGAGCATCCGCACGCCGGCCGCGGTCGCGAACACGTAGACGCTGACGAAGCACGCGCTCGAGGCGTGGGTGAGGCCGCCGGCGCCGAGCACCCCGACTCCGAGCCCAGCGAGCGCCAGCGCGGAAGCCAGCGCGAGGAAGCCGAGCCGGCGCGACGGGCGGATCCGGGGTACGAGCGTGCCCGACAGCTTCAGGGCACCGGTCGCGAACGTCGTCATCGTGCCGATCGTCAGCAGCAGCGCTATCGCGACGGTCGCGCGGCGGCCGGTCTCGCCGAAGCCGGTCTCCATCAGCTCGGCGATCGCGACGGGGGAGGGGGTCGAGCCGAGGACGCCGACGGTGGCGATCGCGAGCCCCGCGTAGAGCACGGCGATCACGACGAGCGCGCTCGCGATCGCCCGTGGCAGCTGGCGGCGGGGGTCGGGCAGCTCGCCGGCCATGTGCGAGACGGCCTCCCAGCCGATGAACGAGAACATCAGCACGCTCGCCGCACCGCCGACCGCAACCCAGCCGTGGGGGGCGAACGGGGTCCAGTTCGATGCGGTCGACTCGGGCAGTGCGAAGGCGATCGCGACGGAGATCGTCAGCGCGAGGATGCTCGTCAGCGCGAGTTGGACCCGAGCGGTCGCGGCGATTCCACGCGCGACGAGCGCGATGACGATCGCGACGAGAACGAGGCCGATCGCCGCGACTCCCGCGCTGCCGAAGCCCGCAACGTCACCGACGTAGCCGGCTCCGGCGTAGGCGACGACCGGCGCGCCGACGACCACCCCGGCGAGGAACAGCCACCCGGTCGCGCGGCCCGCGGCCGCCCCGAACGCCGCCCGCGCGTAGGCGGCGGTTCCGCCGGCCTCGGGGTAGCGCACGCCGAGCGCGGCGAAGGTCACCGCGAGCGGGATCGAAAGCAGGAGCAGCGCGCCCCAGGCGACGACGGAGGCCGGGCCGGCGGTCTCGACCGCGATCGCCGGAGTCAGCAGGAGGCCTGGGCCGAGGATCGCGGAGATGTAGAGGGCGGTGGCAGAACGTGTCGTCAGAATCGCCATAGGAGACATGATCCGCGAGAAGTCGTGGCATGTGGTGCCAACTCCGTCCTGGCAAGGCGATCTATGAGCAACTATCGTGCGTGGCGTGACCTCCAGCGAGCAGAATGTGCCTCTCGATGCCACGGATCGCAAGATCCTCGACGTCCTCCAGCGCGATGGCCGGATCACGAACGCCGCGCTCGCCGAGAAGCTCCACCTCTCTCCATCGCCGTGTCTGCGGCGGGTGCGCCGGCTCGAGGAGAGCGGTCTGATTGCCGGCTACCGCGCCGAGCTCGATCGCACGCGACTCGGCCTCGACCTGACGATCTTCGCCGAGCTGCGGGTCTCCGAGCACTCACCGGGCACAGCAGAGGCGATCACCAAGACGCTCACCGAGGCGCCAGAGGTCATCTCGGCTCACATCGTCTCCGGCTCAGCCGACTTCCTGCTCGAGATTGCCGTCCCCGACCTCGCGGCCTACGAGCGCTTCCTCTTCGACCACCTGCTCAAGCTCGACTTCGTCAACGACGTCCGCTCAAACTTCGCGCTGAGGCGGATCAAGGCGCCGGGCCCGCTGCCGGTGGGGCGGTAGCCGGCTCGGGCAACACCGGACTCATGGCAGGTGATCCAGTGGGACGACGGATTGAGGTCGGAGCGGCGATGCTCACCTTCGCTCTTCTCGTCGGCGGCCTCACGCTGCTCGTTGCGCAGTTGGTCGCCGATGGCACTCGAGGCGTGACCGTCGTTCCGATCCTCCTCCTGGTCGCAGCGGAGGTCGCCTGGACGGTCCGCAAACGGATTCGCGACCGGAGCAATTCACGCACGACCGTCGACAGGTAGGCGAGCCGCCGCGACCTTCACGCCGCGCCTTCTGGCTTCAGCGAGGAAGCTCCCAATTCTCGACGCGCACCCGGCTGGCCTTCCAGTCGGCGACGCCGCCTTCCATCTCTTCCGGCGGGAAGACGGCGACGAGGCGGCTGCCGAAGACGCCTCGGCTCACGACGAAGACTCGCCGGCCGGTATCCCCGGCCTCAGCCGCCCACGCGCAGGCCTCCGGCGATGTATCGAACGTAGCCTTGTGCTCGCCCTCGAAGCCGACGTCGAACTTCGCCATCAGCCGATCTCCCCGAGCTCCTTCATCCGCCGCGCGACCTCGGCCTCGACATCGAGCGGCTCCATGCCCTTGCGCTGCCGGCGCTTGTTCCGCGCCTCGACCATCGTCCGCACCTCGGCGACGAGCTCGCGGTCCCGCGAGGCGGCCGGCGAGGTGTCGCGTTTGAGCCGCGCGATCTCGGCGTCGACGTCGAGCGGCTCGAGCCCCTTGCGGACCCGGCGCGCCGACTTGGCCTCGACCATCTGCCGGATTTCCTGCGAGCGGGCCATCATCGGCTCCGGGGGCGGCTTCGAGGTCTCGAGCCCGCCCTTGCCGATCGACCCGAACGCATCGCCCGAGATCGCGAACGAGACCGCCGCGATCGGGATCACCGCGGCGACGATCACGAGGATGATCTCGCCGTTCGAGAGCGCGAGCGCCATCGCTCCGAGAGTAGAGGAGCGCTATGCCGGCGCCTGCAGGTCGGCTACCCTTTCGCCGGTTGACTGACCAGTCAATCGAAGAGATTTCCGAAAGGACCCGAATCAGATGGTCGATCTGACGCTCACCGACGAGCAGAAGGACCTGCGCGAGCTCGCTCACTCGTTTGCGGAGAAGGACATCCGCAAGGTCGCGTGGGAGTACGACAAGGAGGGCACCTGGCCCGCCGACATCATCCAGAAGGCCTGGGACATCGGCCTGATGAACACCCACGTCCCCGAGCAGTACGGCGGCGCGGGGCTCGACACGCTCTCGGGCTGCCTGATCGAGGAGGAGTTCGGCTGGGGCTGCTCGGGCATCGGAACGTCGCTCGAGGCCAACGGCCTGGCGAGCGCGCCCGTCCTGCTCGGCGGCTCGGAGGAGATCAAGAAGCACTTCCTCGGGATGCTGATCGAGGAGCCGAAGCTGGCCTCGTTCTGCCTCACCGAGCCCGACGCCGGCTCGGACGTCTCGGGCATGAAGACGACAGCCACCAAGAAGGGTGACAAGTACGTCATCAACGGCTCGAAGTGCTTCATCACCAACGGCTCCTACGCCGACTGGTTCACGGTCTACGCGAAGACCGACCGTGAGGCCGGCCACCGCGGGATCAGCGCCTTCGTCGTGCCGAAGGACGACACCGTCACGGTCGACAAGAAGGAAGACAAGCTCGGCCAGCGCGCGTCGAACACCGCGACGATCACGTTCAACGAGACCGAGGTCCCGGCCGAGAACATGCTCGGCGAGGAGAACAAGGGCTTCAAGCTCGCGATGATGACCCTCGACCGGACGCGTCCCGGCGTCGCGGCGATGGCCACCGGAATCGCCCGCGCGGCGCTCGAGTTCGCCTCGGAGTACTCGAAGGAGCGCGTTCAGTTCGGCGTGCCGATCGCGATGCACCAGGCCGTCTCGTTCATGATCGCCGACATGGCGACGAAGGTGGAGGCCGCGCGGCTTCTGACCTGGGCGTCGGCCGCGAAGCTCGACTCGGGGCTTCGCAACACGCTCGCCTGCTCGCACGCCAAGCGCTTCGCAGCGGACTCGGCGATGGAGTGCGCGACCGACGCCGTCCAGGTCTACGGCGGCTACGGGTTCATCAAGGACTACCCCGTCGAGAAGCTGATGCGCGACGCGAAGATCATGCAGCTATACGAAGGCACCTCGCAGATCCAGCGCCTCGTCATCGCCAAGGAGGTCCTGATGGGCCGAAACGTCGACGAGAAGCTCCAGGAGACCGCTCGCGTCCAGACCGAGGTCGCCGAGAAGCAGCAGGAGACCGCCGCCGGCGTCGCCTAGGTCCCGAGTCGCATCACGCGCTGCTCGGCCGAGCAGCGCCGCACGAGTTCCCGAGAGCCCCGCTTCCCGAGCGGGGCTCTCGTTATTTCGGCGAGTGCTTAGAACTAAGCAGCCATAGACTCGGATGCCCGGATGCCGTCCAAGGGCCAGAAGCAAGAGGCCGAGACCCTCGCCGAAGCAGCCCGCACGAGCCGCGAGCGCGCGGCCAAGCCGGCGGCCGAGGAGAAGGGCGCCGGCAAGCGCGCGCGATCGTCAGACGTCTTCGGCTCAGAGATGCGCCGACGCGACATCCTCCCGCTCCTCGTCCTCCACCTCTGCGCCAAGGAGCCGACCTTCGGCAACCGCATGATCGCCGAGATCGAGCGGATCACCGACGGGGTGCTGAACGTGAACCCGAACACGATCTATCCGCTGCTGAGGAGCCTTGAGGAACGGGGGCTAATCAAGGGGGAGTGGGAGCACCCGGATCGGCGGTCGCGGCGGTTCTACGCGGCGACGGATGCAGGGCGCGCCGAGTTGCAGGAGCTCGTCGAGACGGTAAGGCCGTTCCTTGACGCGCTGGCGCAATCGGTCAGGCGGATTCGCGAGGAGGCTCTCGGAGGCACTTCGAAGCGCCTGTCGAGCGCTTCGAAGCCCCGGTAATCTGCCGACGTGCCTAGGCCTCCCGTCCTCGTTGTGCTCTCTCCGACGACGTAAACGCATCCGGTTGGCCGAATAGTCTCGCTCGCATGCCTAGCGGCCGCAGAGAACTCGTTGTTAGCGACTGCCTGGATGCTGTCGCGCGGATTGACAGGGGCTCGGTCGCGCTTGTCTACCTCGATCCACCGTTCAGCTCGGGCAGAACCTACGATCTCGTTGATTCGGAGCGTGGGGGCCATGCGTCGGAGGGCCGCACCGAGGCTTTTGACGACCAATGGAGATGGACCAGTCAAACAGACCGCGACTTGCAGGCCCTCTCGTCGCTGGTGCCCTCACACCTCGCGGAGCTAGTGTCGTCCCTCGTTCGCTCGCTCGGAAGACGCAACCTGGCTGCGTACCTCGTCGCAATGGCACCGAGGTTAGTCGAGCTTCACCGAGTGCTAGATGAGCGTGGATCTCTGTACTTGCACTGTGACTCAACCGCCAGCCATTACCTGCGTGTGATCTTGGATGAGATCTTCGGACCCGGGCAGTTTCGAAATGAGATCGTCTGGAGGCGCACGCACGCGCACAGCAGCTCGCGCCGATATGGCCCCGTACACGATGTGATCTTGTTCTACTCGAAGACCGCGCGTTATCGATGGAACCCGGTTTATACGGCTTACCCAGCTCAGTACCTAGATCAGTACTACACACAAGAGGACGAGCGGGGCCGATTTCAGCTCATCACTTGCACCGCGCCAGGAGATCGCGTCGGGACTAAGGCGCATTATGAGTGGAAGGGTCTACTACCGCCGCCGGGTCGCCACTGGGCGTGGAAGCACGAACAGATGGAGGCCTTTGATAAGGACGGTCGGCTTGCCTATTCAGGCACTGGGACGCCGAGGCTTAAGCGCTATGTGGATGAAGCGCCAGGCATTCAGCTTCAAGATATATGGACCGATATCAATCGTCTCGATGCGCATTCGGACGAGCGAGTTGGCTTCGAGACTCAGAAGCCGCTGGCCCTCATCGAGCGGATTATCCAAGCGAGTAGCAACCCGGGTGACCTGGTGCTTGATCCCTTTGTTGGGAGTGGATCCACTCTCGTTGCCGCTGAACGATCTGGCAGAAACTGGATCGGAGTAGATGCCTCTCTGCTTGCAGGATCTCTAGCCCTCTCGCGAGTCCGCCAGGCCGTAAGTCTGCGAGAGGTGAGCCTGAACGGCTTTCCCGAGGACGAGATTCAGGCGCTACAGCTCCGACGCAAGGAGCCTCTCGGATTTGGGCTCTGGGCGACCAGCATGCTCGCGACTCTGGCGCAGCGGAGCGATCGCACCCGAACACTAGTTACCGGTACCGGGAGGCTCCAAATTGGAAGGCGGCGCGTTGAACTACTCAGTTGGGTGCCCACTCGCGCCAACGCGCGGGCCGGACGCCCGACGAGCAAAGGGCGGCTTTCTAAGACTGGATTCGTCGTGATGGCCGATCGCAACGGCAGAGAACTCGCCTCAAGACTTCGCAAACAGGTCGAGATCCCGATCCACGAGGTGCCGGTTGCGAGTCTTGTAAGTTCTGATACGCGCCGCCGCGGAGTAGCAGAGCAAGTCCGACTTCTGACGTGAAAGCGATTCGCAACCACGTCTCTGGCCGTCTGAGCGACCTTGATCGAGAGGTTGTCCACGCTGTCCCGCCTGGCGGCAACTGGCGCGACTTGCCAGCAGCGTTTAACTCGCGTCGGATCGAACAGATTCGGCGCTCCGCAGCGGCCGGGGAGGGTAGTCGCAGCACGTACTACGGGCGGCTAAGAGCCGACAGGCCTTCCTACACGATCTCTACGTACTTCAACCGCCCCGGTAACGGGTGTTTCATACACCCGAGCGCGCCTAGACTCATCACGGTGCGCGAAGCGGCGCGCTTGCAAGGTTTCCGGGACTCTTTCGTGTTCGAAGGACGAGGCCGAGCTCCTTTTATCCAAGTGGGCAATGCTGTTCCGCCGCTTATGGTTTATCAGCTCGCGCGCATTCTTCCGAAGGGCGGGTTCGTCGACCTGTTCGCCGGCGCTGGTGGTATGTCAACTGGATTTCAGGAGGCGGGGCACGAGCTTCTCTTGGCAGTCGATCACGACAAAGCGTGCGTGCAGACGCTTCGCTCTAATGGTCATGCCCCTGATCGGGCGGCGCAGATGGATCTTTCAAGCGCCTCCGGGATCGCGGACGCGGTTGCACGGATTCGGGACAGATCCTCGAGCTTGGATCTTCTGGTCGGTGGCCCACCCTGCCAAGGGTTCTCGACGGCGGGAAAGAATCTAACTAGTGATCCTCGCAACCGCCTCGTCAACGCTTTCCTCGAGGTCATCACTGAGGTCCTTCCGACGCGGGTCATCATGGAGAACGTCGCCGCATTGGCGTTTCGCCGGTCACGCCCGGTTTTCGACGCGATTCTGCAGCGTCTGGAAGGACTCGGCTACTCGACCAGCACCGCGATACTCCACGCCGAGGGTTACGGCGTGCCCCAGCTACGCCGTCGGCTCTTCGTTTCGGCGAGCCTGGAGGGCGTGCCTGAATGGCCGACACCGTCGTTCTCGATTCTCGATCCTGCTCAGCGCAGCTCGCAACCGCGCGAAACCTCGGGGAGTGACCGCCCGGCTCTCACAGTTGGTGACGCGATCGGCGACCTTCCGTTCGAAGCGGCGAACTCGCCTGAAGTCGAAATGCCCTATGGAAAGCCACCTTCCTCCTTGTTTCAGCAATGGGCCCGTGGAGAGATCGACACCGATAGTCTCGTCGATAATCCGAACGCGATGGCCGAGATGGATCTACAGCTAGCAGTGTGATCCCTCCGGATCGCCTCGACACTCTCGACGTAGGGTTGGCAGTCCTTGACGACTTCCGGAAGCGGACCGGAGCAAGGGGACGGTTCATCGCGTTGTATCTCGGCATGCGGCGGATGGGCGGGGACCTAGCAACGATCGGTTCAGCGGGCGCGACGCCGTCGTCAGAGATCGAGGAGTTCATGGATGAGCTGCTGACAAAGACGCACAGGCCTGAGCCGCTCGTCGTGCTGACGGCACCATTCGGGGGCAGCACCTCGCCGACTGCGCCGTACAGCACGAGGAGTGGCGAGTTTGCCCCGGGTAATAGTTTCCGAACAAACACTTGGCGAAATAACCTCGGCATTCAGAAGGGCATCGGTTGCCCGGCTGATCCGGAGGTCATCCGAGCCAACCTGGCGGACCCCCTAGTAAGGCTCGCCTGTCCACACATGACCGCCGATCCAGAGGGCAGGCACTCTTGCGCAATCGAGAGCACCTCGTACAGAGGCGAGGAGCACTCGATTTGGCTCCGGAAAACGCCGGATGGATGGCAAGTAGCGGATTTGGACAATCCGCACACTTACGAGGAATACCTGAGTCCGAGGGGCCAACGCATACCAGTATTCGCGTTGATCGCCATGTTGTACGTCGCGAGTACCGCCAACGCTTACCCGAAGCGCGCCAGCGTTGGCATTCCAGAGTTCGCATCGGACTTCGGGTTCTCTCAGACGCAGGTCGAGGCACTCTTCGAATGCGATCCGAGTCGTGGCGCCAACGCGGCAGTTTTACGGGCCGCGCAGCAGCATCTAGTGGTTTCAAGACCTCGCACCGGATTGACGCGGGCCGATCACGCTGGTCCAAGGGAGCCTGACGTTCAGCGGCTCGCGGGCCCTCTCCCGGATCTGATCGAGCCTGCCCTTCGCAACTCGGGCGTCGAAGCCGAGCTAGATGTGGCTGAGGATCTGGCCGAGCACGGCTGGGTGGTCGCCTATCGCGGCGCCCAGACGGGGGTCGGCTATGACCTAGAGGCGGAGCATTCAAGTGGATCCCGCCTTCGGGTCGAGGTGAAATCGAGCGTCGGGTTCACTACTCCGGAGTTGACGGAATCTGAGTGGGAAGCAGCGCAACGCTACGGAGACGAGTTTGTGCTGGCGTTGGTTGACTTCGTCGGAAGTCCAAGCCAGGCACTGTGGTACGTCCAGAACCCAGCCGCCACGGTGACTCCGCTTCAGCGAGAAGGCACGATCTTTCGTCTTCCTCGAGCCGATCTCGCAGACCTAAGAACTGAAGCAGACTACCTGTAGCGTCTTGATTGAACTCCGCGCTGACCGAGACTGATCGCGGGACGCCGGACGCTGCATTTAGCGGAGCGGTGCGGTGAATACAGCAGACGTGCGCCTGACTGGTGGTCAGGCACTTGACATCGGCTCTCGGCGCTGGATTCAGACCGACCTCGCCATCACCGACGACACCATCGTCGATTGGGGCCCCCACGACGCCCAGGAAGTCATCGACGTCGATGGCGCCGCCCTCACGCCCGGCTTCATCGACGCCCACATGCACCTCGAGTCGACCAAGCTCTGGATCGACGAGTTCGTTCGGACCGTTCTGCCTCACGGCACGACCGCCGTCGCCGCCGACCCGCACGAGATCGCCAACGTGCTCGGGGTTCCCGGCGTCCGCGCGCTGCTCGACGCCGCGAGGGACCTCCCCTTCCGCTTCTCCGTCTACGCCCCGAGCTGCGTCCCCGCTTCCCACTTCGAGTCGGCCGGTGCCGCGCTCGACCACTCCGACATCCGCGAGCTGATCGAGCGCCACGGCGCCCACGGCGTCGGGGAGGTCATGAACTTCCCGGGCGTAATCGCGGGCGACGAGGAGATGCTGGCGCGGATCGCGGCGGCCGGCGGCGCGCGGGTCGACGGCCACGCTCCCGGCATCTCCGGCGCCGACCTCGACGCCTACATCGCTGCCGGCGTTCACTCCGACCACGAGTGCACGACCCTCGCCGAGATCGAGGAGCGGCGGCGCAAGGGGATGTGGGTCTTCCTGCGCCAGGGCTCGACGAGCCGCGACCTCGCCGCGCTCGCGCCGGACATCGTCCGCAACGGCACCGACCTCGCCGCTTTCTGCACCGACGACCGTGAGCCCGACACGCTGCTCGAGCTCGGCAGCGTCAACGACTGCTGCCGGGTCGCCGTCGCCGCCGGTATCTCGGAGATCGACGCGATCATGCTCGCCACCGCGAACCCGGCGCGCTACCACGGCTTCTTCGACCTCGGCAGCCTCGCGCCCGGCCACCAGGCCGACATCCTCTGCTTCGACGAGCTCGGGAGCTGGAAGCCGAGCCGCGTCTGGCAGGCGGGGCGGCTGGTCGCCGAGAACGGCCGCACGCTCGACGGCGCGGTGCCGCGGGTGCCGGTGCCCGAGCTGCTTCGCGACACCGTCAACGTCGGCCGGCTGCCGAGCGCCTCCGACGTCGTCCTCGACCACCCCGACGGCACCAGGGTGCGCGCGGTCGGCGTGATCGAGCACAGCATCTCGACGCGCACGGTCGAGCTCGCGCTCGGCGACGGCACCGACGTCGCCCACGCCGCGGTCGTCGAGCGCCACCACGCGAGCGGCGAGATCGGGCGCGGCTACGCGAGCGGGTTCGGGCTCGAGCGCGGCGCGATCGCCTCGACTGTCGCGCACGACGCTCACAACATCGTGGCGGTCGGTGCGAGCGGGGAGGACATGGCAGTCGCGGTCGTGCGGCTCGCCGAGCTCGGAGGCGGTCAGGTCGCGGTGCTCGACGGCTCCGTGATCGCCGAGGTCCCGCTGCCGCTCGCCGGGCTGATGAGCGACCGGCCGGCGGCCGAGGTCGCATCAGGGCTCGAGACACTCGAGCGCGCCGCGGCGGAGGCGCTCGGCGTGTCGATCGACGCGCCCTTCATGCAGCTCTCGTTCATCGCGCTGTCGGTGATCCCGGAGCTGCGGCTGACGCAGGGTGGGCTTGTGGACGTCGGCAAGTTCGCCGCGATCGAAGTCGAGGTAGCCCCGCGATTGGAGACGCACCCTTGAAAGACGCGGATACGAGGCGCGCGGCCCAGCGGCGTCGAGGCCGAGCATCGCGAAAGTACAAGCCCGGGGAGGTCGAGCTCCTCCTAGTGGCAGAGACACCGCCAACTGCTCTCGAGCGCTACTTCTATTTTGCAGATGTCCAAAGCCACGACTCGCTCTTTCGCTACGTCGTTAGGGGAGTGCTTGGACACGAGCCCCTTCGCTCGTCAAAAGAGGACGACCTCGCGGAGCTACGCGACCGGGGAGTTCTTCTTGTCGATCTCAAACAGGATCCGCACGATCCTTCTCCTCTCGCGAGCCATGTGCCGGATCTGACTCGCCGCATCCAGCGCCTGAATCCCCAGCGAGTGATTCTCATCAAGGCGAACGTCCACGACGCCGCCTTTTCGAAGTTGCGAGAGGCTGGTGTGCCGGTCGTCGACGAGCGTGTGCCATTCCCCGGGAGCGGCCAGCAACAACGATTCGAGCAGGCCTTCCAGCGCGCGCTCCGGAGACCCCCAGAGTCGGAGACTGCGGATTCATCGGACTCTTCGCCGGGTCGCTCAGACGTTCAAAGCAGAGCCGAGAGCGTGATCTTGGCCCGAGTCGCTGAACTAGTCGGTCCGACGCTCAGGAAGCGTCGGCTTAAGTTGCCAGCCGGCTCGGTCACGGAGGTGGATGGGGCGAGCGAAGACCTTTCCGTTCTGGTCGAGGCTTTCGCTCGCCAAGGACCGATGAAGCCGGGTCAGACGCGAAAGGTGGCACGCGACGTTCTGAAGCTAATAACGCTCCGACGCCATTACGAAGGAGACCGGGCCATCCTCGCCTTCTGCGATCAAGCGGCGGCCGACAGTCTGACTGGCTGGGCCGCGGAGGCGGCAGAAATTTGGGGCGTTGAGGTGATAGTTGTTCCGATCCCCCCGACGTTGCGGGCGAAGCTTCTTGCAGCGCAAGAACGGCAGTTCCGATAGACCGCTCCTCGCGCTGACCTTCTCCGTCTACCGCGCTCAGGGCTGATGGGCACGACGTCTGGGCGAGCTTCGATGGCCGCCGTCTTGATTGCTGTTAGTGAGGCCTCGTAACGCGCCGAAGCACCCGTCCCGCGGTGGGCATTTCCGTCGCCCGCCACACATGGCGCTCCTCGAACGGCCAAGCGTAGGTCGGGTAGCCCTCACGCTGCAGCTCCAGCAATCGCGGCTCGCCAAGTTCCTCCGCCGACCATTCATAGAGGCGCTGCAGCCGCGGCACGATCACCGCGTAGTCGAGCATTCGCCCGAGCCGCTGCTCTCGAGCGAGGTAGCGCTCGACGTCCTCGGTGAGCGGATAGCGAGTCGGCAGAACGCGGCGGAGCGAGAGGAACGCGCCAGCCATGCCGAGCCGGGGGTCGCCGAGGACACGGCCGAGCGGGGCGAAGCGGCCAAGCGCAAGGCGGGGGGTCGATGCGAGCGCGTGCGCGTAGAGCACCCGGACGAGCGCGACGTTGATGAAGAAGCGCTCGGGCGCGACCTCGGCCTCGGCGAGGGCGCGATGCTCGAGGTAGCCGCGGACGACGCTCGCATTGTGGGCGCGATACCAGTTGCGACCGGTCGGCCGGGCCGCGAACTCGAGCCAGAACCGCACCGCTCGCGAGGACGGCTCGCCGCCGGCGCGCTCGAGCAGCGCGATCGTCTCGGTGCCGTCGCGTAGCAACCCCTCGTTGACCGCTCGCCACCAGGCGCTGCCCGGTGGAGTGCTGTCTTCGGGGTCGAGCAGGCCGCGTCGAATCTGCCAGCGCATGAACGAGAGCGCCGCTCGCCTGAACGGCAGATGGCGCGGCGCGTGCCGCGTCGGCCCCTCGAAGATCCGGGCGAGCAGCGCAATCCGCCTCGACGGGTCGTCGCGTACTGCCGCGACCTCAGCCTCGGCCCTCGAGAGTGCGCCGGTCTCTTCACTCACCGTGAGCAGGAATACACGCTGACGGTCCCGGGGGCCGCCGCGTTGCCCTCGACCAAAGGCAGCCGAGGCGGGCTCGATCTGCCCGCGGGGGCGAGACCGAAGAAGCCCGGAGCTTTCCGGGCTATGCGCCAGCCGATCCCGCACCAACCTCCCGACCTGACACTCGCGCGAGAGCTCACCGATCAGTTGATTCGAACCGGGCTCGTCCTCACGGACATGATCGCCTCGCTGATCGAGGACCTCCCCGAGGACGCGTATCCCGGCGAGGAGAACGGGATGGTCCTACTCGAGATGGTGGCGGGCTCGAGCGTTCCGGCAGTCGCGGCAGCCGGTGAGAGGACCGTGCGCGAGGCGACTGCACTGATCGCCGCCGTCCAGGATCGGGTCGTCTCGGACCTCCGAGAGGCGGCCCGCCTGGCGCGTGCGCGAGAGGCTTCCGGGCGGTAGTCTTATGGTCACTGTGGCCACAAGGATGGGTATCCGTCAACTACGAGACAGCCTCACCGCGACGCTTCGCCGCGTCCAGCTCGGGGAGACGATCGAGGTGACCCATCACGGCAAGCCTGTCGCGGTCCTCTCGCCCGTGGCCACCGACAGCCTCGAGCGTTTGCTCGCCTCCGGAGAGCTCGCTCCGGCCGATCCGATCGAGTGGCCGCCTCGCCGACACCCGGTGACCGGCGCGATGAGCGCGAGTGAAGCGATCGAGGACGACCGCGCTGAGCGCTGAGCGGCGGATCGTCTACGCGGACTCCTCCGCGCTGGTCAAGCTCGTGATCGACGAACCCGAGAGCGGCGACCTTGCGCGTCATCTCGGGTCGGACACGCCGCTTGTGACCAGTCGCATCGCAGTCGTCGAGGTGACTCGCGCCACCCGTATCGCGAGTGCGGCGCCGGAGATCGCCGACGACACCGCGGCGCTGTTAGCGGCCTGCATGCGGCTCGAGGTCTCAGAGCGGGTACTGCGCCAGGCCGTCGAGCTGAGCTCGCGGTCGGTCAGAACCCTCGACGCCGTGCACCTTGCGAGCGCGATCGTCGTCGAAGCAGACGAGTTCCTCACTTACGACCGGCGCCTCGCCGCGGCCGCCAGGGAGACGGGACTAGCGGTCGCCGCTCCCGGCGGGGACTCGCCCGAGTAGTCCCGGTCCCCGTCCGGGCGTATGGTCGCGGGAGATGCCCTTCACCCACCACAACCTCAAGCGCGACATCCCCGACGTCGGCTCGAACTTCGACGGCGCCGACGACCTCGAGTTCCACCTCGCCACCAAGCCGCTCGGCCTCGAGCAGTCCGGGCTCTCCCACCAGCGGATCCCGCCGAACTACCGCTTCCCCTACGGCCACGTCCACGAGCGCCAGGAGGAGGTCTACGTCGTCGTGCGCGGCGGCGGGCGGATGGCACTGAATGACGAGGTGATCGAGCTGGCCGAGTGGGACGTCGTGCGCGTCCCGCCGGGCACGTGGCGCGGGTACGAGGCCGGGCCCGACGGCATGGAGATCCTCGTCTTCGGCGCGCCCAACCTCGGCGACGATCCGCGCGGCGACGTCACCGGTGAGCGCGACTGGTGGGCTGAGTAGCCGCCCCACGAGTGGGCCAGGGCTGCCTAGTCTCGCTCGAGCTCCCGGCGCACTCGCTCCGCCAACCGCACGCTCGCCTCGATCTCTACACGGCGGATCGAGACCGACTCGACATTGATGCCGAACGGGACGCCGAGCCGCCGGCAGAAGGAGATCAGCTCGATGGCGGTCAGCTCGGCGTGCTCGAGCGACGCGTCGAGGGTGTCGTCGGCGTGGCGCAGGTCGTTCTCGATCCAGCGCGGAACCGCGACCCCGAGCCAGCGCAGGAACTCGAGCGTCTTCATCGATCCGCAGACCGAGAACGTGAACACGATCGGGACCGGATCGACGCCGCGGTCACGGCACGCGTATGCGTAGTCGGAGACCAGGTTCTTGGCGGCGTTCACGTCGTAGACGACCTGGGTGACGAAGAACGAGCAACCGGCCTCCTGCTTGGCGATCAGCCTGTGGTGCTCGTCGCCCTTGAGGGTGTGGCGCTCGGGTATGGCGACGGCGCCGAGGAGGAGGTCGGGCGAAGTCTCGGCGCGGAGTTGCTGCGCTCTGCGAAGCGTGGTCGCGACGCGCCGCTCGCATGACGGGGCGCCGACGAACACGGCCATCCGTCGCCCGGGGTCCTGGGAGACGATCCAGTCGCGGAGCTCGCCCTCGGTGTACTTCGCGGTCGCGCGGTAGACGATGACCGGCGTCCGCCAGTCCGTGAGGTGTCGCTCCACGTAATCCTGCGGGTCCATCGTGGGCAGGAACGGGAATGGCCGCTCGGCGGGATTGCGGTCCGCCTCGTCGTCGATGTCGTAGAGGACCAGGCCGTCGAGGTCGAGCGGCTCGAGCCTGGCGACGGTCCTCTCAGCAATAGCCCGGGCCTCCTCGGGGGTGGTCGACAGCTTCGGCGGGGTCAGCGCGAAGAGGAGGAACTCGCCATCGCGCGAGGTGACGCGCCGTCGCAGGTCCATGCCGGCGAAGCTATCCGGGTTCACTCTTCCTCGGACCGGTCGCGCTCGCTCGGCGCGACGGGCATGTGGAGCCCGTATTGCAACGCGAGCAGTCGCACGGTCAGGCACACGCCGGCCCCGAGGAACGCGAACAAGACGCCTGAGGCGCCGATCTCGTCGCCGACCACGACGATCGCCGCGCCGAGGAGAGCCGGGACCGCGTAGAGCTCCTGGCGCAGCACCACGGGGACGTTGCGCAGCAGGATGTCGCGCAGGATGCCGCCGCCGATGCCTGTGATCGTGCCGAGCGCGATCGCCTGGGCTGGCCCGAGCCCGAGGTCGAGCGCCTTCGTCGCGCCGGTCACGCAGAAGAGCGAGAGCCCGATCGCGTCGAAGGTCAGCACGGGTCGCTCGAGCCGGTCGAGCAACGGCCGGGCGTAGAAGCAGACGACGCCGGCGGCGGTCGCGGTCGCCAGGAAGCGCCAGTCGCCGAACGTTTCCGGCGGCACTCCGATCAGCAGGTCGCGGATGATCCCGCCGGCCATACCGACGACGTTCGCGAGCACGATGACGCCGAAGAGGTCGAGCCTGGCTTTGACCGCGGCGAGCCCGCCGGAGATCGCGAACACGAACGTGCCCGTGAGGTTGAGCACGAGGAGCAGCGTCTGGTCGAGGCCGAACGGATCGTCCATCGCGGCTCAGCATGCCCAACTCCCACCGGTGACGAAGGCCGGCCGGCCCGAGGAGGCCGCGGTTGCGGGCCGTCCGCAGAATCACTTGCCCGCTGCCGTGGCCGGTTCTACGTTCGCGCCATGGCCACGTACGAGATCTTCCTACTCCTCCACGTGATCTCCGCGATCATCTGGGTCGGCGCCGCGACGATGTTCTTCGCGCTCGAGATCCGCACCGATCTCGACGGCGACCCGGACGGGGACGCGCGCCTGATCGCCGACCAGGACTGGCTGGCTCCGCGGCTCTTCATCCCGGCCTCGATGGGCACGCTCATCTTCGGAGCGCTGGCCGCGATCGAGGGCTCGTGGGATTTCGGCCAGGCGTGGATCATCATCGGGCTCGCCGGCTTCGCGACGAGCTTCGCGATCGGGATGGGCTACTTCATGCCTGAGGGCAAGCGGCTGGACGCGGCGATCGAGCGCCATGGTCTGCACGATCCCGAGGTGCGTCGCCGGCTCTCGAACATGAAGCTCGTCGGGCGGGTCGAGCTGGCGATCCTCTACGTCGTCGTCGTGGCGATGGTGACCAAGCCGGCGGCCGGTGACTCGGTGCTCTTCTTCGCGATGGCGATCCTCGTCGGGGGCGCCGCGCTCGGCTCGTTCGCGTGGCGAAACCGGGTCGAGCAGCGGACGGCCGACGGGACCGCGAAGGCCCCGCAGACGCCCTAGATCGTCCCGCGCACGAAGTACCAGACGAAGATCGCCGCGAACAGGGCCATCAGCGGGTGGACCCGGCGGCCGCCGAGCAGCGCGAGCGCGGTGTAGGAGACGAACCCGGCGCCGACGCCGTTGGTGATCGAGAACGTCAGCGGCATGACGACGATCGTCAGCAGCACCGGCAGGCCGATCCCGGGCTCCGACCAGTCGACGTCGCGGATCAGCTCGAACATCAGCGCGCCGACGATCACGAGCACGGGCGCGGTCGCCTCGGGCGGGATCACCCCGGCAAGCGGCGAGATGAACAGGCAGAGCAGGAAGAGCAGGCCGGTGACGACCGAAGCCAGCCCGGTCCGCCCGCCCTCGCTCACCCCCGCGGCGCTCTCGATGAAGGTCGTGTTCGACGACGCCGACGCCGCGCCGCCGCCGGCCGCCGCGAGCGAGTCGACGAGCAGCACGCGTCGCATCCCGGGCAGCTTGCCGTCTGGCTCGACGAGCCCGGCCCGGCGGCCGACACCGAGCACGGTCCCGGCGGTGTCGAAGAAGTCCGAGAGCAGCACCGCGATCACGACCGCGATCGCCGAGCCGATCCCGAGCGCCTCGACGAAGTTGAACGAGAAGTCGCCGACGAGGGCGAAGTCCGGGGTCGCGAAGACCTGAGAGGGGATCGCGGCGATCCCGTCCTGCCACAGCGCGCCGTCCTTGATCTCGTTGAGGACGATCGCAAGCACGGTCGTCGCGACGATCCCGATCAGCAGCGCCCCCTTGACCCTCCGCGTCAGCAGCGCGTAGGTACCGAGCAGCCCGACGACGAAGACGCCGATCTGCCAGGTGTCGAGCGCCGGTGCGATCGCGACGACGGTGCCCTCGCCGGCGACGACGATCCCGGCCTCGGTCAGCCCGATCACCGCGAGGAAGAGCCCGATGCCGATCGCGATCGCGAGCTTGAGCTGGCTCGGGATCGAGTGGATGACGGCCTCGCGAAAGCCGACCAGCACGAGGACGGTGAGGATCAGGCCCTCGGCGACGATCACGCCCATCGCGTCGGGCCAGGTGAGCTGGCTCGTGCCGACGAGCGAGAAGGCGACGAACGCGTTCAACCCGAGCCCGGCGGCGATCGCGAACGGATAGCGGCCGATCACGCCCATCGCGATCGTCGCGATCCCAGCGACGAGCGCGGTCACCGTCAGGACCTGGGCGAAGTCGAGCGTGACGCCGTCCGACGCCGTCACTCCGCCGAGGATCTGCGGGTTGACGAACAGGATGTAGGCCATCGTCAGGAACGTCGCGACGCCGGCGCGGACCTCCGTCGGCAGCGTCGATCCGCGCTCGGAGACGCTGAAGTAGCGGTCGAGCCGGCCCTTCAGACCGTCTCCCTGCGGGCTCTGAGCTTCGGTGCGCGCCTCCATGAGACGCGGCAGTCTTGCTTATCTCTTGTTTAGGGGGAGGCTCAAATTCCGCTAGGTGCGGGATTCGGCTGGCCGCGGTGCGGTCGTCGGATCCGCGAACGAGATTCCGCTCAGCCTCTCCGAGAGCTCCCAGACGCGCCTCGCGGCCTCGACGTCGGCCACCGGCGCGTAGGGCCGCTGAGGCGCCGGCGCGCCGGCGAGGTTCATCGGTCCCTTCGGTCCGTACATCTCGCCGCCTTCGGCTGCGCGGCCGGTCGCCGCCGCGAGCGCGGGGAGCGCGCCCTCGGGAACGCTTTGCGCCAGCGGGAGCGGCGAGCGCGCCAGCGCGCGGATGACGCGGACCGCCATCGTGTCGTCGGGCCTGCCCATCTCGGGGTGTGATGCGAGCAGGTTCGTCGCCGTGATCCCGGGATGGGAGAGGTTGCTCGTGATCCCCCAGCCGTTCGCCCGACTGCGGCGGTCGAGCTCGAGCCCGAACAGCGAGACGGCGATCTTCGAGCTCGCGTAGGCCTTGTCCTTGTCGTACGAGCGCTCCCACTGCAGGTCGTCGAAGTTCACCTCGCCGCCGCGCGTCGCGATGCTCGACTGCGTCGTGACCCGCGCGCCGGCCTCGCCGAGCAGCGGCGTCAGACCGGCCACCAGCGCGAAGTGGCCGAGGTGGTTCGTCGCGAACTGGAGCTCGAAGCCGTCGACCGTCTCGCGCCGCTCCGGCGGCGTCATCACCCCGGCGTTGTTGATCAGGATGTCGATCGGGCGACCTTCGGCGGTCAGCTCGCCGGTCAGTCGCCGAACCGACTCGAGCGAGGAGAGATCGAGCTCGCGGACGCTCAGCCGGGCCCCGGGGACCGACTCGCGGATCCGCTCTGCCGCCGTCGCTCCCTTGCGCTGGTTTCGCACCGGCATCAGGACCTCGGCGCCGGCTCCGGCGAGCCGCCGGGCGATCTCGAGGCCGAGGCCGTCGCTCGCTCCGGTGACGAGGGCGAGTTTCTCGCTCAGGTCGGGGATGTCGATGTCGTGCTTCGAACGGGCCACGGTGCCTCCGGGGATCGCGGGGTGGGGTGGAGACACCGTTGCGCGAGGCCCCCGCCGGTTCCAGGGTTGGCCTATCCAGGGATCGTCGGTCCCTGGATAGCCGCGCAGCGATCGCCGATACTCGTCCGGCCGATGGACCGTGCCCAACTCGCCGACTTCCTGCGCCGCCGCCGCGAGGCGCTCGGCCCCGAGGACGTCGGGATGGCGCCCGGCCCGCGCCGCCGCGCCCCGGGCCTGCGCCGCGAGGAGGTCGCCTCGCTGGCCCACATGTCGACGGACTACCTCAGCCGGCTCGAGCAGGGCCGCGGGCCGAACCCCTCCGAGCAGATGATCCGCTCGCTCGCCCGCGCGCTTCGCCTGACCCACGACGAGCGCAACCACCTGCTCGTGCTCGCCGGCTATCCGCCGAGCCGCTCGCGGCGCACCGATCTCGTCAATCCGGCGCTCCTACGGGTGCTCGATCGCCTCGACACCCCGGCGCAGGTCCTCTCCGCGCTCACCGAGACCCTGGCGCAGAACGAGTTCGCGCTCGCGCTGCTCGGCGACCAGATGCGGTTCACCGGACCGCACCGCTACCACGTCTATCGCTGGTTCTGCGACCCCGCCGAGCGCGAGCGCTATGCGCCCGAGGACCGCGAGCCGATGACCCGCGGCTTCGTCGCCGGCGGGCGGATGCTGGCCTCCCGGTACCCCGACGACCCCGAGGTCGAGGAGCTCCTCGAGCGGCTACGCGCAGACAGCGAGGAGTTCGCGCGGATCTGGAGCGAGCACGAGGTGATGATGCGCGCCTCGCATCGCAAGCGGCTGATCCACCCGAGCGTCGGGCGGATCGAGCTCGACTGCCAGGCGCTCGTCTCAGAGGACGACGGCCAGTCGCTGCTCGTCTACACCGCGACCCCCGGCACCGAGGACCACGACAAGCTCAGGCTGCTCTCGGTCGTCGGTTCGCAGGCGATCGGCTCGGCGACGCCGACGCCCTAAGCGAAGCCGGGAGGATCGCCGCTAGCGGGTGATCAGGTTCTCGCAGCTGATCAACTCGTCGAGCACTGGATCGGCGGCGACCAGGTCGTCGCCCTTCCCGCAGTTGATCCGATCGAGAACGCCGTCGTTGGCGTAGATGACGTCGTCGTCGGGGCCGCCGAAGATCTCCTCGACGTCGCCGGGCTCGCTGGCGTTGGCGTCGATGTGGTCATCGCCGGCGTTGCCTCTGACGACGTTGCTGCCGAGACCGCCCTCGAGCTCGCCCTCGCCGCCTTCGTTGCCTCCGTCGTCACCGGGGCCGCCCGAGACCTTGTCGTCGCCGTCGTCGCCCTCGACGTCGGAGTCGTTGCCGCGGTCGCCGTAGACCTCGTCATTGCCCTCGTCGCCGTTGACGTTGTCGTTGCCGCCGTCGCCGTGGACGATGTCCTTGCCGTTGTTGCCGTCGACGAGATCGCCACCCTTGCGCGCGTCGATCTTGTCGCGGTTCCCCTCGACGCCGTCGGCGACGTCCTCGCCGGTGATGTCGTCCCGGCCGTCGGTGCCCTTGCAGACGGCCTTCGGGTTGGCCGTGCAGTCCTTTGCGTTGACGATCCCTCGCGCGACCGCGACCCCGACGGGCAGCGACACGAGAAGTGCCGCGACGATCAGCAGCGTCGACCTACGTTTCATCTCTCCACTCCCATGTCTGTCCTGGCGCTTCCCGGCGGATCAACCGTCCGACACCGGATCCTTGAACTCGCAGCTCTTCAACTTGTCGATCCCGAGGTCGAACTGGACCGAGTCGGTCCCCCTACCGCAGTCGATCACGTCGCGCTGACCGTCGGCGGCCGTGATCTGGTCGGGGCGGTTGCCGCCGAAGAGTCGCTCCACGTCGCCCGGCCCGCTCTCGTTGGCGTCGATCGCGTCGTTGTTTCGACCGCCCTTGACGACGTTGTCGCCGATTCCACCCTCGAGGTCGCCCTCGGGGTCGTCGAGGATCCCGTCGTTCGTGGCGCCGCCGAGGACGACGTCGTCGCCGCCACCGCCACTCAGCTTGACGTCCTCGCCGCCGCCGCCGAGGATCCTGTCGTCGCCCTCGCCGCCCAGGATCGAGTCGCCGCTGTCGCCGCCGCGGATGACGTCGTCCCCGCTTCGGGCGTCGACCTGATCGCGCCCGCCGAGGGCGTCGATCTCGTCATCGGCTCCGTCGACACCGTCGTCGACGTCTTCGCCCGTGATCACGTCAGGGCTCGGCGTTCCCTCGCACTCGGGGTTCGGATCCGCGGAGCAGTCGATGGCCGCGACGGGACCCGACACCGCGACGCCCGCGCTCGTCGCGACGATCACCAGCGCCGCGAGAATCGTGATCCCCCGCATCCGGCAATCCAACCACGGCCCCCCGGAGGGGACAAGCGATCCGGCCGGTCCCTAGCGCCCCGGCAGAACCGGGTTGCGGTTCTCGCAGGTCCCGCGCTTGAGCGTGTCGACGCCAGGGTCGAAGTCGACCCGATCGGTGCCCTTGCCGCAGTCGATGATGTCTCGCTGACCGTCGTCGGCGGCGATCTCATCGCGTCCCTGGCCGCCGAACAGCTTCTCGACGTCACCCGGTTCGCTTGCGTTGGCGTCGATCTCGTCGTCGCCCTCACCGCCGCTCACGAGGTTGTCGCCGAAGCCGCCCTCGAGCTCGCCCTCGTCGTCGGAGACGACGCCGTCGTCGCCGGGGCCGCCGTAGACCTTGTCGTTGCCGCCTGCGCCCTCGATCCCGGTGTCGTTCCCGGCGTCGCCATAGACCTCGTCGTCACCCTCGCCGCCGTTGACCTCGTCGTTGCCGCCGTCGCCGTGGACGACGTCCTTGCCGCCGTTGGCGTAGACCGAGTCCGGCCCCGCGAGGCCGCTGATCTCGTCACGCGAGCCCCGGTCCCCGTCGACCACGTTCTCACCGCTGATCGAGTCGGGCCCGAGCGTCCCCTTGCAGGCGGGCTTCGGGTTGGCCGCGCAGTCGACGCTCGCCGGTCCGCGCGCCACCGCGATCCCTACCGGCAGGGCCACCAGCAGCACGACCACCAGCGCCAGCGAGTACCTCCTGATCATCTCATCCCTCCCGTGGACGGACAGGTTCGATCCCTCGCGTCCATCAAACCCCGGGCCGGGGGCCTGCGCAAGCGATCCGCGTTGCGGGGGCTCGATGCTGCTAAGGTGAACCGATCGGTGCAGTAACAACAGACCTCGACGCCACCTTCTTCGCCCTGTCGGACCCGACCCGGCGCGGGATCCTCAAGTCGCTCGGCTCCGACTCGGCGACGATCAGCGAGCTCGCCGAGCCCTACGGGCTGACCCTGAACGGCGTCAAGAAGCATGTCGCGATCCTCGAGCGAGCCGACCTCGTGGCGACCGAGAAGGTGGGGCGCTCTCGCCACTGCCGGCTCGGCGCGGCGAGCCTCGACGACGCCGAGCGCTGGATGGCCGAGTACCGGCGCGCCTGGGAGTCGCGCCTCGATCGGTTCGGCGCCTATGTCGAGCGCGGTGCGGAGGAGTCGTGACCGAACGTGAGGCGAGATACGAGCGGCTGATCGCGGCCCCAGCCGAGCGCGTCTTCGAGGTCTTCACGAGCCCGGAGGGCCAACGCGAGCTCTATGGGAAGGACTGGGATGGGTGGGTCGTCGAGTCGAAGTGCGATCTGCGGGTCGGGGGCCGCTGGTCGATCCGCTTCGGCCCATCGCCGGATGAGCTCTATCGCCACGACCACGTCTTCGAGGCGATCGAGCCTCCGAACCGGATCCTGATCGCGTCGACCGAGACGCGGCTCGACGGTTCGAGCTTCGCGACCCGGCTCGAGTACACGTTCGAGGACCGCGACGGCGGCACGCTGATGACGATGGTCCAGTCGGGCTTCCCGACCGAATACCTGCGCCACGAGCACACGATCGGCGTCCCGCACGCGTTCGACCGCATCGAGCGCGTGCTCGGTACCGGCGGCGAGCCCGGCGCGGAGTCCTGACGAAAGGGAGACCCATGTCCAAGTCGATCCTCTACATGTCGATGTCGCTCGACGGCTTCATCGCCGGTCCGAACGACACCGAGGCCCAGGGCCTGGGCACCGACGGAATGGTGCTCCACGATTGGCTCAACCTCTCAGGCTCGGGCACCGACCTGAGCTTCGCGCCGGAGGGTGAGAGCCGCCGGATATTCGACGAGATGATGTCGACCGGCGCGGTCCTGACCGGCCGCCGAACGTTCGACCACGGTGGTCACTGGGACGGAGATCACCACGACGGCGTCCAGATCTACGTCCCGACCCGTGACGAGCCGCCCGAGCACGAGTGGGAGAACGTCCACTACGTGACCGACGGGGTCGAGAGCGCGATGCGACAGGCCAAGGAGTCGGCCGGCGGGCGCGATGTGATGGTCCACGGCGCCGAGCTCACGCAGTCGCTGCTCCGCGCAGGGGTCCTCGACGAGCTCGAGATACACCTCGTGCCGGTCCTGCTCGGCGAGGGCCGGCGACTGTTCGACGGGCTCGGTCCCCAGCACATCGACCTCGAGGTCGTGCGCGTACTCGAGGCGCCGGGCGTCACGCACATCCGCTACCGGGTGGTCTCGTGAGCGAGCGACGGCGCCTGATCCTCCACAGAAGCGAGAGGCCAGGCGCTCCGTCCGCGAACTGACACACGCCTCTTCCAGATAGCCTCCCCCGGCCACTCTCAGGCCACCCGAAACCAAGGAGCTGAGACCACACATGTTCGTCTTCAAGGCCGCCGTCGTCGGCGCCGGCACGATGGGCGGAGAGATCGCTCAGGCGGTCGCCGCGGCCGACATCCCCGTCGTGCTCAAGGACATCGACCAGAAGTTCGTCGACCAGGGCCTAGAGAAGGCCCGCGAGGTCACCCAGGGCCAGCTCGCCCGCCTGGTCAAGAAGGAGAAGCTGACCCAGGAGCAGGCCGACGCCCAGCTCGAGGCGGTCATGGGCCGGATCGAGGGCACGACCTCCTACGACAGCTTCGGCGACGTCGACTTCGTGATCGAGGCCGCACCGGAGCGGATCCAGATCAAGGAGACCGTCTTCAAGGAGCTCGACGCGGTCACCCCGGGCCACGCGATCCTCGCGTCGAACACCTCGTCGCTGTCGATCACCGAGATGGCCGACGCGACGCTCCGGCCCGACAAGGTCGTCGGCTTCCACTTCTTCTATCCGGCCTCGGTCATGCCTCTGCTCGAGATCATCGAGGGGCTCGAGACCTCGCCCGAGACGGTCGCCACGGCGCTCAACTTCGCCCAGGCGATCCGCAAGCAGCCGATCACCTGCAACGAGGTCCCGGGCTTCGTCGTCAACCGGATCCTGATCTCGGCGCTCGGCGAGGTGATGCGCGAGCAGGAGACCAAGGGGCTCTCGATCGCGAAGATCGATCACGCGATCTCCGAGGCGAAGGCGGCGCCGATGGGGCCGTTCTTCCTCAACGACCTGCTCGGCCTCGACACCGTCTGCCACGTCGCCGAGCACCTCAACGAGTCCTACGGCGACTCGTTCTACGTCCACACCGGGCTCCAGAAGCTCGTCTCGGAGGGCAAGCTCGGCGCCAAGTCCGGCGGCTCGGGGTTCTTCGAGAACGGCGAGGCGCAGATCCCGGGCGACGCCGAGCCCGACAAGGAGCGCGTCGTCGAGTTGATGTGGCTGAAGTCGCTCGTCGAGGCCTGCTCGCTGATCGAGGAGGGCGTCGCGGGCGCGCGTGAGATCGACCTCGGGATGATGGCCGGCGCCGGCATGGACCCGCGCCGCGGCCTGTTCCCGCCGTTCATGAAGGCCGACATCACCGGGCTCGACGTCGTGCTCGAGAAGCTCGAGGCCTACGAGGAGTCCGACGGCGAGCGCTTCGCTCCGCCGATCACGCTGCGGCGGCTGGTCCAGCAGGGCCGGCTCGGGACGAAGTCCGGACAGGGCTTCTACGCCTATCCGCAGTCCGATCCGGAGCACGACCGCGAGACGATCAAGCTCGAGCGCCGCGACGGCTACGCGATCGCCTGGCTCGCCAACGCGCCGATGAACTCGATCTCGCCGCAGGTGATCTCCGATCTCCACGGCATCTACCACCAGCTCGAGGACGACGAGTCGATCCGCGCGCTCGTGATCGCCTCGGCGATCCCGGTCGTGTTCTCGGCCGGGGCCGACATCAAGGGCTTCACCCAGATGGACGAGTCCTCGGGCGCCGAGATGATCGACACAGGCCACGCGCTTTTCCGCGAGCTCGGCGAGGGCCGTCTGGCGACGATCGCGGCGGTCAACGCGATCGCCTACGGCGGCGGTTGCGAGCTCGCGATGGCGTGCGACTTCCGGATCGCCGCCGAGTCGGCGATGTTCGGTCAGCCCGAGATCAAGCTCGGCCTGATCCCGGGCCTCGGCGGCACGCAGCGCCTGCCGCGCCTGGTCGGCGCCGAGCGCGCGCTCGAGATGAACCTGACCGGCGATGCGATCACCGCGGAGTCGGCCTACGAGATCGGCCTCGTGACCCGGGTCGTGCCCGACCACGAGCTGTTCGACACCGCCGTCGCGTGGGCCCGCAAGCTCGCCGCGCAGGCACCGCTCGCGATGGCCGGGATCAAGCGGGTCTCGGGCGGTTCCGAGCTCGCCGACGGGATCGAGGACGAGAAGCAGGGCTTCGCCGACGCGTTCGCGACCGAGGACGCCAAGGAGGGCATCTCCGCCTTCCTCGGCAAGCGGAGCGCGAACTGGAAAGGGAAGTAGGCAGAGGATGAGCGCCGGCGCGAGCGCGGGGGAGGGGTCAGCGGGCTCCGACCCCGCGCGCGTCGCCGAGCTCGCAGAGCTCGTCCGCGGGGCGGGCTCGACCGTCGTTCTGACCGGCGCCGGGGTCTCGGTGCCGTCCGGGATCCCGGACTTCCGCTCGCCGGGGACGGGGATGTGGGAGAACGTCAACCCGTTCGAGGTCGCCCACATCGACGCGTTCCACCGCGACAGCGAGCGCTTCTGGAGCTTCTACCGGCCGCGCTTCCACATGCTCGGCGACAAGCAGCCGAACCCGGCTCACGTCGCGATCGCCGAGCTCGAGGCCGCTGGGCACATCGACGGCGTGATCACGCAGAACATCGACCGGTTGCACCGGATGGCGGGCAGCCGCGAGATCGTCGAGATGCACGGCTCGATCGCGACCTCGAGCTGCCTGTCGTGCGGGTCCCGGTATGAGCTCGAGGCCGTCGACGCGCTGTTCGCCGACGACGGTGTCGCCTACTGCGCGGAGTGCGGTGGGCGGGTCAAGCCCGACGTCGTCCTGTTCGGCGAGATGCTCGACATGGGCGCTATCGAGCGCGCGGAGCGGCTGACGCTCGGCGCCGACCTCATGATCTGCGTCGGCTCCTCGCTCGAGGTCTACCCGGTCGCCGGCCTGCCGCAGGCGGTGCTCGGCAACGGGGGGCAGGTCGCGCTCGTGACCCAGGGCGAGACGCCGTTCGACGACGTCGCGATGGTCAAGCTCGACGGCGATGTCGCGGAGGAGATGCGGGCGCTCGCGGGGGCTCTGAGCTAGACGGTGAGCCCGGGCCTCCGTTCGGGGCGTGGGAGCTGCCCGACGAAACCCACGACCCGAGCCTAGCCCTTCGCCCGCCGGCGCCGCAGCTGTCGCTCGAGCAACCCCAGGCAGGCCCCGACCCGCTCGCCGTCCGCGTCCGACGCGACCGCATCGGGGTGGACCAGCCGCTTCGCGGCCTCCGCCACCGGCTCGCTCGCGTCGGCGAGCTCGGCGTCGGCACGCACCGCCTCCGGACCCAGGAAGCGCAGCGCGATGTCGAGCTGGGCCGCCGCCTCGGCGACCCGACCGGCGTCGAGGTCCTCGCGCGCCCGGAGCGCCGCCGGCGCCGCGGGATCGAGGTCCGACCGCCCAGCGAGCAGGTCGGCGACCCGCTCGCGTGCGTTCAGGGCCTCGCGGCGTTCGTGCGAGATGCGCGGGTCGGCCGGGAGCTCGTACGCGGCCTCCCAGCGGCCTTCGGCGGCGCCCTCGGGGCTCGCGTAGCCGATCCGTCGTGTCAGCGCTTCGTCGGGGAAGAGCTCGGCGAGCGACGGATCGAGGGTCGCGTCGCGGTGGGCGCGCATCACGTGGTTGATCAACCGCACCCCCTCGCTGAGACGTTCTGCCGCCGCCGACCCGTCGGCGGTCATCCGGTCGAGCCAGTCCTGCGGGCTGTCGCCGAGTGGGGTGGGGTCGACCGCGGTCCAGCGGGTCGTCCAGACGTCGGCTGCGCCGCTCGGCTCGTCCGCGCGCCGTGGCTTCTCACGGCGCACCCGCCGCCGCGGCTTGACCCGTTCGGCACGGGCACCCGGTGTGGTGACCACGACGACGGTCTTCGGCTCGGCGATCAGGTAGCGACCGACATCGATCGGGGGAGGCCCGGCGACCTCGAGCTGAACGATCCCCAGTCGTCTCGCCATCGCAAACCCCGCGCCCGGTGGGGCCGTCGGCTACTCGGCGATGTGGGCGGAGGAGGCGCGGCCCTTCAACCGCTTGCTCTTGCCCTGCTCAGCCGGCAGCGCGAAGCGCGATGGTCGCGAGAGAACGTCGGGGTTATCGATCTTCCCAAGCTGGTCGATCAGGCGGTCCCACTGGTCGGGCTTGAGTACCGAGGACTCACGGGCGCTCGGCTCGCCGCCGATCGTCGATTCGGTCGTCGCGGCATAACCGACATGGATGTGGTCGTTGTGATCAGGCAGCGAGAACGTCGGCCCGCCCATCTCCATCAGCGAGATCACCTGGTCGGGGACCATCGGGCCCTGGAGCTTGAGGATCTCTTCGATCGTCGACTCGGTGATCGTGCCTGGACCCTGGTTTCCGAGCATCGAGATCCCGTTGATCTGCGCGATGTCGACGGCTCCGCCGAACGAGTGTTGAGAGATGCCGCCCGACGAGGTGTAGATGCTGCTGCGACCGCAACGCAGAGAGGTGACCGTGGGGTCGAGGCCGCGCTCGGAGAGGTAGGCGAGCAGCGCCAGGATTCGGCGATCGATCTGGCCGCTGCGGATGTCGTCGACGCCGCAGGAGTAGATCTCGATCCCGGGGTCGGAGGTGACCTGCTTGATCAGCTGCTCCTTGCTCATCAGCAGGATCTGGCCCGTGTCGGCTTCCGACTGTTCGAACGGGTTCTTGCCGGCGGCGCGGTAGATCGCGGTCGCCTCGAGCAGCTTCCATCCGTCGAGGATCGGCTTCGGGTCGATCTTCGGCGCCCCGCGGCCCGCGGGGCGGATCGTGAAGTGGAGGTACGGGGAGGCGTCGGCCCCCTCGGTCAGCCGGCCGAGTACCGTCCCGCCCGTCACCTTCGAGCCCTTGCGGAGCTTCTCGAGGCGCATCGTCTTCTGATCGAAGCGCATCACGCCGCCGAGGTAGTCCTTGAAGTTCTCGTAGCCGGGCATCCGGTTGCGCATCAGCCCGTCGAGCTGGCCCGTCAGGTCGGCACGCGCCTTGTTTCGCTCGCGCTCCGGATAGGCGAAGAGACGGTCGCGCATGTCCTCGGTGTTGGTGAGGCGCTTCGATCCCGGCTTCGCCGCGGAACCGCCGCCCTTCGCCTTGGCCGCTTTGGGCTGCTTGATGTTCTTGCGGGTGCCACCGCCGAGGCTCTTCTTCTCGGCTGGCTCCCTCGTGACGCTCGCCGGCTGCTCCGGCTCCGGGAGCTCACCCTTCTTGCCGTCGATCGCGAAGTCCGAGGCCTTCAGCTTGCGCTCCTTAGGTACCGGGTAGGCCGGCGCGATCTCACCGAGGTTCGAGTAGGTGAAGCGGTTCCCGTAGTTGTCGGTCAGGACGATGAACCTGCCGAGTCTCTTCGACTTGCCGATCTTGGTGACGGTCCCGTCGTTGACCGCGACGACGGGCGCGTTGTCGCGGGAGTAGATATTTATGCCGCGGCGGGTCGGCGAGCTCTTGATCAGCTGTGAGCCGGCGTTCGGGTCAACCTTGCCCGACGCGCGCATCATCAGCTCGCGCTCGGAGAGGTCGTCGGCGTAGCGGGCATCAGCGGCGACCGGGAATCGAGCGTTCTCGGTCAGGCCGGTGAGCGAACCGACGAGATCGTCGGGCAGGTCGCCGTACTGCTCGGCGTAGAGGATGACCTCGTCGACGTACCAGTCGGCGTGGTTGTAGGCGAAGATCGCCGAGCGCAGGTCGTCAGAGGCGCCCGACGCGTCGAGGTAGTTCGCAGCGCCACAGATCGCGTCGACGGGGTTGTAGGGGTCGCGCTTGCCGTCGCCGTTGGCGTCGACCCCGTAGGCCTCCCAGGTCGCCGGCATGAACTGCATCCAGCCGACCGCGCCCGCGTAGGAGGTCACGGTGGCGAGCTCGCCGAAGTTCGTCTCGATCCGATTGATCGATGCGAGCACCTCCCACGGCACGTTGTACTGGGTGCCGCAGGCCTGGTAGATCGGGAGCAGGAAGGGCGGGATCGAGAAGTCATCGATCATGAAGTTCGGGACCCCGATCGACGCCGGGCCGAAATCGGCCTGAGTCACGGTCGGGTTTGTCGCGGTCGGCGAGCCGTCGGGCCTGCGCAGATCGGGCTGGTCCATCGGCTCACGGGGGGCGTCGGAGCCGATGTCGGGCTCGGGCTCGTCGCGATCCTGGTCGCGATCACCCCCGGCGTCGTAGGTTCCGCCGCTGCCGCGCGGCCCCTCGCCGAGTCCGCCGCCGCCGGTCGGACCCTCGGGACCGGTCGGCGTGGTGGTCGTCGGGGGGATGGTCGTGGTCGGCGGGACCGAGGTGTCCGGGATCGGGTTGGTGGGGTCAACCGGAACTTCAGGGTTGGTCGGGACGGTCGTGGTCGGCACGCCCGCGCTGCCGGACTCGGAGTTGTCGAGGGCGCTCGAGCAATCCGGGTCGGCGAGGTCGATCAGGCCGTCCCCGTCCTCATCGGCGAGGTTGGCGCACTGGGGGACCGGAGCCTCGGGGAGGTTCTGGCCGCCGGGAACGTTGACGTCGACCGGGCCCACGCCCGTTCCGAGCAGGCCTCCGCCCGCCTGGGAGGCACCCGCTGCGACGGCAAGCCCCAGGATCGCCAGAGCGAAGGTAAGTAGGAAAGTTCTCTTCATCCCCGAATAAGTGCTGCTCGTGCTGCGCGCGCGATGCCGGTTGATACCCCGCTCCCTGCGGGCCAACCGGGCCTCCCACCCGTCGACCTGGAGGAACCTAGAGGTTCCGCCAACCCCCCGCAATCTGCGAAGGATGGGTTAACCGTATCCCAATCGAATCGTGGGCTGCGCAGGGTCGCGTGGACGGACATTCGAAGTCCCCATCGGCAGGGGTGGCGGAGTGCTTGACCCGGTGTCACTTGTGTCGCTCGCGGGTCCGGTTAAACACCTGCAAATCCGCAGGTTGCGGAGCTCTTTGCACGCGGTTCCGCGGCCGCTCGAACCGGGCGTTGGGCGAACTGGTGGATCGCGACCGTCCGCGACGGGTAGCGTGAGCGGAGCATGAGTGAAGAAGACCGACAGGCGGGCTTCCGCGCCCGCGGCGAAGAAGCGCTTGGCGACCTGGCGACGGCACTGCTGGAGAATCCGCTGTTCTCCGGGGCCCTCAGCAGGGCCCTGAGCGCCGGCGAGCGGGCGTCGAACGCTCAGCGCGGCGCTATGTCAACTCTCAACTTCGCGTCGAGTGTTGATGTGGAAAGACTCGAGCAGAGGTTGAGGTCGCTCTCGCTGCGACTCGAGGCCGTCGAGGATCGCCTCGACGACATCGCCGCCGGGGTCGAGGCGCTGCGGCGCGAGAAGACCTCCAGCGGCGGTTCCTGAGCACCGGCCCGCGCCCCCTCCGGCCCGGAGATCGGGTCGTGGGACGCCCTCCGCGCACGACTTCGCCCGGCCAGGGAAGGGTCAAATCGTGCTCGAGTGCCCGAGGGGTCCGGTCAGGAGCTCGGCGGCGACCCGGCCCGCGGCCAAGCACGCGGCATCGGCTTCCTCGAGGGAGGCCTCGCCGGCGGGCCCGGCGGTGATGACGACGATCGCGGCGGCTTCGACCCCCAAGACGTCGGCTTGGGCGAAGAACGCCGCGGTGGAGAGGTCGGTCGCCTCCGGATCTCGCCCGGAGAGCTGATCCAAGCCGCTGGACAACATCTCCCACGGCAGGTCGTGGCTCGATATCCGGATCGCGTTCGCCCGCAGACGCGAGGTCAGGGCGCTCGTCAGCCCTGGGTTCGCGGAGGGTTCAGCCACGTCGGACGGACCGCTGATCTCGACCGGGCCGTCTTCGTGCGCTGAGCGGAGTACACGCAGCACCGCGCTCGTCCCGTCGTTGCTCAGGGCCTCGAAGACCGGATGTACCGATCCGAGCTCGAGCGATGGATCGAGTCCCGTCGCCGTCCCGACCCGGATCGCGCGCCGGATGCCGTGCCCGTGGAGCTCGCGCAGAACCAGCGCCGTCGACGGACCGCCGATCCCGGTCGAGTGCACGCTCAGCTCGGCGCCCGACGGGGTCGTGCCGTGGTAGCCCCAGAGTCCGCGCGCGAGATTGCTCATCAGCGGGCGGTCGGTGGCGGCGGTCGCGAGCTCCATGGCTCGCTTGGGATCGCCGGTCAGGACCGCGGCCGCGGCGATCGGGGCGGTGGGCTCGAGGTAGCGCGGCAAGGTGCGGGGCAAAGCTAGCCGCAATAGGCTGCCCGGAGCGGGTAGGAGCGCCCCCGCGACCCCATGGAGCCGAACCCCGAAAAGCCAGACCAGGAGCCGGGCCAGGAGTCCGCGAGCAGCGAGCACGGGCGCACCGAGGCGCTTCGCAGCGCGGTGCGCGACACGCTCGCGGCCACGTCAGGGCCGGCCGCCCACACCCGCGACCGGGCCGGCAATCTGATCGACGAGCTCGTGCGGCGCGGTCGCGCCGAGCTCGAGCGCGGGCGCCAGGAGGCCGGGCAGCTCGCCCGCAAGGGCCAGGAGGCCACCGGCGACCTCGCTCGCCTCGGCCAGGAGGCCACGGGTGAGATCGCGCGGCGGGGCCAGGAAGCAGGCGGCGAGATCGCTCGCCGAGGCCAGGAGGCCGGCGGAGAGATCGCCCGCCGCGGCGGCGACGCCCGCGAGGAGCTCATGCGTCGCTTCGAGGCCTTCGAGACCCGGCTCGCCTCGATCGAGGACCTGCTCCGGCGCTCCGAGGACCGCGCCGCCGGCGAGGGAACCGCCGATTCACCGCCCGCCGCCCCGGACGTCAAGCCCGATCCGGGCATCGACGCCGCAGCGTCGACCGAAGTACGTCCCGACCCCGAGGATCCGCCCACGAAGCGCGATCAGGGCACCTCGCCTAAGCCTGAAGTCGAGGGTTAGGGTGGCGCACAGGGCGCGTCGCGTCGCCGTCATCGGCGTCTCGAGTGTCTGGGGGACCGAGATCGCCCGTCGCCTCGAGCGCGACCCCGAGGTCGAGTTCGTCGCTGGGTTCGACTCGACGCCACCCAGCGGCCTCGACCGGACCGAGTTCATCGAGGCCGATGTCCGCAGCTCCGTTCTCGCGCGTCTGCTGCCCTCGACCGAGGTCGACACCGTCGTCCATTGCGGCGTCCTGCTCTACCCGGAGAACGACAAGCCGGCGCGGGCGCTGCACGAGATCAACGTCATCGGCACGCTCCAGCTGCTGGCGGCCTGCGAGCGAGCGCCGACCCTGCGCCGGGTCGTCGTCCGCGGATCAGCGGCGATCTACGGCGTCGAGCCGACCGGCCCGGCGTTCTTCACCGAGGACCTCGCGCGACGGATGCCGCTTCGCACCCGCTTCCAGCGCGACGTCTCCGAGCTCGAGCAGTACTTCGAGAACTTCGCCGCCCGCCACCCGCGTCTGACCTGCTGCATGCTCCGCTACCAGGCTGAGATCGGCGCCGACATCGACACCCCGCTCGTCCGCTACCTGACGCTGCCGGTCGTCCCGACGCAGCTCGGCTACGACCCACGGCTCCAGCTGCTGCACGAGGACGACGCGACGGCGGCTCTCGAGGCCTCGATCCACTCCGACGTTCGCGGACCGGTCAACGTCGGAGCGGAGGGGGTCATCTCGCTCTCGCGCCTGCTGCGACTGGCGCGTCGTCCGGCGGCCCCGCTGCCGCATCCGCTGTTCGCCCCGGCGCTCCGCCGGCTCGGTCAGGCGCTCGGCGCCGGTCCGCTCTACGGCGACGCAGTGCGCCTGCTCCGCTACGGCCGCGGCGTCGACATCTCCCGCCTGCGCACCGACGTCGGGTTCGAACCGCGCTACAGCACCGCGGAGGCGGTCCGTGACTTCGTCGAGAAGACCTCGAGCCGCCGCCTCGTGCCGCCGCTCCATCCCGGTGAGCTCGCCGGCCGCTTCGGCGAGGCCCGCGAATGAGCACCCGGGCGAGCGACGGCGCGACCGCGCTCGCGGACTTCCTGCGCCGGGTGCGCGACCAGGTCGAGAACGAGCCCGTGCTCGAGTCGATCGACGGCGAGGCCCCCGAAGGGCTGAAGGCCGCGCTCTCGGAGGTGGCCGGCCGGCTCGGCCGACGCGTGACGGGTGAGTACTCCGAGGACGAGTGGGGCTTCGACGAGGACTTCGCCGAGGCCGTCTTCCCCTTGTTCGAGTTCCTCTACAGCGTCTGGTGGCGGGTCGGGGTCGAGGGCGTTCGCAACGTGCCCTCGCACGGTCGCGCGCTGCTCGTCGCCAACCACGGCGGATCGCTGTTCCCGTTCGACGCGACGATGATGACCATGGCGGTGATGAAGGAGCATCCGCTGCCCCGCTGGCCGCGGTTCATGGTCCTCGACTGGGCGTTCATGCTGCCGTTCGTCTCGAGCTTCATGCGCCGCGGCGGCGGCGTACCGGCGAGCCCGCACAACGCCAGCCGCCTGCTCGAATCCGACGAGCTCGTGATGGTGTTCCCGGAGGGTGTGCGCGGGACCGGCAAGCCGTTCGAGGAGCGCTACCGGCTGCAGCGCTTCGGCCGCGGCGGCTTCGTCGAGGTCGCGCTGCGCTCGGGGGCACCGATCGTCCCGGTCGCCGTCGTCGGGGCGGAGGAGACCTACCCGAAGCTCGGCGAGTCGCGGCTCGCCGCCCGCGCGGTCGGCGCGCCCTATTTCCCGCTCACCCCGACCTTCCCGTGGTTCGGGCCGCTCGGGCTGATCCCGCTGCCCTCGCGCTGGCGGATCGAGTTCTGCCAGCCGATCGAGGTCTCCCAGTACGGCCCCGACGCCGCCGAGGACAGGCGGCTCGTCTTCGACCTCTCCGAGCGCGTCCGCGAGACGATCCAGGACGCCGTCTACTCGAACCTCGTCAAACGCGGCCCCAGCTTCCTCTGATGGCCTGGGTGCTGTTGATCGGCGCGGGTCTGCTCGAGGTCGTGTGGGCGTTGGCGCTCAAGGGCTCCGACGGGTTCTCGAAGCTGCCCGCGACCGTCGTCTTCGTCGTCGCGCTCGTCGCCAGCATGGTCCTGCTGGCGCTCGCCCTGCGCGAGCTCCCGGTCGGCACCGGCTACGCGGTCTGGACCGGCATCGGAGCCGTCGGGACGGCGATCGTCGGGATCACGATGCTCGGTGAGAGCGCCGACGCCCTGCGGATCGCCAGCATCGCGCTGATCGCAGCCGGGATCATCGGGCTCGGACTGGCGTCCTAGAGCGGCGCGGGCCGCGACGCGGGCGCTGGGGCGCGGCGCTATCTTCGACCGGTGGAGGCAACGAGCGCCGAAATCGAGGATCGCGCCGCCCGCGGATCTCGGTTCGACCCGAACGAGCTTCGCGGCGCTCTGCTCGAGACGCTCGAGGAGGTCCGTCGCGACGAGACCGTCGCGGCGCGCCTTCGCGCCGTCGGCGTCCACCTCTGCCTCGCCCTCGACGAGTTCGACGAGCGGCTCGAGATCGGCTCGTCGAGCGACCCCGACGAGGTCATCGCGTGGCGATTCCTCGCTCCGGATGAGTCGCCGCGCGAGGGCGCCCTGGAGCTCGCGATGGGAGCCGAGACCGCCAACCGCTGGCTGCTCGGCCGCGAGAGCCTGCCCGTCGCGGTCGCGCGCGGCCGGGCACGCGTCTCGGGCGGGGCGAGCGCCGCGCTCGCGGCCCTGCCGGCCGTGCGGCTGATCTCCGAGCCCTACCGCAAGCTCGTCGGGACGAGCTTTCCCGGACTCGCCGGCGACCGCACGCGTCCGTTGTAATCGCAAGCGCGATTGGCGGGGGACGAATACATAAGCATCGAGGAGGCGGCCGAGATCTCGGGCGTCGACGTCGAGACGCTCGAGGACTGGGTCCGAAGGCGCGTGCTGCGTGTCCGTCGCCACAACTGGACCCGGGCGGCGGCGGCGCAGGCCCGGGTCGTCGCCCGGATGCGCGAGCGCGGCCACTCACTCGACGAGCTGCGAAAGGCCGTCAGCGACGGGCGGCTCGCGTTCGGGTTCGTCGAGGAGCTGCTGCCGGGTCGCGAGCGCTCCCGCACCCTCGCCGACGCGGCCGAGAGCGCCGGCCTCGAGGCCGAGCTCGTCGAGCGCATCCAGGTGATGCTCGGCACCCCCTCGGAGCTCTCGACGACGCTGACCGACGAGGACGTCGAGGCGATGAAGCTCGTCGCGGGGACGCTCGAGGACGGGATGCCGCTCGTCGCGGTGCTCCAGCTCGTCCGTGTCTACGCGCAGTCGATCCGCAAGATCGCCGAGGCCGAGGTGCGGCTGTTCCACCTCTTCGTCCACGAGCCGATGATCCGAGACGGCGTCGGCGCGGCCGAGATCGCGACCCAGATGGAGGGCATGGTCAGCTCGCTGCTCCCGGCGACCGCCCCGCTGATGCGCTACGTCCACGAGCGCTACCTGCGCTTCTACCTGGAGCAGGACGTCGTCGGCCACATGGAGACGGACTTCGCCGGCGACCTCGAGACGGGCCTCGGCCACGTCCAGATGACGTTCTGCTTCATCGACCTGACCGGTTTCACCCGCTACACGGAGGAGGAGGGCGACGAGGAGGCGATCGGTCTGATCGAGCGCTTCGTCGAGACGGTCGAGTCGACGCTGCCCTCCGAGGCTCTGATCGTCAAGACGATCGGCGACGAGGTGATGGTCGTCTCGCCTGACGCGTCGATGCTGACCGAATGGGCCGTCGGCTTCCTGACGCTGTTCTCCGAGCGCCCGAAGCCGCGGGTCGGGCTCCACCACGGCCGCGCCGTCTACCGCGACGGCGACTACTTCGGGACCGAGGTCAACCTCGCCCACCGGATCGTCAACCGTGCGCTGGCCGGCGAGGTGATGGTCACCGAGTCGATCCTCGAGGCGACCCACGGGGTCGACTACCTCGAGTTCGAGCCGATCGGCGCCGTCGAGCTGAAGGGCTTCCCGGCCCCGGTCGAGCTGTTCACCGCGGTCTCCAAGGCGACCGGCCCCGAGTAGCGCTCCGGCGGCGCCGGCGCTCCGGCGCGCGGAGCCGCGGCACCGCTGCGACACGCCCCTTCGCGGTCCGCGGCCCGGGCCACGCTCGAGCGACGATCCGCGGCCACCAGGTGGCGGCGAATCGTCGCTCGAACGCGGATTGCTCGTGCGAGCAGGAAGGAATCCGTCCTCGCGCCGCGTAGCATCGCGACGTGGTGCGAGTCGAGGCGGTCGAAGCCCTGTCTGAGGTCGTGCGCCGTTCTCGTCTCGTCCCGGACGGGACGCACGGCGTCGCGATGATCTCCGGCGGCGCCGATTCGGCCTGCCTCGCCGCGGGGCTGACACGCGCGCTCGGACCCGAGCGCGTCCACGCGCTCCACGTCAACTACGGCCTGCGCCCGACGTCGGACCGCGACGAGGCGACCTGCCGCCGGCTCTGCGCCGCGCTGCGAATCGACCTCCACGTCGAGCGCGTCCGGCTGCCGGCCTCCGGCAACCTTCAGGACGCCGCGCGCCAGGCCCGCTACGACGCCGCCGAGCGGCTGCGTGAGCGCACGGCCGGCGACTGGATCGCGACCGGCCACACGCGCACCGACCTCGCCGAGACATTCATCTACCGCCTCGCCGCCTCGCCCGGCAGCCGCTCGCTGCTCGGGATGCGGGCGCGAAACGGCTGGGTGGTCCGCCCGCTGCTCGCGCTCGAGCGCGACGACTCGCGCGCCTTCGCCGCCGAGTCCGGGCTCGCCTACGACGACGACGAGTCGAACGCCGACCTCGGCTACGCCCGCAACCGGATCCGCGCCCGCGTCCTGCCCGAGCTCGAGGCCGTCGGCGAGCGCGCGCAGCGAAACATCGCCGAGACCCAGGCCGAGATGCTCGAGGAGGCCGGGCTGATCGAGCGCGTCGCGCTCGACGCGCTGGAGCGCGCCGGAGCCGGGGCCGGGGCCACCGCGGTGCGGCCGATCGAGCTCTCCTGGGGCGGCGCGGCGCTCGCCCGCGTCTGCATGCGCATGCTCGCCGAGCGCGCCGCGGGCCGCACGGTGGCCCTGAACCGCCGCCGGACGGCCGAGATCCTTCGCCTCTCCCAGAGCCCCGAGGGCGGGACCGTCGAGATCGGTGGCGGCGTTCGCGCCGTCTGCGAGAGCGGTTGGGTCCGCTTCGAGGTCGCCGGCGCGCTCGACGCCTCCCCGGCGGTCCATCCCGCGGTCTCGATGAGTGTCCCCGGCGCCTGCCGGGTCGGCGACTGGGAGGTCCAAGCCCAGGTCGCGGGCGTCTCGGACCGGATCGAGCCCGGGCTCTCGACGCTCGACGCCCGCGCGCTCGGCGGCAGCGTCGAGGTCCGGACCTGGCGCGAGGGCGACCGGATCCGCCCGCTCGGCATGCGCGGCACGAAGACGCTAGGCGACCTGTTCACCGACCGCGGCGTCCCGCGCTCGCTGCGAGACAGCCTGCCGGTGGTCGTCGCCGGCGGCCGGATCGCGTGGGTCGCCGGCGTCGCGATCTCCGACGACTTCAGGCTCCCCGTGACCGGGGGCGAGACGGTCGTGCTGACCGCGCGCCCGGCCGCCTAGCGCCCGACCGGAGGGGTCGCTCCGCACGCCGGAGCCATCGGACCTAGACTGCCGCGCGGTGGAGGCAGGCCCTGGGCAGGTCGGAGAGGTCCTCGTCTCGGAATCCGAGCTCGCGAAGCGCACCGCCGAGCTCGGCGCGCAGATCTCGGCCGACTACGCGGGCCGCGACCTGCTGCTGATCGGCGTCCTCAAGGGCGCGGTGCTGTTCATCGCCGACCTGATGAGAGAGATCAAGGTCCCGGTCGAGATCGACTTCATGGCGGTCTCGAGCTACGGCTCGGCGACGGACTCCTCCGGCGTCGTGCGGATCCTCAAGGACCTCGACGCGGCGATCAACGACCGCGACGTGCTGATCGTCGAGGACATCATCGACTCGGGCCTCACGCTCCACTACCTGATGAAGAACCTGAGGGCCCGAGAGCCGCGCTCGCTCGAGGTCTGCGCGCTGCTGACCAAGCCCGAGCGGCGGCGGGTCGAGATCCCGATTCGCTACGTCGGCTTCGAGATCCCGGACAAGTTCGCGATCGGCTACGGGCTCGATCACGCCCAGCGCCATCGCAACCTGCCCTACGTCGCCGTCGTGCAAGACGGCGATCAGCCGAGCTGAAAGGCCCCCTAAAGCCGAATGGCAAGCGGACCGGCCTTGGTACGCTGACTCTTCTCGTGCCTGCTCACAGAGCCTCAACCCCGGGCCCCAACGGGGTGTCATAGATGCGTCGTTTCTTCCGCAGCGCGGCGTTCCCGATCCTGATCGTCGTCATCCTGGCGTTCTTCGCCCAGCGGCTGATCGCCCCGCCGACCGGCGATGACGAGCCGACCTGGAACGAGTTCTCCGCCCAGATCGACGACTCGCCCTCCGACTTCAAGGAGGTCACGGTCGACCAGGGGACCGAGGAGGTCACCGTCGTCATGGACGACGACTCGGAGACCGAGTACACGTTCGGTTACCCCTCCGAGCTCGAGGCCTCGCTGATCGAGGCGCTCGACCGCAACGACGTCGACACCCGCGTCGAGGGAATCGGCGGCGGCGGGATCCTCTCCGTCCTCACCTACATCCTTCCCTTCCTGCTGTTCCTCGGCTTCTGGCTCTTCCTGATGAACCAGATGCAGGGCGGCGGCTCGAAGGTCATGAGCTTCGGCAAGTCGCGCGCCAAGCGAATGTCGGTCGACGCGCCGAAGATCACCTTCCGCGACGTCGCCGGCGCCGACGAGGCCGTCCAGGAGCTCCACGAGATCAAGGAGTTCCTCGAGAACCCGAAGAAGTTCCAGGCGCTCGGCGCCCGGATCCCGAAGGGCGTCCTGCTCTACGGGCCTCCCGGAACCGGCAAGACGCTGCTCGCGCGAGCCGTCGCCGGCGAGGCGGGGGTGCCGTTCTTCTCGATCTCGGGCTCGGACTTCGTCGAGATGTTCGTCGGCGTCGGCGCCAGCCGCGTCCGCGACCTCTTCGAGCAGGCCAAGCAGAACAGCCCCTGCATCATCTTCATGGACGAGATCGACGCCGTCGGCCGCCACCGCGGCGCCGGCATGGGCGGCGGTCACGACGAGCGCGAGCAGACGCTCAACCAGTTGCTCGTCGAGATGGACGGCTTCGAGATGAAGGACAACATCATCCTCATCGCGGCGACCAACCGGCCCGACATCCTCGACCCGGCGCTGCTTCGTCCCGGCCGCTTCGACCGCCAGATCGTCGTCGACCGCCCGGACCGCAAGGGCCGCAAGAAGATCCTCGAGGTCCACACGCGCGGCAAGCCGCTCGGCAAGGAGATCGACCTCGACGCGCTCGCCGGCCAGACCCCAGGCTTCACCGGTGCCGACCTCGCGAACCTGATCAACGAGTCGGCGCTGCTGACCGCGCGCTCGGGCAAGCGCGAGATCACGATGCAGGAGCTCGAGGAGGGGATCATGCGCGTGATCGCCGGCCCCGAGAAGAAGACCCGCGTGATGAGCGAGAAGGAACGGCTCATCACGGCCTACCACGAGCTCGGCCACGCGATCGTCGGCCACGTCCTGCCGAACTGCGACCCGGTCCACAAGGTCTCGATCGTCGGCCGCGGCCAGGCGCTCGGCTACACGATCTCGCTGCCGCAGGAGGACAAGTTCCTGACCTCGCGCGCCGAGCTCGCCGAGACGATGGCGATGACGCTCGGCGGCCGCGCTGCCGAGGAGATCGTCTTCTCCGAGATCACGACCGGCGCCTCGAACGACCTCGAGAAGGTGACCGCGACCGCCAAGGGCATGGTCATGCGCTACGGCATGTCCGAGCGCCTCGGGCCGCGCGTGTTCGGCAACGACCGCTCGCAGCCGTTCCTCGGCCGCGAGCTCGGCAACGACGCCGACTACTCGGACGAGATCGCGCGCGAGATCGACGACGAGATCCGCCGCATCGTCGAGGACGCCCACCAGTCGGCCAAGGACATCCTGATCGAGCGCCGCGAGGGCCTCGACCGGATCTCGAACATCCTGCTGGCGCGCGAGACGATCGACGCCCGCGAGTTCGAGCAGCTGCTCGACGGCGCCTCCGAGGAGGAGGTCTTCGGGCCCGACGACGCCGAGGGCGATGCCCCGGCCGAGGCCGAGGAGGAGTCCGAGACGGCCGACTCCTCGGACGGACGCGAGGCCGCGCGCCCGCCGATGGGTCGCCCGCGTCCGGGCTTCGCCGGCGGCACCGAGATGCGCGCCGACGAACCGCGCTCCTAGCGGTCGGCCGGGCCATACTCATTCCCCGTGCGGCTGATGGGGATCCTCAACGCGACGCCCGACTCGTTCTCCGACGGCGGGCTCTACCTCGACCGTGAGGCCGCCGTGCGCCACGGCGACGAGCTCGCCGAGCAGGGCGCCGAGATCCTCGACGTCGGCGGCGAGTCGACCCGTCCCGGCGCCGACCCCGTCTCCGAGTCCGCCGAGCTGGCGCGCACGGAGCCCGTCGTTGCGGCGCTCTCCGGTGCCGGGCACACGGTGTCGATCGACACCTCGAAGGCCGCCGTGGCGCGCGCCGCGCTCGATGCGGGGGCCCGGATCGTCAACGACGTCACCGCGCTGCGCGGCGACCCTGAGATGGCGCCGCTCTGCGCCGAGCGGGGCTGCGAGGTGATCGTGATGCACATGCTCGGCGAACCGCGGACGATGCAGGACGACCCGCGCTACGACGACGTCGTCGCCGAGGTCGGTGAGTTCCTCGCCGAGCGAATCGACGCGGCCGTCGCGGCCGGGGTCGAGCGCGAACGGGTGATGGCCGACCCGGGGATCGGGTTCGGCAAGACGACCGACCACAACCTCGAGCTGCTGTCGCGGCTCGGAGAGCTGCGCTCGCTCGGGGTCCCGCTCGTGGTCGGCACGTCGCGCAAGGGCTTCATCGGCAGGATCACCGGGCGCGAGGTGGGCGACCGGCTCGGCGGGACGATCGCCTCGAACGTGGCGGCCGCGCTCTCGGGCGCCGACGTCCTGCGGGTCCACGAGCCGGACGAGATCAGGCGCGCGCTGCGGGTCGCGGCGGTCGTCTCGGGCGGCGCGAGATGGCGAGACGAGGGGGTGGCCGCGTGAGCGGTGCGGACGAGGACTTCACGACCGTGAGCGTCGAGATCGAGGCGCTGTCGCTCTACACGCACCACGGCGTCAGCGAGGCCGAGCGCGAGATCGGCCAGCGGCTCGAGCTCGACATCGACTTCGAGGTCGCCGCGTGCGACGCGATCCTGACCGATCGCGTCGAGGACACGGTCGACTACGGCGAGGTCGTCGATCTCGTCTCGCTGACCGCGACCGAGCGCAGCTACAAGACGCTCGAGCGGCTCTGCCACGTGATCGCCGAGCGGATCGCCGAGCGCTGGGAGACGGTCCAGGTGCGCGTCAAGGCGACGAAGCCCGAGCCACCGCTGCCGGTCGCGATCGGCTCGGTCGCCGTCGAGGTCGTGCGCGAGGGTGCGGTCGAGGCCGACCTCGACGACGCCCTCGACGAGTCGGACCTCGAGGACGAGTAGCCGGCCGTGGTCGGCTACCTCGGGCTCGGCTCGAACGTCGGCGAGCCGCGCGAGAACCTGGCGGCCGGGATCGCGGCGCTGCGCGAGGCCGGGGTGGAGGTCCTCGCCTGCTCGTCGCTCTACAGGACCGAGCCCGTCGGCGAGGTCCTCGACCAGCCCGACTTCCTGAACGCCGCGCTCCAGGTCGAGACCGAGCTCGCGCCGGAGGAGCTGCTCGACGTCTGCAAGCGGATCGAGCTCGATCTCGGCCGCGACCCCGAGGCGCCGCGCCACTCGCCGCGCCCGCTCGACATCGACCTGCTGCTGCTCGGCGAGATCGAGCTCGAGACCGACCGCCTGCGCCTGCCGCACCGCGAGGTCACGAGCCGGCGCTTCGTACTGATTCCGCTGCTCGAGCTCGATCCCGGCCTCACCCTGCCCGACGGCACCTCGCTCGTGATCGCGCTCGACGACCTCGGGGCGGGTCAGGACGTCGAGCTGGCGGGCCCGCCGCTGCCGGTCGGCTAGCGCCGCGCCGCCGGATCAGCGGTACTTCGCGAGCCCGCCCGCCGGAACCTTGCCGGGGTAGTGCGGGAAGAGCGCCATCGCGTGGCGACCCGCCGGACGCGCCATCAGCTCGTCGTGGAGCTCGTCGAGGCACAGCGCGAGCCGCACGGACGCGGCGATCTGCAGGTCCGCCGCGTTCGGCGAGTCCGCGACCGTGTCGGGATCGCCGAGCGTCCCCTCGGCGATCAGTTCGTCGACGCGGTCGAGCAGTCCGGGGAGCGCGGTGACGTCGGTGCGGACCTGGGCGGCGTCGACCCCGTGCATCCGTTTCTCGGCGGCGACCACGATGCCCGCGGTCCGCTTCGCCATCGCGTCTGGGACGCCGAGGCTGGCGCCCTTCGCGAAGCTCATCATCGCTCCGGGCTCGACCTCGAGCGCCGGCCAGAGCAGGCGCCGGACGACGGTCTGGAGCTCGACGTCGCCCCACCTCTCCGCCGCCAGCACGCGCTCGCGCTCGGCGGGGTCGCTCGGCAGCAGCGGCGGTTCGGGGTAGCGGCGGTCGAGCTCGCGCGCGATCTCCCGCGATCCGGAGATCTTCGTGCCGTCCTCGAGCTTGAGCGCGGGCACGGTCGGCGCCGGGAAGCGCATGGCGCGGAGGATCCCGTGCGAGAGGACGGGCAGCAGGTCGACGCGGTCGTAGTCGACGCCCTTGAGCTTCAGCATCCGCCGCACCGCGACGACCGGGTGCGAGCCGGGGATCGTGTAGAGCTTGACCGCCACGCGGCGCCCATTATCCCTGCACGCCTCGGCGTATGCTCGGCGGCCATGCTGCTCGCCGTCGACGTCGGAAATACGCAGACCCATCTCGGCGCGTTCGACGGCGATCGCTACGTCGAGAGCTGGCGCTTCCAGACCCGCGCCGGGATGACCGGCGACGAGCTCGCCGAGCGGATCTCGGCCTTCATGCGGCTCTCCGGGCTCGAGTTCGACGCCTTCGAGACGGTGATCGTCTCGTCGGTCGTGCCACCGCTCGGCGCCCAGTACGAGCTGATGGCCGAGCGCTACCTGAGCGGGCCGACGACCTTCCTCGAGGTCGGTCCGGGGATTCGCACCGGCATGCCGATCCGGATCGACAACCCCTACGAGGTCGGCGCCGACCGGCTCGTCAACGCCGTCGCCGCCTACGAGCGCTACGGCGCGCCCTGCGTCGTCGTCGACTTCGGCACGGGGATCAACTTCGATGCCGTCTCCGGCGCCGGCGAGTACCTCGGCGGCGCGATCGCCCCCGGCGTCGAGATCTCGCTGACGGCGCTCACGCAGCGCGGCGCGCGGATCCCGCGGATCGACCTCGCAGAGCCGGCGACTGCGATCGGCAAGTCGACCCGCACGGCGATCCAGTCGGGCGTCGTCTACGGCTTCGCCGGGCTGATCGACGGGATCGCGCGGCGGATCGAGCACGAGCTGGGGGAGGGAGTCCCGTTCCTGGCGACCGGGGGGCTCGCGAGCCGGATTGCTCCGCTCTGCGAGACGATCGACGCGATCGACGACCACCTCACCTTGACCGGGCTGCGGCTGATCGCCGAGCGAAACCGGGACGACTGATGCAGCTCACCGAGCCCTTCGAGATCGGCGGGGTCCGGATCCCCAACCGCGTCCTGCTGGCGCCGCTGGCGGGGATCGGCAACTGGTTCGTCCGCCTCCAGGCGCGCCGCTACGGCGCCGGCGCGGCCGTCTCGGAGATGGTCTCGAGCCACGCCCTCCATCACGGCAACGAGCGCACGACCGTCGAGATGCTGCGAACGCATCCGGACGAGGGCCCTCTGGCGCTGCAGCTCTTCGGCGCCGACCCGGACGTCATGCGCTCGGCCGCGCGGATCGCCGCCGAGGGCGCGCGACCCGACCTGATCGACCTCAACATGGGCTGCCCGGTCCCGAAGATCCGAAAGAGCGGCGCCGGGGTCGAGCTGCTGGCCGATCAGGACCTCGCCGTCGAGGTCGCCCGCGCCGCGGGTGAGGGTTCCGGCCTCCCGGTCACGGTGAAGCTGCGCTCGGGCCTCGAGCCCGGCGACACCAGGGGCGTCACCCTCGCGCGGCGGCTCGTCGCCGAGGCGGGCGTCGCGGCGATCTCCTTCCACCCGCGCTCGGCGCGGGTTCAGCACAAGGGCAAGGCCGACTACGCGCTCGCCCGCGAGCTCGCCGGGTCGCTCGACGTGCCCGTGATCATCTCCGGCGGCATGCGCGGCTCCGAACGCGCCCGCGAGCGCTGGGAGGAGTCGGGGGCGGCGGCGCTGATGGTCGCCCGCGGCGGCATGGGCAACCCGTGGATCTTCTCCGAGCTGCTCGGCTTCGAGACGCCGGAGCCGGGCCCCGAGCGGGTCGTCGCCGAGCTTCGCTGGGTCATCGCCAACGCCCGCGAGCACTGGGGCGAGGTCCGCGCGGCTCGCAACCTGCGCAAGTTCTACCCCTGGTACCTCGAGCGGATCGGAATCGGCGGCGCGGAGGCACACGCGTTCCAGACGACGACGAGCCTCGACGAGGTCGAGTCCCTGCTCGGCCGGCTCGAGCGGGGCGCTGCGGTCGCGGCCTGAGAAAATCCCTGGTCAGAGCGTTCTTTTCGGCTCCGTAAAGGTCTCCCGAGCGGTGCGATCAGACGGCTATAATCGCCGCCGCCCGAACCCGCTCGCCCAGCGAGCGCTCGGGTTTCTCTCATCCAGGCCCCCCGAGTCCGCTTCGCCCGAAGTCGTCCGAGGGACCGGCAGTCGGTACCAGCGCGCAGATCGAAAGGTCGATTCACAAAGTGGCTCGTGAGTCAGTCATCACCCAGGAAGGCCGAGAGAAGCTCGAGGCCGAGATCGAGCACCTTTCGACCGTCAAGCGCCGCGAGGTCGCGGAGCGGATCAAGGAAGCGCGTGAGTTCGGCGACATCGCCGAGAACTCCGAGTACGACGACGCCAAGAACGAACAGGCGCTGCTCGAGCAGCGGATCGCCCAGCTCGAGGAGCGGGTGCGCCGCTCTCGCGTGGTCGACGCCTCCGAGATCGACAGCTCGAAGGTCGGCGTAGGCGTCCTCGTCCACGTCAAGGACCAGGACTCGGGCGACTCGCGCAAGTTCCAGATCGTCGGATCGGCCGAGGCCAGTCCCGCCGAGTCGAAGCTCTCCAACGAGTCGCCCATCGGCAAGGCGCTGCTCGGCAAGAAGCGCGGCGACGTCGTCAGCGTCGAGACGCCGCGCGGGCCCGAGAAGAAGCTCAAGATCACGAAGATCGAGGCCGCTTAACCGCACCGGAGGCGGGGCCGCCGGCCCCGGATCAGGTAGGAAGGGAAGCGGTGAGCGACGAGCCGGAAGAAAGCCGAGGCGAGGCCGAGCCCGAGGGCGCGGTCTTCGCGGAGCGCCGCGCGAAGCTCGACGCGCTGCGCGCTGGCGGCGTCGAGCCGTTCCCGCACGAGTTCCCGGGGCGGGTCGGCAGCGGCGCCGTGCGTGCCGCGCACGAGGGCCTCGAGGACGGGGAGGAGACCGAGGAGCGCTACCGGCTCGCCGGCCGGCTCTCGGCCCGCCGCGGGCAGGGCAAGGCCGCCTTCCTCGACCTGATCGACGCCGACGGCCGGATCCAGCTCCACGCTCGCGCCGACGTCCTCGGCGCCGAGTCGCTCGCGGCGCTGCTCCGCCTCGACCTCGGCGATCTCGTCGGCGTCGAGGGCACGGCGTTCAAGACCCGCCGCGGCGAGCTCTCGCTCAAGCTCACCGACTGGACGCTGCTCGCCAAGTCGCTTCGCCCGCCGCCCGACAAGTACCACGGGCTCGAGGACACGGAGACGCGCTATCGCCGACGCGAGCTCGACCTGATCGCCAACGCCTCCTCGCGCGAGCTGTTTCGCAAGCGCACGAAGGCCGTCTCCGCCGTCCGCGAGGCGCTCGACCGTGATGGCTTCCTCGAGGTCGAGACGCCGGTGCTCCAGCCGCTCTACGGCGGCGCCCTGGCGCGACCGTTCACGACCCACCACAACGCCCTCGGCCGCGACCTCTACCTGCGGATCGCGACCGAGCTCTACCTCAAGCGGCTGATCGTCGGCGGGCTCGAGCGCGTCTACGAGCTCGGCAAGGACTTCCGCAACGAGGGCGTCTCGAACAAGCACAACCCCGAGTTCACGATGGTCGAGTGGTACGAGGCCTACGCCGACTACGAGGACGCGATGACCCGGCTCTCCGAGCTCTGCGCCCACGTCGCTCAGGCCGTCAACGGAACGACCGAGATCGAGCGCGGCGGTGAGACGATCGACCTCGCGCCGCCGTGGGAGCGCGTCAGCCTGCGCGAGGCGATCCGCGAGCGCGCCGGGATCGACTTCGCCGAGCACCCCCACCGCGACTCGCTCGCGGCCGCGATCGGCGGCGAGGTCGACCCGACGGCCGGCTGGGGCAAGCTCGTCGACGAGCTCTTCTCGGAGCACGTCGAGCCGACCCTGATCCGGCCGACCTTCGTCGTCGACTATCCGGTCGAGCTCTCGCCGTTCGCCAAGCGCCACCGCTCCGAGGAGGGGATCGTCGAGCGCTTCGAGGCGTTCGTCGGCGGGATGGAGATCGCCAACGCCTTCACCGAGCTCAACGACCCCGACGAGCAGCGGCGGCGATTCGAGGAGCAGGCGGCCGAGATCGCACGCGGCGACGAGGACGCCCACCCCTACGACGAGGCGTTCGTCGAGGCGCTCGAGCAGGGCATGCCGCCGACCGCCGGAGTCGGGCTCGGGATCGACCGCCTGGTCATGCTGCTGACGGGCGCGAGGAGCCTTCGCGAGGTGCTCCTGTTCCCGGCGATGCGCAGCTGAGCGGGCGCTTTCGGCCCTCCGCGCACCGGCACCCCGGACGCTGCGAGAAACCACGTCCGGTCGGCTGCTCCCAGGCGATTGAGCCGCCGATCCCCCGTCCTATACTTGAGGCATCGCCGTCAACCACAGACCGGAGGTTCCTAATCCGTCGGCCCCGCGCAGCCGAATGTATGGATGAGCTTCCGGCGATGCTGCGTTCTCGCAGCCGCCGGGGCGGAACCAAAGGTCTCGAGAACCCGAAGAGGTGCGCAGCGGTTTCAGCAAGGCATCGGCCCGTGACTGGCGGGTCAGGAAGTAGCAGCTAGCAGATCATGTTCGAGCGATTCACCGAGCGGGCCCGTCAGGTCGTCGTCCTGGCCCAGGAAGAGGCTCGCACCCTCAAGCACAACTACATCGGCACCGAGCACATCCTGCTTGGCCTGCTCCGCGAGGAGGAGGGCCTGGCCGCCCGGGTGCTGGAATCCCTCGACATCACCGTCGAGCGCGTACGCGCTCAGGTGGTCCGCATCGTCGGCTCCGGCGAAGAGGTGACCTCGGGTCAGATCCCGTTCACCCCGCGGGCGAAGAAGGTCCTCGAGCTCGCGCTGCGTGAGGCGCTCTCGCTGGGCCACAACTACATCGGCACCGAGCACATCCTGCTGGGACTCGTGCGCGAGAACGAGGGCGTCGCCGCGCGCATCCTGCTCGATTTCGACGCAGATTCCGAAAAGATCCGAAACGAGGTCATCCGGATGCTCTCCGGGCCCGGCGGACGTCGCCAGGGTGGCGGTCAGGGCCAGGGCTCCGGCGAGGGCAAGAAGTCCTCGAAGCTGCTCGATCAGTTCGGCCGCAACCTCACCAAGCTCGCCGCCGAGAACAAGCTCGACCCCGTGATCGGTCGCGAGACCGAGGTCGAGCGGATCATGCAGATCCTCTCGCGCCGGCAGAAGAACAATCCCGTTCTGCTCGGTGAGCCCGGTGTCGGCAAGACCGCCATCGTCGAGGGTCTCGCCTCGCGGATCACGAAGGGCGAGGTTCCGGAGCTGCTCAAGGACAAGCAGATCTACACGCTCGACCTCGCGGCCCTCGTCGCCGGCTCGAAGTACCGCGGCGAGTTCGAGGAGCGCCTCAAGAAGGTGATGAAGGAGATCACCCAGCGCGGCGACATCGTGCTGTTCATCGACGAGCTCCACAACCTCGTCGGCGCGGGTGCGGCCGAGGGCGCGATCGACGCGGCCTCGATCCTCAAGCCGGCGCTGGCGCGCGGCGAGCTGCAGACGATCGGCGCGACGACGCTCGACGAGTACCGCAAGTACCTCGAGCGCGACTCGGCGCTCGAGCGCCGCTTCCAGCAGATCAAGGTCGGCGAGCCGTCGATCCCGGACACGGTGAAGATCCTCGAGGGGCTCCGCGAGCGCTACGAGGAGCACCACAAGGTCGAGATCACCCAGGAGGCGCTCGAGGCGTCGGCGGAGCTCGCCGACCGCTACATCTCCGATCGCTTCCTGCCCGACAAGGCGATCGACCTGATCGACGAGGCGGCTTCGCGGCTTCGCATCAAGTCGATGTCGCAGCCGCCGGTCTACCGCGATCTCGAGGAGGAGATCGACGAGACCCGGCGCGCCAAGGAAGCCGCGATCGAGGACCAGGAGTTCGAGAAGGCGGCCAACCTGCGCGACAAGGAGCGCCAGCTCACGAACCACAAGCGCGAGCTCGAGGACCAGTGGTCCGCGGGCGAGGGCGGTGCCGAGCGTCCGGCCGTCGGCGAGGAGGAGATCGCCGACATCGTCTCGATGTGGACCGGCATCCCGGTCTTCAAGCTGACCGAGGCCGAGACCAAGAAGCTCGTGCGCATGGAGGAGGAGCTCCACAAGCGCGTCATCGGACAGCAGGTCGCGATCGAGGCCGTCTCGAAGGCGATCCGCCGTTCGCGCGCCGGGATCAAGGATCCGAAGCGGCCCGCGGGCTCGTTCGTCTTCCTCGGCCCGTCGGGTGTCGGCAAGACCGAGCTCGCCAGGACGCTCGCCGAGTTCCTGTTCGGCGACGAGGAGTCGATGATCCGCATCGACATGTCCGAGTACATGGAGAAGCACGCCGTGTCGCGTCTCGTCGGCTCGCCTCCGGGCTACGTCGGCTATGACGAGGGCGGCCAGCTGACCGAGGCCGTGCGGCGCAAGCCGTACTCGGTCCTGCTCCTCGACGAGATCGAGAAGGCCCACCCGGATGTGTTCAACATCCTGCTCCAGATCCTGGAGGACGGGCGCCTGACCGACTCGCAGGGGCGGACGGTCGATTTCCGCAACACGATCGTGATCATGACCTCGAACATCGGGGCCAAGGACATCGCGCGGAACGTCTCGTTCGGGTTCGCGATCTCGGAGGACGAGACCGGCGCTTCCTACGACGAGATGAAGCAGCGGATCATGGGCGAGCTCAAGCGCGTGTTCCGGCCCGAGTTCCTCAACCGGATCGACGAGGTCATCGTCTTCCACAAGCTCTCGCGCGAGGAGATCATCGAGATCGTCGATCTCCTGATCCTCCGGGTGCGTGCGCAGGTGGCAGAGCACGACCTCCAGCTCGACCTGACCAGCGAGGCCAAGACGCTGCTCGCCGACAAGGGCTGGGATCCGTCGATGGGTGCGCGTCCGCTTCGCAGGGCGATCCAGCGCTACATCGAGGACCCGCTCGCCGACGAGGTGCTGCGCTTCGGGCCCGACAAGATCGAGCCCGGCACGACGGTCCTGGTCGAGCGAAACGAGCCCGGCGACGAAGAGGACAAGCCGCTCAAGCTGACGATGGTCGCGCCGAAGAAGCGCGCTCCGAAGAAGGAGCCCGTCGCGGTCGGCGCCGCAGGTGCCGAGGACACCGAGTCGGAGTCCGATGCGGACGACGCGCCGGAGGTCCCGGACGCCCCGCCGGCGCCCGAGCCCCCTGTGGCGGGCACGGACGGCGATGGCGCGGAGGCCGAGGAGAACTAGAGGGGGCTCGCCGGGTGACATCCCGGCAAGAGAACTCACGTGACGAGGCGCCCCGGTCGAAAGGCCGGGGCGTTTCGCGTTCTCGGAGCTTGTGCTCGCCTGCGTGGGCGGGCGCTCGGGCAGTCCACCCGGATGAGGGGGCCGACCCCATCCATGGGGCCCCGGCAGGTGCGGGCATCCATGCCCGCACAGCTCATCCGGGCGGACAACCCGAGCACCCGCCCTGGGAACGCGCGGAACTGCGAACAACGGCGCACCGGGGACACACCCGAGCGCGATGGATCGTCCCAGCGTCGTCGTGCGAGAGGCGCGGGGCGATTTCGTCGCGCTCGGCGCGGCCGATCGAAGCCGAACGTCCCAAACGTGCCCCTATAAGGGCACTTCCGGGACGTTCGATCCTCGAGGGGCGCCCAGCGGGCAACCCCAGCCGCCCGAACCCACTCCCCTCGGTGCCATCAGCCCCGCCGGAGACCCGCCACAGGCGTGGAGAGCTGCACGCCGGCGCGCTCGGGCCGCCGACCCGCCCCCCGGGGGCCGAACGCGTCCGCCCTCGTTCCTAACTTCCATTGGATGGCCAAGCCGCGCACCACCTACGTCTGCTCCGACTGCGGGCACTCGCAGGCGAAGTGGTCGGGCCAGTGCTCGGGCTGCGGTGAGTGGAACACGCTCGTCGAGACCGCGCCGCAGCCGGCGCCCAGCGCGCGGGCGGCGCGGAGCGGCGGCGGCGCCGGTCGCGCCGTCAAGCCGACCCGGCTGAGCGAGGTCCGCGCCGCGGTCACACCACGGTTCGAGACCGGGATCACGGAGTTCGACCGCGTCCTCGGCGGCGGACTCGTCCCGGGCTCGCTCGTCCTGCTCGGCGGCTCGCCGGGCATCGGCAAGTCGACGCTCACCGGCATGGCGCTCGGCAATCTCGCGGCCGCGAACCGCAACATCCTCTACGTCTCCGGCGAGGAGTCGGCGGCTCAGGTTCGGCTGCGCGCCGAGCGCCTCGGCGACGCCGCCCTGCGCGTGCCGGCGATCGCCGAGACCGACCTCGCGAGCGTCGTCGCGACGCTCGAGGCCGAGCGGCCGGACGCCTGCGTGATCGACTCCGTCCAGACGCTCCACAACGCGGAGATGAGCGGGGCTCCGGGCTCGGTCGGGCAGGTGCGCGAGGCGGCGAACGTGATCATGGAGGTCGCGAAGCGGATCGACTGCGCCGTGATCCTCGTCGGCCACGTGACCAAGGAGGGCGCGGTCGCGGGGCCGCGCGTCCTCGAGCACCTCGTCGACTGCGTCCTGCTCTTCGAGGGCGAGCGCGAGCGCAGCTTCCGCACGCTGCGCGCGCTCAAGAACCGCTTCGGCGCGACGAGCGAGGTCGGTGTCTTCGAGATGCGCTCGGGCGGCCTGGTCGAGGTCGAGGATCCGTCGGCCCGCTTCGTCGCCGAGGCGAGCACCGCGGCGGGCTCGGTCGTCCTCGCCTCGATGGAGGGGACGCGGCCGCTGCTGGTCGAGGTCCAGGCGCTCGTCGCGCCGACCGAGATCGTCCCGCCGCGCCGGATCGCGAACGGGATCGATCGCAACCGCCTCGCGATGATCCTCGCGGTCCTGGCGCGTGGTGGAGGGCCTGGCCTCGCCTCGGCCGACGTCTTCGTCAACGTCGCCGGTGGTGTCCGGATCGACGAGCCGGGCGCCGACCTCGCGATCGCGCTGGCGATCGCCTCGGCGCATTCCGGGCGCTCGCTGGCCTCCGCCGACGGCCGCCCGCTCGCATGCTTCGGCGAGATCGGACTCACCGGCGAGCTCCGCGGGGTCGGTCACGCCGATCGCCGCGCCGCCGAGGCGGTCAAGTTCGGTCTGGGGCCGGTCCTGGGCCCGCCGGGACGCGACCTGCCACGCGGGATCGAGCCTCAGCCGACGCTCAGGAAGGCGCTCAGGGCCGCCCGGTCGAAGGCCGGTGCGCAGGGTGGCGGAGAGGCCGAAGAGGCGCTCGCAGCCTGATCGGAGCGACCCTCTCCGGGGCGCTTCCCGGCGCCGAAACCGCATCGTCATGCGTGTTCTTCCTACCGCCGGGTAGGACCATGGGTTCTGCTCCGCGAAAACCGCTCGAATCTGCCAGAATATGGCTCTGTGAAGCCGCACTCTGGGGATGATCGGAACGAGCTAGAGGCACGTCAGGATCCCCGGCTGATGCGGGCCCTGGACACCGTCGCGCCCGGCACCGCTCTGCGGGAGGGGATCGACAACATCGTCCACGCCCGGACGGGCGGTCTGCTCGTCGTCGCCGAGCCCGAGGACGTCTCGTTCCTGTTCTCCGGCGGCATCCGCCTCGACGTCGATTACAGCCCGGCGCTGCTCTACCAGGTGGCGAAGATGGATGGCGCGATCGTCCTCGACCCGGAGGGCCGGCGGATCAACTGGGCCAACGTCCAGCTGATGCCCGACCCGACGATCCTCTCGCTCGAGACCGGCACCCGTCACCGCACCGCCGAGCGCGTCGCCAAGCAGACCCGGGCGCTCGTGATCGCGATCTCGCAGCGCCGCGAGGTCGTCTCGCTCTACGTCGACGGCATCAAGTACATCCTCGAGGACATCCCGACCGTCCTCTCGAAGGCCAATCAGGGCCTCCAGACGCTCGAGAAGTACCGCGCCCGCCTCGATCGGATCTCGGTCCTGCTGACCGAGCACGAGCTCGAGGGCCGCGCCGTCCTCTACGACGTCCTCTCCGCGCTCCAGCGCGCCGAGCTCGTGACGCGGATGGCGAGCGAGGTCGAGCGCCAGATCATCGAGCTCGGCTCGGAGGGCAGGCTGATCGAGATGCAGCTCGAGGAGACCGTGATCGGCGTCATGACCGAGCGCGCCGCGCTCGTCCGCGACTACGGCTCGTTCTCCTCCGAGGCGGGCTTCGAGGAGACGCTCTCCGAGCTCGCGGCGGTCCCGCACACCGAGCTGCTCGACTTCGGCCGGCTCGCCGAGGTCCTCGGTTACGACCGCAAGACCAACACGCTTGACTTTCCTGTGACCCCGCGCGGATTCCGCGCCATGTCGGTGATCCCGCGCCTGCCGCGGCTCGTCATCGACAAGGTGATCGCGCACTTCGGCGAGCTGCCGGCGATCCTCGACTCGTCCCAGGACGAGCTCGCGGAGATCGACGGCGTCGGCGAAGCGCGCGCCAAGGAGATCCGAGAGGGGCTTCGCAGGCTGCAGGAGGTCGACGCGATCGACCGCTACCGATGACGCCGATCCCAGCGGCGTCCATCCGATGAAGGAGGACAAGATCCCCGAGCAAACCGAAGAAATCGATCTCGACGACCTCACGCCTGAGATCGAGGCCTGCGACTTCCAGCCCGGCGACAACGTCGTCTACCCCCACCACGGCGCTGGTGTCGTGCTCAAGAAGGAAGCCAAGGAGCTTCTCGGTGAGAACCGTGAGTACCTGACGATCAAGATCCTCCACAACGAGATGACCGTCATGGTCCCGTGCGAGAACGCGGGCGTGGCCGGGCTTCGCCGCGTCATCGACGAGGAGCAGATCGAGCGCGTGATCGGCGTCCTGACCGACGAGGTCTCCGAGATGCCGAAGAACTGGAACCGCCGGTTCAAGTACAACCGCGAGAAGATCAAGACCGGTGACATCTACGAGCTCGCGGAGGTCGTCCGCAACCTCGCGATCCGCGAGATCGAGAAGGGTCTGTCGACCGGCGAGAAGCAGATGTACACCCGGGCCAAGAAGATCCTGGCCTCGGAGTTCATGTACGCCCTCGACAAGGACGAAGAGGGCGCCGAGGCGCACATCGACGAGCTGCTCAACGAGCGCTTCGCTGAGACCGTCTCCGCCTGAACGAGGCGACGCCCTCGCGCTGATCGCGGCGGCCGGCTCCGGGCAGAGGCTCGGGGCCGGCCGCCCGAAGGCGCTGATCGAGGCCGGTGGCCGGACGCTGCTGGCCCACTCGCTGCGAAACGCGGCCGCGAGCCCGTCGCTTCGCGGCGCCGTGGTGGCCGGACCGCCGGAGTGGCTCGGCGAGACCCGCGCGGCGGTCGATGCCGCCGGGCTCGGTCCGGAGTTCGCGGTGACGATCGTCCCGGGCGCGGGTTCGCGGTCGGCCTCGGTCGCCGCGGCCCTGGCCGAGGCCGACTCGGAGCTCGTCGCCGTCCACGACGCGGCGCGGATCTTCGCCCCGCCCGAGCTGTTCACCGCCGTTCTCGGCGCGCTCGGAGCCGACCCCGCGCTCGACGGGGCGGTCGCCGCGGCTCGGGTCTCGGACACGGTCAAGCTGGCCGCGCCGACCGGGGGAGAGGGGACCCCGTACGTCGAGCAGACGCTCGATCGCGACCGACTGTGGGCGATCCAGACGCCGCAGGCGTTTCGGACCGCCGCGCTGCGATCGGCGATCGAACGCGCGAGCGCCGAGGAGCTGGCGGCGGCGACCGACGACGCCGCTCTGATCGAGGCGGCCGGCGGGCGCGTCGGGCTCGTCGCCGCCGATCCGGCCAACGCCAAGCTGACCACCCCCTCGGACCTGCGCCTCGCCGAGGCGCGGCTCGCGGGAGGCTGATCGCAGCGCGAGCCCCGGTCCGCGCCTCTGCGGCGCGCCTCAGCCGCGGGCGAGGTTGACGAGCAGCACGGCGGCGAATGCGAGGCTGCCGAAGCTGAGCGCGATCCCGAGGTTCGCCGCACCGGCGAGCTCGGCGACCAGGGTGCCGGCGACGAACGCGCCGAGCATCGTCGCGAGCTGAACGCGCGGGTCAGTCACCGGTTCCCTCCGCCGGGCTCGGGTCGCCCTCGGCCGCCTTCTCCGGGGGCTTCGACCGGACCGGCCCAGAGTCGTCGTGGCGGCGCCGGCGGCGCTCGTAGTTGATGCGCTCGACGGTCAGGACGATGATGCTAGTCGCGAGGATCGCGCCGAGGTTGATGCCGAGCTGCGCCGCCGATCCGGCCAGCTCACCGGCCTCACCGAGCGCGAGCGCGACCCCGATGCCCCCGGCCGCCGGGATCGTGGTGACCGAGATCAGGACGCCGACGAGGGCGCCGGACTTCGCGCTGGTGAGCGACAGCACGCCCGCCATCCCGGCGAGCGATGCGACGACGACGCTGAAGGCGTCGGGATGGGCGATGAAGCCGGTCTGTTCCTGGGTCGACGACTCGAAGTTCGCCGGGATCAGGCCGACCGCGTCCAGCACGAGCGTCCCGGCGACCGCGACGGCGATCCCGAGTGGGAATCCGACGAGGAGAGCCAACGTCGACTTGCGGGCGAGGTCGCCGCGACGCTCGACGACCGCGACCGCCAGCGCCGCAAGCGGACCGAACTCGGGGCCGACGACCATCGCACCGATGATCAGCACGATCTGGTCGGTGATGATCCCGACGGCGGCGATCGAGATCGCGATGACCATGAAGGCCAGGAAGGTCGCCGAGAGCTCGACCTCCTCGGAGGTGTGAGACTCGATCTCCTCCCAGACGATCGCGTCGGACGGCATCCCGCGAGCGGCCTTCTCGGCCTCAATGGCCCCGCGCGAGATCTGCGCGGTCATGTCGTCGAGAGCGATCGAGCCGTCCTCGCCGATCCCGAGCTCGCGAAGCTCGCCGATCAGCACGCTCGCGTCCTCTCTCGCGACGTCGCAGAGGATCAGGTCGCCCTCCGGTCTGCGCGCAGCGCCCTCGGCCACGACGAGGTTGCAGGCGCTGTCGGACCCCGAGAGGATCTCCTGGGCCTGCTCGGAGAGCTCCCGGGGGCAAACGATCCGGAGATGGATCACGCCGCGAGAGTACGCGAGCTCGCGGCGCAGGACGCTCGGACTCCGGCGCGGACTCGCTATTGATGGGCGCGTGCTCACCGACCTCCACGTCCATCTGCGCGCCGACGATCGCGCGGCGACCGCCGAGCGCTACTTCACGCCGGCGAACGTCGAGCGCTATCGCGAGGCTGCCGAGACCGCCGGCATCACCGACCTCGGCGTCTCCGAGCACATCTACCGCTTCTCCGCCGCGCTCGAGATCTGGGACCACGAGCTGTGGCGAGAATCGGCGGTCGACGACATCGAGCGCTACGTGGACTTCCTGCACGAGAGCGAGCTGCTCGCCGGGATCGAGGCGGACTTCGTCGCCGGAGCAGAGGACCGGATCGGCTCGCTGCTCGACTCGCTCGAGCTCGACTACGTCATCGGCTCCGTCCACTTCCTCGGGGACGGCGATCAGGCGCTCGACCACGGCGACTACGACGTCTGGGCCTCGAACCCGGATCCGGAGCGGATCTGGTCGCGCTACTTCGAGCTGCTCGCCGAGTCCGCGCGCTCAGGCCTCTTCGACGTCATCGCCCACCCCGACCTCGTCAAGATGTGGGGCGCGAAGCGTCCGGTCCCCGAACGCGACCCGCGCTTCTTCTACGAGCCGTTCGCGGCGGCCGTCGCGGACTCCGGGGTCGCGGTCGAGATCTCGACGGCCGGGCTGCGGAAGCCGGTCGGCGAGATCTACCCGGGCGAGGCGCTGGGCGAGATGCTGGTCGACGCCGGCGCCGTCTTCTGCCTGTCCTCCGACGCCCATCGCCCGCAGGAGATCGGCTTCGGATACGAGCAGGGGCTCGCCGCGCTCGAGCGCTGGGGCGTCACGGAGATCGCGACGTTCCGCGGTCGCGAGCGCCGCACGGAGCCGGTCGGATGAGCCTTCGGATCGGCAGCGGCTACGACTCGCACCGCTTCGAGTCCGGGCGCCCGCTGGTGCTCGGCGGCGTGCGGATCGAGCACGATCGCGGTCTCGCCGGGCACTCGGACGCCGACGTCCTGATCCACGCGCTGATCGACGCGATCCTCGGCGCCTGCGGCGAGGGCGACATCGGCACCCACTTCCCGCCGAGCGACGAGCGCTGGCGCGACTCCGACTCTTCCGACCTGCTCCGGGCCACGCTCGGGGAGATCTGCGCCGGCGCCGAGCTGGTCAACGCCGATCTGACCCTGGTCGCCGAGGAGCCGAAGCTCGGCCCTCACCGCGGGCGGATCGAGGCGACGCTGTCTGAGCTCACCGGCGCCCCCGTCTCCGTCAAGGCGACGACGAACGAGGGCATGGGCTGGATCGGGCGCGGCGAGGGGGTCGCCGCGATAGCGGTCGCGCTGGTCGACGTCGGCGGCTGAGCCGGTCCGCGCCGTCTAGGTCCGCGTACCGACGGCGAGCAGGAACTCCATCTCGAACCGCGCCGAATCGTCGCTGCCGCGGTTCCACTCGTGGCAGAACGCGTCGAGCGCCGCATCGAACTCCTCGGCGCGACCGTTGGCCTCCGCGTTCGCGCGCGCCGCGATCGTCGGCCCGTAGTAGGCCTTGAAGTGCTCGCCGAACTCCCGCGCCTGCCCGAAGGCGTCGACCTCGAGCGTCCGGCGCTCGAGCGTGCGCCATTCGATGCGATCGCCGAACAGCTCGCGCAGGTGGCCCTCGCCACCCCAGAGCGGCGGCGGCTGCGCTCCCGGCGGCGGCGGCGGAGCGAACTGGCCGATCGTCCGAAACAGGCCGCCGATCATTCCCTCGGGGGTCCAGCTGAGCAGACCGAGGGTCCCGCCGGGCTTCAAAACGCGGACGAGCTCGTCGGCGACCTGCTCGTGGAAGGGCGCGAACATCGCCCCGATCGCCGAGATGACGACGTCGAACTCGGAGTCGCCGAACGGCAGGTCCTGAGCGTCGGCCTCCTCCCAGCGAAGCTCGAGCCCGGCCGCCTCGGCGCGCCGTCGGCCGACCTCGAGCAGCTCCGGGGTGAGGTCGCTCGCGACGACCTCGGCGCCCGTCTCCGCCGCCGGCAGCGAGGCGTTCCCGGTCCCCGCGGCGACGTCGAGGACGCTCATTCCCGGGCCGATCCCCGCGACGTCGACGAGCTGTGGCCCGAGCGGCAACAGGAACGTCTCGACCATCTCCGGGTAGTCGCCGGACGCCCACATCCTGCGGTGCCGCGCGCTGATCTCGGAAACTTCCATCGTGGGGCCTCCCATCCGTATCCACCCACCGGATCCGTTCGTCAGTCCAGTATCGACCCGCGAGGCAAGTCGGGATGAGAACGGCTGGTTGAACGCATGTCACCCCAGGCCGGCGGACAAGTGCGCATCTGGCGCGCAGCCTCGAATAGGCTGCGCGACGCTGCGGGGTGTCGGGCGAGAGACGGTGAGGGAATGAGCGAGATCGGGAAGTCGGTTGGCGGAATCAATCTCGGGCCTCTGGGCCCGGTCTCTGGGGTCCCGTTCGTCCTCAAGCAGCTACGAGACGCCGGCATCATCACCCTCGCCGGTCCCGGCAAGGACCTGCGGGTCCTGAAGACCCTGATCCAGTGGGGCGCCTCGCCGGCGACGGGCGTCGCGGTCGGCTCGATCAAGGCCGCCGACAACGTGATGATCTCCGACGAGATCGGCGAGCTGACCTACGCCGAGGTCCAGGAGCGGACGAACAAGCTCGCCAACGCTCTCGCCGAGGAGGGCGTGAGCGCCGGGGATGGCGTCGCGATCATGTGCCGCAACCATCGCGGCTTCGTCGAGGCGACGGTCGCGATCGCAAAGCTCGGAGCGACCGCGCTCTACATGAACACGGGCTTCGCGGCGCCGCAGCTCAAGGGCGTGGTCGAGCGCGAGGAGCCGGTCGCGCTGGTCTACGACGAGGAGTTCGCCGGTCTGCTGGCCGAGGCGAGCAAGGACCTCAAGCGCTACATCGCCTGGCGCGACGCGGATCACGACACCGATTCCGGCGCCTCCGGCGAGGGGTCGACCGACACCGACACCGATGATGACGAGGAGGACTCCTCCGGCGTCCCCGGCGAGGAGGACTCGGGCGACGCGGCCGGCGATGGCGAGGACGAGCCCTCCGAGGACGAGGTCGCTGAGGCCGAGGAGCACGCGAAGACCGACACGACGCTCGAGGAGCTGATCGAGCGCGGCTCGGCCGACGACCTCTCGCCTCCGGGCAAGCCGCCTCGGTTCATCATCCTCACATCAGGCACGACCGGGACGCCGAAGGGCGCACAGCGCTCGGCGCCGGCGTCCCTGAGCCCGTTGGCCGCGCTGTTCTCGAAGATCCCGCTGAAGGCGCACGAGCCGACCGTGATCGCGGCGCCGCTCTTCCACTCGTGGGGCTTCGTCCACTTCTCGCTCGCGATGGCGCTCGAGTCGACGATCCACCTGCGTCGCCGCTTCGACCCCGAGGGGACGGTCGAGCTCGTCGACAAGGCCGATGCCACGGCGCTCGTCGTCGTCCCGGTGATGATGCAGCGGATCCTCGAGCTCGATTCGCAGACGCTCGACAAGTACGACTGCTCGAAGCTCCGGGTGACCGCCGCGAGTGGATCCGCGCTCCCGGGCGAGCTCGCGAAGCGCTGGATGGATCAGTTCGGCGACAACCTCTACAACCTCTACGGCTCAACCGAGGTCGCCTGGGCCTCGATCGCGACGCCCGAGGACCTGCGCGCCGCGCCCGGGACATCGGGCAAGCCGCCGCACGGGACCGTGATCAAGATCGTCGACGAGGACGACAACGAGGTCGAGTCGGGCGAGACCGGGCGGATCTTCGTCGGCAACGAGATGGCCTTCGAGGGCTATACCGGCGGTGGCAACAAGGACGACCTCGAGGGGCTCCTGTCCTCGGGCGACGTCGGGCACTTCGACGAGGACGGGCGGCTGTTCATCGACGGTCGCGACGACGAGATGATCGTCTCGGGCGGCGAGAACGTCTTCCCGCGCGAGGTCGAGGACCTGCTCTCCGACCACGACGACGTCAGCGAGGTCGCGGTGATCGGCGTCGAGGACGACGAGTACGGCCAGCGCCTCAAGGCCTTCGTCGTCCTGACGTCGAGCGGGTCGCTCGACGAGGACGGCGTCAAGCAGCACGTCAAGTCGAACCTCTCGAACTACAAGGTCCCGCGCGAGGTCGAGTTCATCGACGAGCTGCCGAGGAACACAACCGGCAAGGTGCTCAAGAAGGACCTGTCGTAACGCGCTTCCGCGTAGCATCGCCCGGCGATGCGTGAGGTGAGGATCAGGGACACGATGAGCGGGGCTCCGGCCGTGCTCGAGCCGGGTTCGGACGGCACCGTAGGGATCTACGCCTGCGGTCCGACCGTCTACGACCGGATCCACATCGGCAACGCGCGCCCGTACGTCGTCTTCAGCGTCCTGCGGCGGTTCCTCGAGGCCGAGGGCTACGAACCCCGTCTCGTCATCAACGTCACCGACGTCAACGACAAGATCTACGACGCGGCGCGCGAGGCGGGGGAGGGGTCGGCCGCGTTCGCCGAGCGGATGACCGCGAGCTACGTCGCCGACACCGACGCGCTCGGTCTCGGCCGCCCCGACGCCGAACCGCTCGCGACCCGGACGGTCGGCGAGATCATCGCGCTGATCGAGGCGCTGATCGAGTCCGGCAACGCCTACGAGTCGAGCGGCGACGTCTACTTCAAGGTCCGCAGTTTCCCCGCCTATGGCGCGCTGTCGAACCGCTCGCCCGACGAGATGGACCAGGGCGAGGAGGCGGGCGCGGCGGAGCTCAAGGGCGATCGCCTCGACTTCGCGCTCTGGAAGGCGACGAAGCCCGGTGAGGACACGAGCTGGGATTCACCGTGGGGGCCGGGCCGGCCGGGGTGGCACATCGAGTGCTCGGCGATGGCCGAGGCGCTGCTCGGCACCGAGATCTCGATTCACGGCGGCGGCTCCGACCTGATCTTTCCCCACCACGAGAACGAGGAGGCGCAGACCGCCGCCGCGCGCGGGCGCCCGCTTGCCCGGATCTGGATGCACAACGGCATGGTCCAGGCCGGCGAGCGCAAGATGTCGAAGTCCGAGGGCGACGTCTTCCTGCTCCACAACGCGGTCGAGCGCTACGGCGCGGCGACCATCGTGATGTTCCTGCTGTCCGGCCACTACCGCCAGCCACTCGCGTTCTCCGAGGCCGAGCTCGACGCGACCGCGAACCGTGTCGAGCGGCTGCGCGGGTTCCTCGCCTCCGCGCCGGCGGCGCCGGACGCGGGCCCGGAGGTCGCGGATTACCTCGAGCGCTTCCGGGCCGCGCTCGCCGACGACTTCAACACGCCCCGCGCGCTCGCCGAGATCCACTCGCTCGTCGCCGCGGCGCGACGCGAGCCCATCGGCCGCGCCCACGAGGCGGTGGCGTCGATGCTCGACGTCCTCGGCCTCGGCTCGCTCGCCGAGCCGGTCGACGCGCCGCAGGCCGACGCGCGGGCCACCGAGCTCGCCGCCGAGCGTGACCGCGCCCGAGCCGAACGCGACTTCGCCCGCGCCGACGAGATCCGCGACGAGCTCGCGGCGCTCGGCTGGGCGGTCACCGATACGCCCGACGGACCGCAGCTGCGGCCGCTGTAGGGCGACGTCGTGGCCGATCTCGAGCGCGTCTACGGGCGCCGCGCCGTCGCCGAGGCCGAACGCGGGCCGCGCCGCGTGCACCGCACATGGGAGGCACCCGACGTGCCGGCCGCCGAGCTCGAACGCCTCGCGGGCTCGCCCGACCACCAGGGGGTCGTCGCCGAGGTCGACCCCTACCGCTACGCAGACCCCACGCGGCTGCTCGAGGCGCCCGATGCCCTGGTGCTGGCGCTCGACGAGGTCCAGGACCCGCAGAACCTCGGGGCTGCCTGCCGGGTGGCGGGGTTCGCGGGCCTGGCCGGGGTCGTGATCCCCGAGCGGCGCGCGGCGTCGGTCACCGCCGCCGTGTGCAAGGCCTCGGCGGGCGCGGTGGAGCACCTGGCCATTGCTCGCGTGCGCAACCTCGCCGACTGGCTCGCCTCGGCCCGCGACGCCGGCGGATGGGTCTTCGGCGCCGCGGCTGATGCCCCCCAGCGGGCCTGGGAGGCCGACCTCACCGGCCGCGCCGTGATCGTGATCGGCTCCGAGGAGCGCGGGCTGCGTCCGCGGGTGAGCGAGGGATGCGACGGACTCGTGTCGCTGCCGGGGGGTGGGGCCATCGACTCGCTCAACCTGGCGACCGCGGCTTCCGCGCTCGTTTTCGAAGCCTTGCGCCAGCGCGCGAACCCGTAGCTCCGGGCCCGGACGGAAGCCGAGATCTGCAACCGCGGTTGCACTTCTCGCGGGCAGGAGTTGACAGAACAACGCCTTGCGGCATAGTCTCGCCGAACATAAGGGTGAAGTTAAGGTCGAGCGAGACCGAGCGTCGCCCTGAGGAGAGGACGCCCGCCAGGGGAGGTGGAGGCGTCACCGGATAATCCACCATCTGGAGGACCCAGTGACCCCATTTTCCCGTGCCACAATGGCCGCTTCGCCGGCATCAGTACCCAGCCGCAGACAGGCTGAACCTCAACTCGAGCTTGATGACCACTATCTGGTCACGCTCGCCAAGCAGGGCAGTCCCGATGCCTACGAGCGGCTCGTCCGCCGTTACCGCAGCTTCGTGCGGCTCAAGGCCTCGTCGTACTTCCTGCTCGGGGGCGACTCGGAGGACCTGATCCAGGAGGGCCTCGTCGGGCTCTACAAGGCGATCCGCGACTTCCGGCCCGACCGCGAGTCGAGCTTTCGCAACTTCGCCGAGCTCTGCGTGACACGCCAGATCATCACCGCGGTCAAGACAGCGAGCCGCAACAAGCACGCTCCGCTCAACCAGTGCGTTTCGTTCGCGCAGACGCCGGCGGCCTCGTCCGACGCGGAGACGACGCTCGAGGATCTGCTCCCCGGGCCGTCGAGCGAGGAGCCCTCGCAGCGGGTCATCGCCAGCGAGGAGCTGGGTGCACTCGTCTCGTGCCTGTCGAGCGTCCTCTCCGACCTCGAGAGCCGCGTCCTGTCGCTCTACCTCGACGGGCTCTCCTACGAGCTGATCGGGGAGCGTCTCGAGTGCGACACGAAGACGGTCGACAACGCCCTCCAGCGGGTCAAGCGCAAGGTCTCCCAGCATCTGAGCTCGCGCGCGGTCTTCGCCTGAGCGACCGCGCCGGCTCCGAGCGGCGCGGAGCGCCGGGCGATCCTCTCCCGCCCGTGCGTACGCTGCCGTGAGGTCGAGGGGGCGCAGGCCCCCGACCGCCGGCCCGGATAGCTCAATTGGCAGAGCGCCGCTCTTGTAAAGCGGAGGTTGCGGGTTCGACTCCCGCTCCGGGCTCTTGACCGACATCGACACACGCGCGCTGCTGCCCGGTCTCGACCCCTCGGGTGGGTTCGACTGGCGAGACGGCGAGCGGCGGGTCGTCTTCGGGCGCGCCTGCCACGACCGCGCGGCCGAGATCCTCTCCGACCGGGACGAGCCTTACGCGGTGCTCTGTTCGCCGCGCGCCGCATCCGCGCTGCCGCCCGGCGTCGGCGAGGGCGCGACCGAGGTCGTCCAGCTCGGCCCCGGCCCCGTCGCCGAGCTCTCGGCGCCGCTGGTCGAATCAGAGCTCCCGGACCTGCTCGTCGCGTTCGGCGGCGGGCGTCTCATCGACTCCGCCAAAGCCGTCGTCGCGGCCCGTGGCCGTGGCGCGGCGGCCGCGCTCCCGACGACCCTGTCGGGCGCCGAGATGACCGCCGTCCACCGGATGCCGGAGGGCCGCTCCGGCTCGATGGTTCGCCCGAGGCTCGTCCTCTGGGACCCGGCGGCACTCGACTCGGCCCCCGAGGCGACGCTCCGCGCGAGCGCGATGAACGCGGTCGCGCACGCCGCCGAGGCCCTCTGGGTGCGGATCGCGAACCCGGTCTCCTCGCTGGCGGCGGCCGAGGGGGTCAGGTTCATCGCCTCGGGACTGGATGCCGTCGCCGGGGGAGGCTTCGACCACGACGAGCTCGGCCTCGGCGCGCTGCTGTGTGGCTACGCGCTCGACGGAACGTCGCTTTCGTTCCACCACGTCGTCAGCCAGAGCCTCGTTCACACGGTCGGCTCGCCGCACGCCGAGACGAACGCCGTGGTCCTGCCGCTGGTGGTCGAGTCGATGGCCGACCGCGCCCCGGCCGCGATCCACGCCCTGGGCGACGCGCTCGGCGTCGCGGGCGCCGCGGAGGCGGTTGCGGGCCGGCTCCGCGAGCTCGCCGGGGGGACGCCGGGACTTCGCGCGCTCGCCGAACGGCCCGACCGCGCGGCGGACGTCGTCGAGGCCGTCCTCGGGCGCTCACGCCAGCTCGAGCTGATCGCCGATCCGCCCGGCGAGGAGGAGCTGCGAGCGCTGGTCGATCGGGCGATCGACGGCCCCGCGGGCGGTCGCTGACGCGGTTTTCGCAGCCGACGTAACTGGCCCTCCGAGAGCGTGTACCTCGTCCAGATGGACGAGGAGCCAAAGCGCTCGGCGCCGCCGCGCCGCGATGACGTCATCAGCCAGGAGCGCTTCGACGCCTACCACGCCTACGCGCGTGAGCACGGCGTCAACCGGATCCTCTACACCGTCGTGCGGCTTCTGTTCGTCCCGTTCTTCCTGATCTGGTTCCGGCTCCAGCGCACGGGTCGCGAGCACGCGAAGGTCGAGGGCGGGATGATCGTGGCCTCGAACCACCGCAGCTTCCTCGACCCGTTCGTGATCGGCGCGCTGCTGCCGTGGCGGCGCCAGATCCAGTTCGTCGCCAAGGTCGAGCTGTTCGAGAAGCCGCTCCAGGGCTGGTTCCTGTCGCGTCTGGGGGCGTTCCCGATCCGCCGCGGCCAGTCCGACGAGACGGCGATGAAGACTGCCGAGCTCGCCGTCCGCCGCGGTGGGACCGTCGTCATATTCCCCGAGGGGACGCGAATCCGAAGCGGAGCCCTCGCGCGCCCTAAGCGCGGCGTCGGAAGGCTCGCGCTCGAGGCCGGTGCCCAGGTCCTGCCGGTCGCGGTGATGGGCTCCGAGCATGTCCGAAACGGCTGGCGGATCCGCCCGCGCAAGGTCAAGCTCCGCGCCGGTCGCCCGATGAGCTTCCCGCAGACCGAACGCCCCTCGCCGGCGCTCGCGGCGTCGGTCACCGAACGGATCTGGCCCAACATCGAGCTCCAGTGGGAGTGGCTCGGCGGTCTGCCGTCGATGCGAAAGGCGGCGGTCATCGGCGCCGGGAGCTGGGGCACCGCGGTCGCCGTCCTGCTGGCCCGGGGCGGCCTCGAGGTGCAGCTCGGCACCCGCACCGAGGAGCGCGCCGAGGAGATCCGGAAGACGCGTCGCAACTCCGCCTACCTGCCCGACATCGACCTGCCCGAGACCCTCGACGTCCGCCGCGCCGGCGACATCGAGCTCGCCGGCCTCGACCTGATCTGCCTCGCGGTTCCCTCGAAGTCGCTGCCGGCCGTCGTCGGCTCGCTCGCCGACCAGATCGGCCAGCGCACCTCGGTCCTGCTGCTCTCGAAGGGGATGGTCGCCCCGATGGGCGCACTGCCCCACAGCTACGTGGCCGAGCGCGTCCGTGCCCGCGCGATCGCCTCGCTCGGCGGACCCGCGCACGCCCGCGAGGCGGTCTCGGGGATGGCGGCGCTCGTCCTCGCCTCGCGTGACTCGGACCTACGGGTCCAGCTCGGCGAGGTGTTCGACCGCGCCGGTCTCGTCTGCGAGCGCTCGGACGACGTCGTCGGCGTGGAGATGGCCGGGGTGGCCAAGAACGCCGCCACCCTCGCCGCCGCGGCCGCCGAGGGCTACGGGATGAACGCGGCGGGCATCGCCGCGGCCGGGATCTGGCGCGAGTGCGTCGACTACGCGTTGGCCAAGAACGGCAGCCTCGAGACCTTCTCGGGTCTCGCCGGCGTCGGCGATCTCACCGCGACCGTGCTCGCATCGGGCTCGCGAAACCGGCGGGCCGGCGAGCTGCTCGGATCGGGTGTGCCCGCCGAGCGGATCCCCGGCCGGATCGGTCAGGCCTCGGAAGGTCTCGACTCGTTGCCGCTGATCGCCGAGACGGTCGCGGGGGCGGGGGTCAGCGCTCCGGGCCTCGAGGGTCTGGCGAGCCTGATCGCCGGCGAGATCGACCCTCAGGAGTGGGTCGCCGGGCTGCGACGGGCGGAGCGCGAGCGCCGGGCGGCATGACCTTCGAGAAAGAGGCACCGGGACTAGGCTGGCCTCGTGGCAGTCGGGGAGGGGGAGGCCCCCTCGGATGGTCTGGAGGAGGTACGAGCCGAGGCTCCGCGCGAGTCGAAGGCGACGCTCGACGCTGCGTTCGAGCAGCTCTATCGCGACCACCTGCGCGACGTCTACTCCTACGCCTACTACCGGGTCGGCGACCATCACGACGCCGAGGACCTGACCGAGCAGGCGTTCCTCCAGGCCTATCGCCATTTCGAGCGGGCGCGGCGCGAGTCCGACGGCAGGCCGCTGCGCCCGTGGTTGATCCGCATCGCCCACAACCTCGCCTCGAACCACCACCGCGACCGCGCGCGGCGCCCCGAGGCGGCGCTCGACGCCGTCGAGCCGCCGTCGCACCCGCACCCGACGGTGCGTGTCGCGGAGGGACGCGAGGAGCTGCGCGAGGTGATCGAGAAGGTCGCCCAGCTACCCGACGATCGCCGCGAGGCGCTGATCATGCGCTTCGCGCTCGGGATGTCGAACCACGAGATCGCACGCGTCCTCGATCGCTCGGACGGCGCGACGAAGGTGCTGCTCCACCGCGCGATCAAGCAGCTCGAGTCCTCGATGGAAAGTCGCGGGTCCGGCGATGAGTAACGGCGGGACGCTCGAGGCGCTGCTCTCCGACGCGTTGCGGCCGATCGACCCGCCGCCGCGGCTCATGGACCGCGTCCAGGGCCGCCTCCAGGCGATCGCCGACTCGGCCGCCAACGAGCTGACGAGCTGGGCGGACGACATCTCCGACGCCGAGCTCAGGGCGCTGCGCGACCCGCGGAACTGGGTGCGCCCGGTCGCCGCGACTGTCGCGGGGGGCGCGGCCGCCGGCGCGCTGGTCGTGCTCGAGTGGCGCCGCCGACGCAGGCCCACGGGCATCAGGCGGATCGCCGCCGAGCGCCTGCCGCGCCGCTAGGCCGAGCCGGTCTCGCCCGGATCGCTCGAGCGCCTCGCGCGCCGCTCGCGGCGCCGCGCCGCGCGCTCGGCTTCGGGGTCGAGCGGGGCGGGGGCCGGCGCCGGGTCCTGGGCGGCGGGCTCCGACCGCTCTCGTGTCGATCTGCGCAGTCGCGGGCGCTCCCTCGGGTTGCGCTTCGGCATCGCGGGCAGCTCACCGCTCGCGGCTCCGGCCGCCGTGCCCGCGAGCCCGACGAGGAGCCAGAGGATGCACGTCGCGCTGTTGACGGCGAACACCCCGAGGATCTCACCGACGCCGCGGTCGATCGTGAGCAGTCCCCAGATCGCGAGCAGGATGTAGGCGAGGCCGAGTCCGAGCGCGAGGTTGCGCGCCGAGCGGGTCGCGAGTGCCAGGGCGAGCAGCCCGGTCACGAGGTGGAGCACGTTCGTCCAGCCGTTGACGGCGAAGACCCCGAGGACCTCGCCGAGCTCGGCGCGGATCGCGCGCGTCCCCGTGTCGAAGCTCGAGCCGTAGAAGAACCCGGCGATCCCGAGCAGGGTCAGGCCGGCGCCCGCGACGAGCGCATATAGGCGTGCTGGCGTTGCGGTTTCCGGTCCGATCGTCTAGCTCCCCTGCCCACCGCCGAAGTCGCCGGACGGTGCGGCCGCGACCCTACCGCCGCCGCCAGCGGCGGGCGCCGACGCGGCCGCGAGTGATCCGGAGATCTCGTTTGGCCGTTCTCCTTGCAGTGAACTCTGCTCATGATGGAGGGCGGCTTGCGGCCGAAGCTCGATAGGGGCAAGACGAAGAGCGGAGCGGAGCGGCTCGCCGACGAGGAGCTGATGCTGCTCTGCGAGCGTCGCGAGACGGCCGCCTTCGAGGTTCTCTACGACCGCCACGGCACCGCCGCCTATTCGCTCGCCTACCGGATCGTCGGTGAGGCCGGCACGGCCGAGGACGTCGTCCAGGAGGCGTTCATCTCGATCTGGCGCAACGGCACCCGCTACGACCCAGCTCGCGGAAGCGTGCGCTCGTGGGCGCTCGGGATCGTCCGCAACCGCGCGATCGACACGCTGCGGCGCGCCGCGGTGCCCGCGCGACAACTCGACCACGACGACGATGCCGCGCTCGAGAGCCGCGCCGCCGTCGAGGAGACGGATTCCGAGGCGATCCGCCGCGAGACCGCCGGCCGCCTGCGCGGGCTGCTCGGCAAGCTTCCGTCCGATCAGTCCGAGGTCATCGGCCTCGCCTATTTCGGCGGGTTCAGCCACTCTGAGATCGCCTCGATGCTGAACGTTCCGCTCGGCACCGTGAAGGGGCGGATGCGGCTCGGTCTCGAGAAGGTCCGCGCCGGGCTCGCCGAGGGTATGTCTGTGACCGAGGCCGAGGAGGCACTGCCGTGAGCGCGCCGCGCGAGACGAACCACGAAGCGCTACGCGAGAACCTCGCGGCCTACGCGCTGGGCGCGCTGCCGCCCGGTGAGCTCGATGCCGTCGAGGCGCATCTCGACGAATGCGCGGCCTGTCGCGCCGAGCTCCGCTGGCTCGGGCCCGCCGTCGACGTGCTGCCGGCGTCGGTCGAACAACGCCGCCCGCCCGAGCGGCTCAAGCGAGCGCTGATGGCCGAGGTCGAGCGCGACGCAGCCACGACTCCCGCGACGCAGCCGGAGTCGCAGGCCGACCGCCGCCCCTCGTTCGCCCAACGCGTGCTGGTGCCGCTCGCTCGCCGCCCGGCGATCGCCCTCGGCGCCGTGATCCTGGTCCTCGCCGGCGTGGCGACCGCGCTGATCGCCACGCAGGGCGCCGAGCAGGCGCCCGGTACGTCTACGACGACGCTCGAGGCGCGCAATCTCGGCGGCAACGGCGAGTTCGGCGCGACGCTCGCGGTCAGCGATCCGGCGGAAGGCGGGACGCTGCGGGTCGATGAGATCGCCCCGGTCGATCGCGGCCACGTCTACCAGTTGTGGGTCCAGCGCAACGGCGGCGTCGAGCCGTCGAGCATCTTCGTCCCGCGCGAGGACGGGAGTGCCGAGGCGGCCGTCACCCAGTCGCTCGAGGGCGCCGACGCGGTCCTGATGACCGAGGAGCCTCGCGGCGGGTCGGAGCAGCCGACGACCGCGGCGTTCGCGTCGGTCCCGATCGGCACCTGAGCGCCCCGGACCCGCGCAGGGCGCCGGGTATCGTCATCGGGACCCCCTCGCGCCCATGACCGACATCGAGACCGCGACCACCTGTTACCGCCACCCGGACCGCGAGACGCGGGTCGCGTGCTCGAACTGCGGCCGGCCGATCTGCCCGGACTGCATGATCCCGACACCCGTCGGGATGCGCTGCCCGGAGTGCGCGCGCGAGAAGACCCAGGTCCGGCGTCTCCAGAGCGGCCCGTCGCGACAGTCGATGCCGGGTACCTACGCGCTGATCGCGATCTGCGTCATCGCGTTCCTCGGCGAGATCGCCACCGGCAGTGGCTCGACGCTGTTCAACGGCTACAGCACGCTGACCTTCAACGGCGCGATGAACGCCGGTCTGGTGGCCGACGGCGAGTGGTACCGGATCATCACCAACGCCTTCCTGCACTACGGGATCATCCATCTCGGGCTCAACATGCTCGTCCTCTACTTCCTCGGCGCCTACTTCGAGTCGAGCATCGGGACGGCCCGCTTCGTCGGCCTGTTCTTCGTCGCCGCGCTCGGTGGCAGCCTCGGCGTCGCCCTGATCTCGCCCGAGTCGTTCTCCGCCGGCGCGTCGGGCGGCGTCTTCGGACTGCTCGCGGCCGGCTTCCTGATCGCGAGGCGGCGCGGGCTCGAGATGGTCGCGCAGCAGATCGGGTTCCTGCTCCTGCTGAACCTCGGCTTCACCTTCATCGGTCGCGGGATCAGTATCGGGGGCCATCTCGGTGGCCTCGCGCTCGGCGCGCTGGCCGCGATGCTGCTGCTCTATTTCGAGCGCTCGCGGGTCCCGAACCGGGGCCTCATCGAGGCGGCCCTGCTGATCGCGCTCGCGGTCGCCACGGCCGTGGCGACGGTCGCGGTCTCGGTCTCGATCGCGGGCTAGGCGCGGGCGCCGGCAGCGAGCTCGGCGCTGAGGTCGCGGCAGCCGAGCCCGTCGCCGCCGGCGACGTCGCCGGCGCCACCGCGCGCGATCGCCGCGAGCAGCTCGACCCCGTCGGCGAGCCGCGGGCCGGGGCGCGAGAACGAGGCCGCGGCATCGACCGCGAAGATCGCGGCCGCGCCGAGGGAGCGCAGCCGGTCCCCATTGGCCCGCGCCTCCGCGGTCGCCTCGTCGACGTAGAGGCCGCACGGCATGACGACGACGATCTCGGGCTCGAGGCCGCGCAGCTCGTCCCAGGTCGCGGTCCGCGAGCGCTCGCCGGGCTCGAGTCCGAGCGGGGTCGCGCCGGCGGCGGAGATCATCTCGGGCACCCAGTGGCCTGCGAGGTACGGCGGGTCGAGCCATTCGAGCGCGAGCATGCGCGGCCGATCCGCGGGGCGCTCGACGGATGCGACCCGGCCCGCCAGCACGTCGCGGACGTGCTCGCCGTGCTCGCGTCGTCCGACGGCGTCGGCGACCCGCACGACGTCCTCGAACACCTCGTCGAGTCGCGTCGGGTCGAGCGACAGGACATCCGGCCGCGACGGCAGCCGCTCGGCGACCGCGCGGACGTCGTCATAGGACACGGCGCAGACCGCGCACAGCGCCTGGGTCACGATCAGCTCGACCTCGAGCTCGGCGAGCTTCGCCTCGTCGAGCTCGTAGAGCGCTTCGCCGCGACCCGTCACCTCGAGTACACGGGCGTCGATCTCGGCGGCCGACAGACCGGGCTCGATCACGCTGCGCGTGAGCTGGGGGAGAGCGGCGATCCCGGGCGGGTGATCGCACTCGTGGGTGACCGCGACGAGCTCGCCGGTGAGCCCGAGCTCGGCGACGATCTCGGTCGCCGACGGGACGAGGCTGGCGATCCGCATGCACCGAGCTTATGCGTGGCCTAGGCTGACCGCGTGGCGCTCCTCAGCGACAACGAGATCGGCAAGCGACTCGGATCGCTCGACGGCTGGGAGCGCGACGGCGACGCGATCCACAAGGCGTTCGAGAACGAGGACTTCGTCGGATCGGTCGAGTTCGTGCGCTCGCTCGTCGAGCCGGCCGAGGAGATGGGCCACCACCCGGACGTGTCGATCTCCTGGAGCACGGTCGAGGTCCGGATCACGAGTCACTCGGAGGGTGGGCTGACCGCGTCCGACTTCGAGCTCGCCGGCCGGATCGACGCGCTGGGCTGAGCCGGACGCCGTTCGCCTGGCCCCGAAGGGGTCGGGTGTCGCTGGTAGCTTCCGCGCCGTGCCGCTGCCCTCGCTCGTCCCCAAGGACCGCGTCTTCTTCGAGCTCTTCGCGGAGGCGGGGCGCAACGGCCTGCGGGCGGCGAGGCTCCTACAGCAGATGCTCGACGGCTGGCCCGACTCGCAGGGCCTCGCACGCGAGATCCTGCTCGCTGAGCAGGAGGGCGACCGGATCACCCACGACATCGCCCAGCGGCTCAACTCGACCTTCGTCACGCCGCTCGACCGCGAGGACATCTTCGGTCTCGCGACCGCGCTCGACGACGTCGTCGACGAGATCGAGGAGTGCGCGGACTTCTTCGGCCTCTACAAGATCGAGGCGCCGATGTCCCAGGCGCTCGAGCTCGCCGGCGTACTCGTCAAGTCCTGCGAGCAGCTCTCCGAGGCGCTGACCAAACTCTCGACGTTCAAGGACCTCGAGCCCTACTGGATCGAGATCCACTCGCTCGAGAACGAGGGCGACCGGATCTCGCGCGACGCCGTCGCATCGCTCTTCGAGGGCGGAATCGACCCGATGATCGTGATCCGCTGGAAGGACATCTACGCGGTCCTCGAGCGTGCCATCGACGCCACCGAGTCGGCCGCGCACATCCTCGAAGCGATCGTGATCAAGAACGCCTAGGTCCGGGCGGCTGCTGGGAGAGGGCGGGCCGCTTTGGAACAGGAGCTACTGCTCGCGATCGTCGTCGTCACCGCGCTCGGGTTCGACTTCACGAACGGTTTCCACGACACCGCGAACGTCGTCGCGACCTCGATCTCGACCCGCGCGATGGCGCCGCGGATCGCAGTCGCCTACGCGGCGATCCTCAACTTCGCCGGGGCGTTCATCTCGCTCGAGGTAGCCGCGACAGTCGCCTCCGACGTCGTCGACTCCGGCGCGATCTCGTCGAACACGGTGATCTTCGCCGGGCTCGTCGGGGCGATCGCGTGGAACCTGACGACCTGGTACTTCGGCCTGCCCTCGAGCTCGTCGCACGCGCTGATCGGTGGCATCGTCGGCGCGGTCCTGATCGCATCGGGACCGAGCGCCATCGTCGGCGAAGGGATCCTCGGCAAGGTGCTGATCCCCGCGGTCGTCGCGCCGGTCGTCGCGTTCATCGTCGGCGGCCTGGCGATCGTCATCTGCTATCGGGTCCTCGGTCGTCAGCGGCCGGGGCCGGTGACGCGCTCGTTCCGGATGGGCCAGGTCGTCTCGGGCGGCCTGCTCGCCCTGGCGCACGGCACGAACGACGCGCAGAAGACGATGGGGGTGATCGCTCTGGCGCTGATCATCAACGGCAACCTCGCGCCGGGGTCCGACCCGCCGCTGTGGGTCATCGTCGGCGCGGCGACCGCGATCGCGCTCGGCACCTACTCCGGCGGCTGGCGGATCATCAAGACGATGGGGACACGGATCATCAAGATGGATGCCGCCCAGGGGTTCTCGGCCCAGGGCGCCGGAGCTGCGGTGATCATGGCCTCGACCCACTTCGGGTTCCCGCTCTCCACGACCCAGGTCATCTCGGGCGGCGTGATGGGCGCGGGGGCCGGCAAGCGCCTGTCGGCGGTCCGCTGGGGCGTTGCGGGCAACATCGTCACGGCCTGGATCCTCACGCTGCCGGCCGCCGCGCTGATCGGCGCGTTGTCGTACGAGGTCGTCGACCTCCTGGGTGGCGGCGTGATCGGGGCGGTCCTGATCGCCGGCCTCGGTCTTTCCGCGCTGCTCGTCGTCCTGGTCAGGCGTGCGCGCCAGGGCTCACCGGTGCCGGCGAGGTGAGCGCGTTGCTGACAGCCGCGATCGACATCAAGCCGCTCTGGGAGACGGTCGTCGCGGCGGTGATCGCGGGGCTCGGCGTCACGCTCGCCTTCTCGATCACGATCCTCGGCTTCACCAGGATGGCGGACCTGAGCCGCGAGGAGAGGCTGCCGGAGGCGTTCCTGTTCGGCGCGATCGGGGTCGTGTCCTCGGCGGTCTGGATCGCAGCGATCGTTTTCGGCGTCATCGTGATGGCGAGCTAGCCACCCGCGACCGGGCGGGCGGTAGCCTCGGAGGCCGATGCGCGCGGCTCGCAACATCGCGATCCTCATGGTCCTGGCGTTCTTCGTCGCGGTAGTGCCGGGAGGCTCCAACGCCGCCGACGCGTTGTTGACGCTGATCACGATCGGCTTCCTGGCCGCGCTCGGGCTGGGGGCGTACACGTTCTACCGGCAGCAGAGCTTCACGTTGATGACGCTGACCGATGGGCAGCGGGCGATGCTCGTGACCGCGCTCGGCGTCCTCGTCCTGATGATCGCCGGGACCGACCAGCTGTTCTCGACCGGCCCGGGGCTGCTGCTCTGGCTGATCGCGGTCGGCGGCGCCGTCTACGCGCTCTATCGCGTCTGGACGGCGGCGCGAGCGTCCTACTGAGCGACCCGGACCGCGACCGCGCGCCGGCCGCTGGCGCGGCGGCGGGGATCATGGTGGCGTTCGAGTTCGCGAACTGATCCGGCACGTTTCCGGCGCCCTGCGCGTCCCACGCGCGCGCCGCGCGAACGTAGCTTCGCCGCATGGCTATGCGGTCTGCGGCGTGGGGTGAGGAGCGAGGACAGGCAGCAGCCGAGTTCGTCGCCATCTTCCCGGCGCTGATCCTCGCCACCCTCGTCGCGATCCAGCTCGGGGTCGCGGGCTGGACGGCGTGGAGCGCATCGGAGGCCGCCAAGGCGGGCGCGCGGGCGCAGCTCGTCGGCGACGATCCGGAGGCCGTCGCGCGGGCCGCGCTGCCGACGCTCCTGCGAGACGGGGCCGAGGTCGACTCGGGCGCTCAGGTCGATGTCACGGTCGTGGCCCCGACGCTCGTCCCAGGGCTTCCGGACCTGTCGATCAGCGGCTCGGCGGGCCTCGCGCCCGGGGCCGGCCTGTGAGCGGGCGGGTGTCGATCCGGTGCGGCGAGGGCGGTCAGGCCAGCGTCGAGCTCATCGCAGTCGTCCCGGCGCTGCTGCTCGCCGGGCTGATCGGGCTCCAGATGGCGCTGGCGGGCCTCTCCTGGAGCCACGCCGACTCGGCGGTCGAGGCGGGCGCGCTCGCCGCGGCGGGCGGAGGAGAGCCCGAGGCCGCGGTGCGCTCCTCGCTCCCCGGGTGGGCGCGCGAGGGCGCCGAGATAGAGGCCGACGGGGGAGAGGTGAGGCTGCGGCTCGAGCCGCCGTCGATCGTTCCCGGCCTCGGTGACGCCCTGGCCGTCGAAGCGACGGCTTGGGCACGCCCCGACGGGAGCCTGCTGCCGTGATCCCCGTTCTCGTCGCGAGCGGCCTGAGCGCCGGCGAGGACCCCGAGCCCTTGGCGTGCGCCCTGGCGACCGCCTGCGCGTCCGAGTGGGCCGGCGACGGCGCTCTCGTCGTCGCGATCGACGGGACGCCACGTGGACCGACGATGCTCGCGTCCGCAGCCGCGCGCGAGTGCGAGACGGCGATCTCCGCGCTCGAACGCCCCGAGCGCGTCGCGGCACGGGGGCGCGTCTGCAGGGTCGCTCTCGGCGGCGACGAGCTCGGGGACGATCTCGAGGAATTGATCGCGGCCGCGCGCGGGGTCGGGGTGATCGTCCTCGCGGCACCCGCGCCCCTGACGACACCCTTGGCCGACGCACTCGGAGTCGGCGCGGTGGTGATGGCGGCCGATCACCACGCACGCGGTCCGTTGGCGCGCCTCGCGGTCGCCGAGCACCATGCCGCGGGACGCCTGGTGAAGCTCGTACGTCCGTTCAGCGGTGCGGTCCCGGTCCGCAGGGCCCGCGCCGGCCTCGAGGTCGGGGGCGAGGCCGGCAGGCGCATCCGGCGGGTCGCCCGCGACATCGGATCCGTGCTCGGTGCCTCGGCCGAGCTCGAGCGCGGCACCGCGGTGCCGGCGGTGACGGCGTCGCCTCGGGGCACCGCGGTGCGGCGAGAGCCCGAGGTCCCGCTCCTAGCGCGGGTCGTGAGGCCGCTGGCGGAGGGGCGACGCCTGCTCGGGCGAGCGGGCGACGACCGGGGCCAGGTCATGCCGCTCGCCCTCGCCGCGGTCATGGCGATCATGCTCGCGGCCGCGGCCGCGGTGGCGCTCGGCGGCGCGCTCGCCGGTGGCTCCCGGGTCCAGCGCGCCGCAGACCTCGCGGCGATCTCCGCCGCGCGGTCGATGAAGTCCGATTGGCCGCGCCTGTTCGTGCCCGCGACGATCGGCGGGCTGCCGAACCCGCTCCATCTATCGAAGCTCCGCTACAAGCTCCGGGCGCGTGCGGCGGCCTATGAGGCCGCGGAGCGAAACGGCGCCGATCCACGGCGGATCCGGGTCGAGTTCCCGAAGCTGACGTTCGCCCCGAGCCGCGTCGAGGTCGCGCTGGTCGCCGACCTGGAGTCCGGCGAGCAGGTCGAGGCGCGAGCGGAGGCGGCGATCCTCTCCGAGCTCGGTGACCAGCTCTCCCAGGCGCAGACCGGCCGCACCGGGATGGCCTCGGGCGGTGGCTACTCGGGACCGCTCGAGATGCGACAGGGGGTGGGGATGCGGCTCGACGTGGCCGCGGCTTTCGACCGTATGGCAGCGGCTGCCGACGAGGACGGGATCGCGCTCATGGTCAACTCTGGCTTTCGCTCCGATGCCGAGCAGGCGGCGCTGTTCGACGCCAATCCCGATCCGAGGATGGTCGCGCCGCCGGGCCAGTCGCTCCATCGTTGTGCCACCGAGCTCGACCTCGGACCATCGAGCGCCTACACCTGGCTGGCTCAGAACGCGACCAGGTTCGGGTTCGTCCAGAGATACAGCTGGGAGGCCTGGCATTACGGCTACACCGCGGGCCCCCAGCCGTGCTCCGCGGCGGGCGAGAACGCCGGCGGCGCCGCGGCGCCGCGCAGCCGTTCGGGCGAGGGCGCGCGAGGAGGCGGAGCTCTGCCCGAGTTCGTTCCCGCCCGCTACCGCGACCTGATCGCCGGGGCGGCTGCGCGACACGACGTCTCAGGGACGCTGCTCTCGGCCCAGCTGATGGCCGAGTCGGGCTTCAACCCGTACGCCACCTCACCGGCGGGGGCCCAGGGCATCGCCCAGTTCATGCCCGGGACGGCGGCCGCGATGGGACTCCGCGATCCGTTCGACGCCGCACAGGCGATCGACGCGCAGGCCCGCCTCATGCGCGACCTGCTCGGCCAGTTCGGCTCGGTCGAGCTCGCGCTCGCCGCCTACAACGCGGGTCCCGGCGCGGTCGAGGGCTGCGACTGCATCCCGCCGTACCCCGAGACCCAGGATTACGTCACGCGGATCCTCGGCCTGATGGGCGGCTCGGGCGCGTCGACCTCGCTCGGCGCGGGCGGCCTGCCGCAGATTCTCGAGGTCCGGCTGGTGGGCTGAGCCCGTGCTGGGCCCGAGCGGAGCACCGGCGTCGCGAGCGACCGGGGCCGATCGCCGAGGTGGGCCGAGAACCTGATGCTGGCGCGACCGGGTCTCGGCCCACCTCGTCCTGGGGGGGCCATCGATCCCTCCCCGTCCCATAGGCTCGCGGCATGGAGAAGAGAGTCGTAGACGGTGTCGATGGTCTGAAGCAGCTGGTCGGGGAGAAGCTCGGCCCGAGCGACCCGATCGTGGTCGATCAGGCGCGGATAGACGCCTACGCCGACGTCTGCGGCGATCACCAGTGGATCCACTGCGACCCCGAGCGAGCCGCGAACGAGAGCCCGTTCGGCAAGACGATCGCGCACGGCAACCTGACGCTGTCGCTGATCGAGGGCTTCCGGCTCGAGCTGCTCGAGCAGCGCGGGTTCAAGATGGGGATCAACTACGGCTTCGACAAGGTCCGCTACCCCGCGCCGGTGCCGGTCGACTCGAAGGTCGTCGCGACGATCGAGGTCGCCTCGGTCGACGAGCTCGACGGCGGCTGGTACCACGTCGTCTCGAACTTCGACATCCGCGTCGAGGGTGCCGAGAAGCCCTCGGTCGTGGCCCAGTCGGTCACGCGGATGCTCGCCGACTAGGCGAGCGCCCCCGCGCCGGGGAGGGCCGCGCCGGGCACGAAGCCCGCCGCGGCCCGGCCGACTACTCGACGGTCAGCGTCCCTTCCATCCCGGCCTCGCGGTGGCCAGGGACCGAGCAGTAGTACGTGTAGGTGCCCGGCTCGAGGTCGGCTTCGAAGGAGGCCGTGTCGCCGGTGATGACGTCGGTCCGGCCGATCTCCTCGCCGTCCTCCGTCTCGATGACCACGTCGTGGCCCATCGAGGACTGGTTCTCGAGCACGACCTCGACCTTGCCGGCCTCGGCCTCGAGCGTGTCCGTCGTATAGGCGAGCGCGCCGTCGGGGTCGGCGACGATCGTCAGCGTGCCGTTCTCGAACCCGCCCGTCGACGCCGAACCCGAGTCCGACGAGCTCGACTCCGTGCCCGAGCCGGAATCGCCCTCGTCGTCACCGCCGCAGGCGACGGCCCCTGTACCGAGCAGCGCCACCACCAGCGCGAGCAAGAGCGCTCGCAGGATCCGCGTTGCCGAGATCGGTCCTCGCGTCGATTTCATCGTCCTCACCTTCCCTTGAATTCGGCCTGGCGCCCGGAGAAGAACGCGTCGACACCCTCCCGGAGATCCTCGGTCGCCATCGAGTCGGCGATCCCGTGGCGCTCGATCTGGAGATGGTCGGCCAGTGAATTGTCCAGACTCTGCTTCACGAGCAGCTTCGACATCCGTACATAGTGCGGAGCCTTGGCCGCGAGCTTCTCGGCCCGCGAGCGCGCCGCCTCGTTGAGCTCGCCCGGCTCGACGACCTTCGAGACGAGGCCCATCTCGAGTGCCTGCTCGGCACCGATGAGCGGGTCGTTGAGCAGCACGTCGATCGCGCGCCCCGGGCCGATGATCCGCGGCAGGTAGAAGGTCATCCCGCCGTCGGGCGAGGCACCGATCCGCCCGTAGGCGCAGGTGAACGCCGACGCGCTCGAGGCGATCCGCGTGTCGCACATCAGCGCGAGCGAGAACCCCGCACCGGCCGCGACGCCGTTGATCGCGCCGACGACGGCGTAGGGGATGCGGTGGAAGTCGACGATCGCCTGGTGGAGCACGTCGGCGCCGTGGCGGACCCCCGCCGGCAGGTCCTGATCGGGGTCCTCGACCCCCTTTCGAAACCAGTTCACGTCGCCGCCGGCCGAGAACGCGCGGTCACCGGCGCCGGTCACGATCAGGGCGCGGATGGGGGCGCGGTCGGCGAGGTAGGGCGCGGCGACCGCGAGCTCGCCGATCATCGTCGGGTCCATCGCGTTGAGCGCGTCGGGGCGGTCGAGGGTCAGCGTCCCGATGTCGCCGTCGATCTCGATCCGAAGCGTCTCGAGCTCGGGCGGCTGGGTGAAGTCCTTGGGCACGAAAGCTCCTCGTTTGCGGCTTGACAGAGCCGAGCGCGCGAGCTCGACGGGGCCGGAGCCTAACCTTTCAGGTGCGATGTCCGAGGCTCCCGAGATCGAGACCCTCTCACCTTCCGAGGACGTCCGCGAGCAGCGCCGCAAGCTGCCTGACCAGCCCGGCGTCTACCTGTTTCGCGCGGCCGATGGAGAGGTGATCTACGTCGGCAAGGCGCTGTCGATCAGAAAGCGCGTCGGCGGGCACTTCTCCGGCAAGTCGACCCGCGGCGTCGAGATGACCTCGCAGGTCCGATCGATCGACTTCCTCGTCACGGAGACCGAGGCCGAGGCGTTGCTCGCCGAGCAGCAGTTCATCAAGCGCCACCGGCCGCGGTTCAACATCCGCCTGCGCGACGACAAGTCCTATCCCTACATCGCGGTCTCGCTCGACGAGGACTACCCGCGGGTCTACTTCACGCGCGAGCGCCACCGCTCCAACCGCGCCTACTTCGGGCCGTTCTCGAACGCCAAGCGGGTCCGCGAGACGCTCGAGCTGCTCGGCAAGCTGTTCCAGTACCGCACCTGCGACGGCCCCGAGCCCGGCCGCCGCTCCGGTGTGCCGTGCCTCGACTACTACATCAAGCGCTGCGGGGCGCCCTGCGTCGGCTACATCGACAAGGAGGAGTACCGGCGCAACATCGAGGCGATCACGCGCTTCCTCTCCGGCCGCTACCGCGACGTCGTCCGCGACCTCGAGGCGAAGATGTCCGAGGCCGCCGCGGCCGAGGAGTACGAGCGCGCGTCGATCCTCCGCGACCGGCTGGCCGGTGTGCGCTCGCTGATGGAGCGCCGCACGGTCGCCTCGGACAAGCTCGACATCGCCGACGTGATCGCCGTCGCGGTCGAGGGCGAGGACGCCAACGCTCAGGTCTTCCAGGTTCGCGACGGCATCCTCGCCGAGCGCCAGAGCTTCTACCTGCACGCCGGCGGCGAGCGCGACGAGGCCGAGGTGACCGAGGAGTTCCTCGCGCAGTACTACTCGGCCGCCCCGAGCGTGCCGAAGCTGATCGTCCTCGGACCGGCGATGCGCGAGCGCGCCGAGCTGCTGACCGACGCTCTCAGCCGCCAGCGCGGCGCCGCCGTCGAGGTCCGGGTCTCCGAGCGTGGCGACAAGCGGCGGCTGCGCGAACTCGCCGCACGCAACGCGAAGCTCGCGCTCGCCCAGGACAAGCTGCGCTCCGAGCGCCGGCGCAGCCAGCGCGTCGACGCGCTCTCGGCGCTCGCCGAGGCACTCGAACTGCCCGAGCTGCCGGTCCGGATCGAGGGCTTCGACATCTCGAACCTCGGCGGCGAGCACACCGTCGCCTCGATGGTCGTCTTCGAGGGAGGGGCGCCGAAGAAGTCGGACTACCGGCGCTTCGGGATCCGCGGTGATGTCGACCCCGCGGGCGTCCCCGAGGCCGGCGCGCCCGATGGCAACGGGGGTGGCCCAGCCAACGGCGCGGGGCCGGGCAACGGCCGCGGCCGCCACTCGGCCTGGGAGCACGGACCGGACGACTTCGCCTCGATGGAGGAGGTGATCGGACGGCGCGTCGCGCGGATGCTCTCGCAGGCCGACCTCTCGCCGCACGACAAGAAGCGCGACGAGAGCTTCGCGTCGGTCCCGTCGCTGATCCTGATCGACGGCGGCAAGGGCCAGCTCTCGGCCGCGGTCCGCGCGCTCGAGCCGCTGCGCCGCTCGGAGCTGCCGGGCGCCGCGGACCTCGCGGTGATCGGTCTCGCCAAGCGCGAGGAGGAGGTCTTCGTCCCCGGGCGATCCGAGCCGATCGAGATCCCAGCCGACTCTGAGGCCTCGCGTCTGCTCCAGCGCGTGCGCGACGAGGCGCACCGCTTCGCGCTCGACTTCCACCGCAAACGCCGCGACAAGTCCGTCACGGGGTCGATACTCGACGGCATGCGCGGCGTCGGACCGGCTCGCAAACGAGCTCTCCTCCAGCACTTCGGCTCACCCGAGCGGATGGTCGCGGCCAGCCGCGAGGAGTTCGAGGCGGTGCCCGGCATCCCCGGCAAGCTCGCCCGCGACATTCATCGCCAGCTCCACAAGGCGGGGCGGTGAGCGAGGAGCGGCTCGAGAACGCGCCGGGAGCTCCGGGATCGGTCTCGCCCGACGCCGGGGCGCCGCGCCACCCGGTGGACCTCGTGCTGATCACGGGCTACTCCGGCGCGGGCAAGTCCGAGGCGATGGCCGCGTTCGAGGACTCGGGCTACTTCTGCGTCGACAACCTGCCGCCGCGGATGATCGGATCGCTGGGCGAGCTCTTCCGTCACGAGGGCAGCGGGGTACGCAAGGCCGCGGTCGTCTCCGACGTGCGCGGCGGCGACTACTTCGGTGAGCTCGACGCGGTGCTCGCCGAGCTCCAGCGCGGCGGGCTGGCCCCGCGCGTGCTGTTCCTCGAGGCCGACGAGCAGACGCTGGTCGATCGCTTCAAGGCGACCAGGCGCCGACACCCACTCGCCCGCGAGGGTCAGGTGACAGAGGGGATCGCCGCCGAGCGTCTCGTCCTGGGCCAGCTCCGCGAGCGCGCCGACGTCGTGATGGACACGAGCGACCTGACGGCCTACGCGCTTCGCCGCCGGATCGCCGACGAGGTCCTGATGGCCCCGCAGGCCGGGCGGCTCGCGATCACCCTGCTCACCTTCGGGTTCAAGAACGGCCCGCCGCGCGAGGCCGATCTCGTCTTCGACGTCCGCTTCCTGCCGAACCCGCACTACGTGCCCGAGCTGCGGCCGAAGACCGGGCGCGACCAGGACGTCGCCGCCTACGTCGAGTCGGGCGCGCTGACGCACGAGTTCTACGGCCGCCTGCTCGACCTGCTCGACCTGTTGATCCCGGCCTACGTCGCCGAGGGCAAGTCGCACCTGACGATCGCGATCGGCTGCACCGGCGGCCGTCACCGCTCGGTCACCGTCGCGGCACGGATCGCCGCGCACCTCGCCGGTCGAGACGACGCCTCGGTTCGCATCGCGCACCGCGACGTCGAGCTCGACTAGGCCGGAGCGGCCGGGCGGGCCAGGGAACGGCCACTCCTAGACTGCGCTCTCGTGCCAGAAGCCGCGATCGAAGTCCGAGGGCTGCGCAAGTCCTACGGCGATTTCGAAGCCGTCCGCGGCATCGATCTGAGCGTCGAGAAGGGAGAGGTCCTCGCGTTCCTCGGCCCCAACGGCGCCGGCAAGACGACGACGGCCGAGATTCTCGAGGGCTTTCGCGACCGCACGGCCGGCGAGGTCAGTGTGCTCGGCGAGGACCCGGCGAAGGCGGGGCGCGGCTGGCGCGAGCGGATCGGGGTCGTCCTCCAGCAGTGCCGGATGACCTCGGAGCTCACGGTCCGCGAAACGCTCGAGCTCTACGCCGGCTACTACGCCGATCCGCGCGGGGTCGACGAGGCGATCGACCTCGTCGGGCTCGAAGAGAAGGCCGATGCCCGCGCCGGCAGGCTCTCTGGCGGCCAGCAGCGCCGGCTCGACGTCGCCGTGGCGCTGATCGGCAAGCCCGAGCTGCTGTTCCTCGACGAGCCGACAACCGGCTTCGACCCGACCGCGCGGCGCCAGACCTGGCACGTGCTCGCGGGCCTTCGCGACCTCGGGACGACCGTCTTCCTGACCACCCACTACATGGACGAGGCCCAGGCGCTGGCCGACCGCGCGATGATCATCGCCCGCGGTGAGGTCGTCGCCGAGGGCGCCCCGAGTGACCTCGGCGGCCGCGAGAAGATGGCGCCGACGGTCAGCTTCGCGCTGCCCGCCGGGGCGACGATCGCCGATCTGCCGCCGGTCGTCGCCGCGTCTGCCGAGCAGCGAAATGGCCACGTGAGCGCCGTCCTCGACCACCCGACCGCCGCGCTCTCGGAGCTGACGAGCTGGGCCGCCGGGCGCGGCGTCGAGCTCGACGGGCTCGAGCTGCGGCGACCGAGCCTCGAGGACGTCTACCTCGAGCTGACCGGCCAGGCCCCCGCCGACCCGACCGCCCCGCCTCCCGCCGACGCGAACCGGGATGCCTCGTGAGCTCGATCCGGCTGACGCTTCACCAGTTCCGCTTCGCCCAGAAGATCTTCTGGCGCAACCCGGCATCGGTCTTCTTCACCGTCGCGTTGCCGCTTATCTTCCTGCTGATCTTCAGCGCGATCTTCGGCAGCGGCGAGCTCGAGGAGCTCGGCGGCCTGTCGACGACGACGTACTACATCCCCGCGATCCTCACGCTCGCCGTCGTCGGCGCGACCGCCGTCTCCGTCGCGATCTCGCTCGTCGCCGACCGCGAGTCCGGCCGCCTCAAGCGCGGTCGCTCGACCCCGCTTCCGAGCTGGGTCTTCTTCTCCGGGCGGATCGGCAACGGCATCGTCGTCTCACTGCTGATGCTCGTCGTGATCACGACGATCGGCGCGATCGCCTACGGCGTCGAGGTCCCGTGGGAGCGCGCGCCCGCGGTCCTCGTGACGCTCGCGGTCGGTGCCGCGGCGTTCAGCCTGCTCGGCATCGCCCTGACGGCGATCTGCCCGAACGAGGACGCGGCGCCGGCGGTCACCAACGTCGTCACGCTGCCGCTCTACTTCCTCTCGGGCGTGTTCATCCCCGAGACCGAGATCCCGGACGGGATCCTGCGGATCGCCGACATCTTCCCGATCCGCCACTTCTTCGAGGCGTTCTACGCGGCCTACGTCGGAAACGGCGGCGCGGGCTTCGAGCCGCTCGATCTGCTGATCGTCGCCGCCTGGGGGCTCGGTGGGCTCCTGCTCGCGATCCGCTTCTTCCGCTGGACCCCGCGCGCCAGCTGAGATCGGGCTCACCGCCCGGCCGCGGTTATGTTGAGCCGCGTGATCCACCACGTGAGCTTCGAGGTCTCCTCGCTCGAGACCGGCGGGCGCTTCTACGACGCCCTGCTCGGTCCGCTCGGCTGGCGGCGCCTCTCCGAGCGCGGACGCTCGATCGGCTACGGACTGGTCCGCCCGATCTTCTGGATCTCCGACGGCCGGGCCCCGGCTCCCGGCGGTGCCTCCGTCTGCTTTCGCGCCAACTCGATCCCCGCGGTGCGCGCGTCATATGAGTCCGGGCTCGAGGACGGAGGCTCGGATGACGGGGCACCGTCGCAGCGACCCGAGTACGGTCCGACCTACTTCTCGGCCTATCTCCTCGATCCCGACGGAAACCGGGTAGAGGTGGCGGTAGGCAGCGGCTAGGCGCTCAGCGTCCCGGCCTCCGCGCAAGGCATCAAGTTCAGCGAAACCCCAGGAAGGACCTCGGACACGGATATGGCGATCAGGGTTGGCATCAACGGTTTCGGGCGGATCGGCCGCAACATCTTCCGCGCCGCGCAGGAGTCCGGGACGGAGCTCGAGTTCGTCGCCGTGAACGACCTCGTCGACACGAAGACGATGGCGCACCTGCTCGCCTACGACTCGATCCTCGGCCGCTTCCCGGGCGAGGTCGAGGCAACGGACGAGAACTCGATCTCGATCGACGGGCGCGAGCTCAAGGTCCTGTCCGAGCGCGATCCGGCCGACCTCGGCTGGGGCGACCTCGGCGTCGACGTCGTGATCGAGTCGACCGGCCTGTTCACGAAGCGAGACGACGCCGCCAAGCACCTCGCCGCCGGCGCGAAGAAGGTGATCATCTCCGCGCCCGCGACCGATCCCGACATCACCGTCGCGCTCGGCGTCAACTTCGACTCGGACTACGACGCCTCGAAGCACGACATCATCTCGAACGCGTCGTGCACGACGAACTGTCTCGCCCCGGTCGCCAAGGTCCTCAACGACTCGGTCGGTATCGAGCGCGGCCTGATGACGACGATCCACGCCTACACGGCCGATCAGCGCCTCCAGGACATGCCGCATAAGGACCTGCGCCGGGCCCGCGCGGCCGCTCTCAACCTGATCCCTGCCTCGACCGGCGCCGCGAAGGCCGTCGGTCTCGTGCTGCCCGAGCTCCAGGGCAAGCTGACCGGCTTCGCGGTCCGCGCCCCCGTGCCGACGGGCTCGGTCGTCGACCTGACGTTCGACGCCGGCAAGGAGACGAGCCCGGAGGAGATCAACGCGGCGGTCAAGGCGGCCGCCGAGGGTGAGATGAAGGGGATCCTGGCCTACACCGAGGACCCGATCGTCTCGACCGACATCGTCGGCGACCCGCACTCGTCGATCTTCGACTCGCAGCTGACGCTCGTGCTCGAGGGCAACATGGTGAAGATCGTGTCCTGGTACGACAACGAGTGGGGCTACTCGAATCGCTGCGTCGAGCTCGCCGGCCGCGTCCTCGCCTAGGGCGCGGAGCCGGCGATGAGCGATTCCGAGCAGGCCGCGTCAGACGTCCCCGACCGCGGGAGCTTCGACCGTGCCAGCGTCCGCGACGCCGAGGTCGAGGGCAAGACTGTCCTCGTCCGCTGTGACTTCAACGTCCCGCTGAAGGACGGTGAGGTCACAGACGACGCGCGGATCCGCGCCGCGCTGCCGACACTCGAGCTGCTGCGAGACCGCGGCGCGAAGCTGATCTGCGTCTCGCACCTCGGCCGGCCCGACGGTGAGGACCCGGAGCTGTCGATGAAGCCCGTCGCCGAACGGCTCGGGGAGCTGCTCGGAACCGAGGTCGAGCTGGCCCCGGCTGTCCGCGGCGAAGAGGTCCAGCGGGCGGCGTCGGAGCTCGACGCCGGCGACGTCCTGCTGCTCGAGAACAGCCGCTTCGAGCCCGGTGAGACCGAGAACGACGCCGACCTCGCGCGCGATCTCGCGAGCCTCGCCGACGTCTACGTCAACGACGCTTTCGGCGCCGCACATCGGGCCCATGCGACGACGGCCGGCGTCGCCGAGCACCTGCCCTCCTACGCGGGGCTGCTGCTCGAGCGCGAGGTGCGCGAGCTGACGGCGGTCCGCGACGACCCGAAGCGCCCGCTCGTCGTCGTCCTCGGCGGCTCGAAGGTCTCGGACAAGATCGGCGTGATCGAGCGCTTCCTCGACGGCGTCGCCGACGAGCTGCTGATCGGGGGCGCGATGTGCTTCGCGTTCTTCAAGGTCCAGGGCCACGAGACGGGCGATTCGCTGCTCGACGACGAGTCGGTGGAGCTGGCCGAGAAGGTGCTCTCGAAGGCCGATGATTCCGACTGCGAGCTGCGGCTGCCGACGGACCTCGTCATCGCGGACTCGTTCTCCGAGGACGCCGAGCGCGAGATCATCGAGGACGTCGACGTCCGCGACGGCTGGATGGGCCTCGACGTCGGCCCGGAGACCGCCGGCGAGTACGCCGGGCGGATCAAGACCGCTGGAACCGTGCTCTGGAACGGCCCGATGGGCGCGTTCGAGATGGAGCCGTTCGCCGCCGGCACCCGCTGGGTCGCCGACGCGGTCGCCGAGACCGACGCGTTCAGCGTGATCGGGGGCGGCGATTCGGCGGCGGCGATCGCCCAGTTCGGACTCGCCGACCAGGTCGACTGGCTGTCGACCGGCGGCGGCGCGTCGCTCGAGCTGCTCGAGGGCAAGGAGCTGCCGGGTGTGGCTGCGCTCGATCCCGCCGAGGACGGCGACGCGAACGCGAACGGTGAACGCGACGAGGCGGACGATGACGGCGACGGCGACGGCGACGACGAGGAGAGCTGACCGATGGCCGACCGAAAGCCGCTGATCGCGGGCAACTGGAAGATGAACGGGACCCGCGCCGAGGCCGAGGAGCTCGTCTCCGGCTTCGTCGAGCAGGTCTCGGGCTACTGGAGCCTGGACGTCGCCGTCTGCCCGCCGACGACGCTGCTCGACTCGCTCGTCGCCCGCCTCGACGGCACCGAGGTGAAGGTCGCCGCCCAGAACTGCCACTTCGAGGAGTCGGGTGCCTACACCGGTGAGGTCTCGGCGCCGATGCTCACCGACATCGGCTGCTGGGGTGTCGTCCTCGGGCACTCTGAGCGCCGCGAGCACTTCTGCGAGACCGACGAGGCACTGGCGCGCAAGCTCGTCGCGGCATTCGACGCGGGGCTGGTGCCGATCCTTTGCTGCGGCGAGACCGACGAGCAACGCGAGGCGGGCGAGTTCGAGAGCGTGATCCGCGGCCAGCTCGAGGCCGACCTCGCCGACCTCGACTCCGACCAGCTCGCCGAGCTCGTGATCGCCTACGAGCCGATCTGGGCGATCGGCACCGGTAAGACCGCGAGCGCCGAGCAGGCGGCGGAGGCCGCGGCCTTCGTCCGCGAGGTCGTCGCCGGGATCCACGGGGGCGCCGCCGAGCAGACGCGGGTGCTCTACGGCGGATCGGTCAAGCCCGAGAACGCCTCCGAGTTGCTCGCCGCGCCGGACATCGACGGCGCGCTCGTCGGTGGCGCGTCGCTCAAGGCCGACGACTTCGCCGCGATCTGCGAGGCGGCCCGGTGAGTATCCCGGCCGGACCGAGCGAGCTCCCCGTCGACTCGGTCTGCCTCGTGATCCTCGACGGCTGGGGGATCGCCCCGGACGGCGAGGGCAACGCGGTCTCGCAGGCCGCGACCCCCGTATTCGACGAGCTGATCTCCGCGTATCCGGACTCGCGCCTCAACACCAGCGGGACGGACGTCGGTCTCCCCGAGGGCCAGATGGGCAACTCCGAGGTCGGCCACCTGAACCTCGGCGCCGGCGCGATCGTCGATCAGGACCTCAAGCGGATCGACGACGCGATCGCCGACGGGTCGTTCTACGAGATCGACGCGCTCAAGGAGGCGTGCGCGCACGCGCGCGACAACGGCGGTCGGATCCACCTGCTCGGCCTGCTGTCCGACGGCGGCGTCCACTCGGGCTGGACCCACATCGAGGCTGTGATCGAGCTCGCCGCGCAGGAGGGAGTCGAGGCGGTCCTGCACGCGTTCACGGACGGGCGCGACGTCTCGCCGACCGCCGCACCGGGCTACATCTCCGAAGCCGAGCGCTGGCTGCGCCAGGCGGGCAAGATCGGCACGGTCGGGGGCCGCTACTACGCGATGGACCGCGACAAGCGCTGGGAGCGCACGAAGCTTGCCTACGACGCGATCGTCCACGCCGAGGGGCAGAACGCCGACAGCGCCGAGGCGGCCGTCGAGGCGGCACGAGAGCGCGACGAGACCGACGAGTTCATCAAACCGACGGTGATCGGCGACTACGACGGCTTTCGCGACGGCGACGCGGCGATCCACTTCAACTTCCGACCTGACCGCGGGCGCCAGCTCGCCCAGGCGCTCGGCGACCCCGACTTCGACGAGTTCCCGCGCGGCGATCCGCCGGACGTGCCGCTGACGACGATGACCGAGTTCTCGTCCGAGTTCGACTTCCCGGTCGCGTTCCCGCCGCACTCGCCGGAGACGACCCTCGCCGAGGTCATTTCCGAGGACGGCGGCGAGCAGCTCCACGTCGCCGAGACCGAGAAGTACGCGCACGTGACCTACTTCTTCAACGGCGGGCGCGAGAAGGAGTGGGAGGGGGAGGAACGCTTCCTCGCCGAGTCCCCGCGCGACGTCGCGACCTACGACGAGAAGCCCGAGATGAACGCCCAGGGCGCGACAGACGCGCTCGTCGAGCACTTCTCGTCGGACACGCGATTCGCGGTGATCAACTTCGCGAACCCGGACATGGTCGGCCACACGGGGTCGATCCCGGCCGCGATCGAGGCGGTCGAGACCGTCGATCGCTGCCTGGGCGAGGTCGTGACCGCCGTCCACGGGGCCGGCGGCGCCTGTCTGATCACCGCCGACCACGGCAACTGCGAGCAGATGCTGACCGAGTCCGGCGACCCCCACACGGCGCACAGCACGAACCCGGTCCCGCTGATCCTCACGGTCGAGGGCGCGGAGCTTCGCGAGGGGATCCTCGCCGACGTCGCGCCGACCGTGCTCGCGCTGCTCGGCATCGATCAGCCGGAGGCGATGACCGGGAAGTCGCTGATCTCGAGCGACTGAGCGCGCGTAGGCGGGCGCTCGGGCAGTCCCCCCGGATGGGGGGGCCAACCCCATCCATGGGGCCCCGGCAGGTGCGGGCATCCATGCCCGCACAGCTCATCCGGGCGGACAACCCCGACCGCCCGCCCTCGGACCGCCCGGCCGGCGGATCAGCTCGGAGTCGGTCGGCTAGACGTAGGTCTGGTCAAGGTCGGGGGGTTTGTGCCGATAGTTACGGCATCGTGCGACTCAGCTTCCGCCACATGCTCTATGCGTATTCGGCGAGCTACTACCTGGTGGCCGTGCTGGTAGGGCGGCGGTTGCGGCGCGCGCTGCGCTGAAAGTCCCGCAAAACTCGAGTATCGGCGAGGCTCGCGTCGAGGTCTGATCTAGCCTTGACGCCATCCGAACATCTGCTATAACCAGACGCAGGTTTACTACTGCGAGCCACTGACCACAGGAGGTAAGGAGATGGCTCTCGTACGTTGGGATGGCAGTCGCGAGATCGACTCGCTGCAGTCGGAGATGAACCGCGTGTTCGACGCCTTCTTCGGCTCGGGAGCTCGTTCGGCCGCCGAGTCGCGCTCGCGTCGCTGGGTCCCGCCGATGGACCTCGTCGAGGAAGGTGAGGAGCTCGTTCTGCGGGCCGACCTCCCGGGCGTCGCCGAGGAGGACGTGTCGATCGAGATCAAGGACGGCACGCTTCAGATCAGCGGCGAGCGCCGCTCGGAGATCAAGGACGACCGTGATGGCTTCGTACGCGTCGAGCGCGCCTACGGCAGCTTCGCGCGGTCGCTGACGCTGCCGGAGGGCGTCGAGGCCGAGGGAGTGCGCGCGGACTTCGACCGCGGCGTGCTCGAGGTCCGGATCCCCAAGCCGAAGGAGCGGCTCCCGCACAAGGTCGCGATCGGCGGGGGTGAGACGGCGGCTCTGAACGGGTCGGCCACCGAGAAGTCCTAGGGGCGAACACCAGCACCTACGCTGAGGCGGTGCGAGACGACCCCGCCCGGCTCAGCTTCGACATCGAAGCCCGCGATGGCAGCGCCCGTCGCGGGCTTCTGCGTACCGCCCACGGAACCGTCCAGACGCCCGCCTTCATCCCGCTCGCGACGCAGGGGACGGTCCGCACGCTGAGCGTCCGCGACGTTGCGGCGATCGGCTTCGAGCTGATCCTCGGGAACACGTTCCACCTCCACCTGATGCCCGGCGACGAGCGGATCGCCGAGCTCGGCGGTCTGCACGGGTTCATGGGCTGGGACGGCTCGATCGTCACCGATTCCGGCGGGTTCCAGGTCTTCTCGCTCTCCCACGGCGGCGTCGCCGACGAGATCAAGGGCCGGCGCCGCCCGCCCCAGGGGCGCGGGCGGATCGTCTCGATCAAGGAGCGGGGGGTCCGGTTCCGCTCCTACGTCGACGGCGCGGAGAAGTTCATGGGGCCGGAGGAGTCGATGGCGATCCAGGCCCGGCTGCACTCCGATCTCGCCCTCGTCTTCGACGAATGCACGCCGTTTCACGCCGAGCGCGACTACACCGCGCGCTCCACGGAGCGGACCCATCGCTGGCTGAGGCGCTGCCTCGACTGGCACGCCGATCACGGCCCGGCCGACCAGGCGGTCTACGGGATCGTCCAGGGCGGGGTCTACGAGGACCTGCGCGCGGAGTCGGCACAGGCGATCTCCGAGGCCGGTGTCGACGGGATCGCAATCGGCGGGACGCTCGGCCGCGACAAGGAGGAGATGCACGGCGTCGTCGCGATGACGACGCCGATGCTGCCCGAGGCGGCGCCGAAGCACCTGCTCGGGATCGGCGAGCCCGACGACCTGCTTGCCGGAATCGCGGCCGGGATCGACGTCTTCGACTGCGCGGTCCCGACGCGTCTCGCGCGCCACGGCATGGCGCTCGCTCCGCTGCCCGACTCGCGCCACCGCTTCGACGTCCGTCGCGCTGGTCTCTCACACGACCGCGGCCCGCTCGTCGAGGGCTGCGAATGCGAAGCCTGCGCCAATCACACGCGCGCCTACCTGCACTACCTCGCGCGCCAGGGAGAGCCGACCGGCATGCGGCTGATGACGATCCACAACCTCACCTACCTCGAGCGCCTCGTCCGCGGCGCGCGCGAGGCGATCTCGGCGGGTCGCTTCGAGGAGTACCGGGGACTGATCGACTCGGGCGCGCCGCCGTGGGAGGCGCGCCGGGCGGTCGCGACTACGCCGACGTCTGCTGGTCGATGAAGTCGCGGAGCGAGTCGATCTGACCGCCGACCGAGTCCTGGAGGAAGTCGCCGACGTCGGTCGACTGCCCGGCATCGGTCAGCAGCAGGATCGCCGCGGCGACGATCGCCGCCAGGACCGCGATCACGAGCAGGATTCCGACGATCCGCATGAAGCGCCCGAAGCCCGACGGTCCCTGGCTGCGCGGCGCCGGCGTGCTGCGGCGCGGCGGAGCCGGCTGGCGACGCGGGGGCGGCAGCGGCGCCGGCTCGCGTTGGATGCGGCGGGTGGTATCCGTCTGGCGGGCCGGGATCGCGGTCGTCGCGTCCTCGGCTCCGGGCGGCTCGCGGCCCTGTAGCCCGACCTCGAGCGCGCGGGCGAGCTCGCGGGCGCTCGTGTAGCGGTCGGCGGGGTCTGACTCGAGCGATCGCAGGACGGCGCGCGAGAGCGTCTCGGGGACGTCGGGGTCGTAGGAGGTGGGGGAGAGCGGGCGCTCGTTCTCGCGCCGGATCGCGAGCTCGGCGAGGGTCGATCCCTCCCAGGGCAGTCGACCGGTCAGCAGCTGGTAGAGGACGACACCGAGCGCGTAGACGTCGGCTGACGGAGTCGCCTCCTCGCCGCGCGCCTGCTCGGGCGCGAGGTAGGCGGCGGTGCCGACGACCGAGCCGACCTGGGTCAGGCGGGTCTGCTCGGCCGCGCGGGCGATGCCGAAGTCGGTCAGCTTGACCGTCATCTCGCCGGTCGGCGGCTCGTGCGCCGAGCTCGTCGTCCGGCGGCCGGCCGGGCCGCCGACGACCATCAGGTTCCCCGGCTTGACGTCGCGGTGGATGATCCCCTGGCGGTGGGCGTACTCGAGCCCGGCGCAGCTCTGGCCGCCGATCTCGACCGCAAGATCCGGGCCGAGGCGACCCCGCGCCTGGAGCAGCTGGGCGACGGAGCGGCCCTCGACGTACTCCATGACGATGTAGTGGCGGTAGTTGTCGACGCCGGTGTCGTACACCTGGACGATGTTCGGGTGGACGAGCTTGGCGACGGCGAGTGCCTCGCGCCGGAACCGCGCGACGAACTTCTCGTCGTCGGAGAGGTGCTCGGCGAGCATCTTCACCGCGACCGTGCGCTCGAGCACCTGGTCCTCGGCGGCGTAGACGGTCGACATCCCGCCGGATCCGAGCCGGTCGCCGAGCGCGTAGCGGTTGGAGATCAGGGACGTATTCACGGCGCGATGCCTCCGCTGCCCGCACCCTCGACGTCCGAACCCCCGCCGTTGCTCGGGGGGTTCGGGTTGCCGGGCGCGCTCTCGGAGTTGCCCGGACCGGAGTCGTCGGGCGGCGCCGGTGCCTCGGGCTCGGGTGCCGGCTGCTCCTCCTCGGGCGCGGGCTCCTCCTCGACCGGCGCGGGCTCCTCCTCGACCGGAGCCGGCTCCTCGACCGGCTCCTCGGTCGATGTCGATGTCGACGTCGACGTCTCGGCCGAGGTGTCCCCCGTCTCGGGCTCGGTGCAGTCCGTCCCGACGAGTTCGATCAGCTGATCGGCGCCGGCGCGCAGCCGCGTCTTGGTGGCCTCGCCGACGTCGGAGGGCAGATCGTCGATCTGCTGGCGAAGGTCGGTGGCGCCGGCCTCGGCCTCGTCGCAGTTCTCGGCGTAGAAGTCCTGCTCGATGGTGTTGAGACTGGCGGTCAGCTCATCCGCCTGGTCGGGTGTCAACGACCCCTCGACCTCCTCCTCCGGAACGCCGCACGCGACGAGCGAAATCGCCGCAAACAGGGCGATCCCGAGCGCGGCGAGCTTCGTCCGGCGGGGCATCGCGCCGAGTCTATTGCGGGCGCTCACGCGTCCACTCGAGCCTTCATTGACCTACGTAGAGGCGCCTCGCGAGGTGGCCGGGCAGGCCCGCCTCGGTGATCGCGCCCGCGGCCGCGTCGACGTCGTATTCGACCCGGTGGTAGGTGGCGCTCCAGCCATCGACGTCGAGCTCGACCCAGGCCGCACGCGGGTCACCGTCGCGCGGCTGGCCGACGCTGCCGGGATTGATCAGCCAGCGACCGCCAGGGAGCTCGAGCCGCGTGCCGACGCCTCCCTGGCCGAAGCGGACCTGCCCGGCCAGCGGGCCGTCATCGGGGACGACGAAGAACAGCGCGACATGCGAGTGGCCGATCAGCGAGACGCGCTTCGGCGCGACGTCGATGTTCTCGATCGCCTGCGCCTCGGACAACACGTACTCCCAGACGGGGTCGCGCGGGGAGGCGTGGTAGAGCCCGGCCTCGCGGCTCTCGTCGAGCGGGCGCAGCTCTCGCAGGCGGTCGAGGTTCGAGGCTTGCGCGTTGGCCTGCGTCCAGCGCACGGCCTCGGCGGCGGCCTGCGAGAAGGTCGAGATGTCGAGCTCGTCGAGCGCCGCCAGGTCGTGGTTGCCGACGAGGCAGATCTCGGCTCGCTCGGCGATCAGCTCGATACACGCATCCGGCTGGGCGCCGTAGCCGACGACGTCGCCGAGGCACCAGATCGCGTCCACCTCGGCATCCGAGGTGTCTTCGAGGACGGCCTCGAGGGCGGGCAGGTTGCCGTGGATGTCGCTCAGGACGCCGATTCGCATCGTGGGACCGCTCTTGCCCTCCGGCGCGAGCGGGCGCCTATCGTAAGCGCAGGTGAGGCGACCACGTACCGACCGGCCCGCGCCAGGGAGCGAGTCGTCGCCCGCCCCCGGCAGCCGCGCGCCGAGCGCGCTCGCGATCCTCGCGGCCGGCCTCGCGGCGCTCGCGATATCCGTCCTAGCGGTCGTCGCCTTCGCTCCCTCGCCGACCCCGGTCGAGCCGGCGCGGGTCGATCCGGCCAGCATCCTCGACGGGCCGCGACTCGAGCAGGCGCGCGATCTCCGCGGCCAGGGGAGGCTGCTCTACGCGATCGGGCTCGCGCTTCAGATCGCGCTGCTCGCGACCCTCGCCGCCGGCCGGCCGCGGTTCATCGCCCGCCGGCTCGAGCGGCTCGCTTCGCGGCCGGCGCTCGGCTCGATGCTCACCGGATTCCTGCTCTGGGTCGCGCTCTCGCTCGTCACGCTCCCGACGAGCCTGATCGCGAGGTCGAACGCCGTCGAGGCCGGGATCTCGACCCAGAGCCTCGGGTCGTGGCTCTCGGACTGGGCGCTCTCGACCGCGATCTGGGGACTGATGGCGGCGCTCGCGCTGGGTCTGCTGGCGGCGCTGTGGCGCCGGCTCGGCCGGCTCTGGTGGGTCGCGGCGACGGTCGCGGTGGTTGCGATCAGCGCGGCCTACGTCTGGCTGTCGCCGATCTTGATCGGCCCGGCGTTCAACGACTACACCGAGATCCCGCGCGACGATCCCGTGCGGGCGGACGTGGAGCGGCTCGCCGACGAGGCCGGGGTCGACGTCGGTGAGGTGCTCGCAGTCGACTCGAGCCGGCGTACGACGACCGTCAACGCCTATGTCGGTGGCCTCGGCCCGACCAAGCGGGTCGTCGTCTACGACACGCTTCTCGACGACGGCGAGCGCCGTGAGCTGCGCTCCGTGCTCGCCCACGAGCTCGGCCACGTGGTCGGCGAGGACCTGCTGGGCGGTCTCGGGTTCATCGCCGTGGTCGCGCCGCTCGGCCTGCTGTTCGCGAGCCTCGCGGCGACCCGGCTCGCTGCCCGCAGGGGCCTCGCGCCGGGCAGTCCGGCGGCGCTGCCGGGGCTCGTCCTGGCGATCGGCGTCGCGGTCACCGTCCTCGGCGTCCCGGGGAACGTCCTCTCGCGCGAGGTCGAGGCCGGCGCCGACACCTACGCGCTCGAGTTGACCGACGACCCGCAGGCCTTGATCTCGCTTCAGCGTCGCTTCGCGCGCACGAACCTCAGCGAGCCGGACCCGCCCGCGGTCTGGGGGTTCCTGTTCTCGACCCACCCCTCGCCGGTCGAGCGCGTCGGGGCCGCCGTCGCCTGGAAGCGCGGCGAGCGCCCGGACTAGGTCGCCCGGGGGAGAGGCTCAGCCGCCGAGCGCGGCCCGGAAGCTCTCGGCGGTCCGCTCGACGCCCTCGGCCAGCGAGACCTCGGCGCGCCAGGCGAGCTCCGACCCCGCGCGTCGCGCGTCGATCGAGATCCTCTGGACCTCGCCGGCGCGGGCAGGCTCGAGCTTGGGCTCGAACGGCCGGCCGAGCGCCTCGCCGATCGCTGCGCCGAGGTCCAGCACGTTCGTCTCGACACCGGTGCCGATGTTGAACGCACCGCCGGCCCGCGAGCGCGCCGCGGCGATGAAGGCCGAGACGACGTCGCCGACGTAGATGTAGTCGCGTGTCTGCTCGCCGTCGCCGAACACCCGCGGGGTGTCGCCGCCGATCAGCGAGCGACAGAAGATCGCCACGACGCCGGCCTCTCCGTGCGGGTCCTGGCGCGGGCCGTAGACGTTGCCGAGCCGCAGGCTCGCCGTCGACAGGCCGTAGAGGCGACTCCACAGGCCGCAGTAGCCTTCGGCCGCGTACTTCGACTGGCCGTATGGCGCGTCGGGACGGCGGTCGGCGTTCTCGTCGAGTGGGAGTTCGCGACCCTCACCCTCGCCGTAGATCGCGCCGCCGGTCGAGGTGAAGACGAAGCGCTCGGCGCCCGAGTCGCGCGCCGCGGCGAGCAGGTTGAGGGTGCCGCCGACGTTGACCCCGAGGTCGTAGACCGGGTCCGATACGGAGCGCCGCACGTCGATCTGCGCGGCGAGGTGGAACACGACCTCGGGCCGGGCCTCGGCGAACAGCTCGCCGAGTAGCGCGGCGTCCGCGATCGACGCCTCGACGAAGCGCGCCCCGCCGTCGATCGCCGCTTCGAGGTTCTCGATCTTGCCCGACGACAGGTCGTCGACGACGACCACCTCGTCACCACGACCCACCAGGGCATCGACGAGGTTCGAACCGATGAAGCCGGCGCCGCCGGTCACGAGGGCCTTCATGCGCCCCAGCCTATGGGCTCGTCGGCGACCGTGCTGCGGGGTGCCGAGACTAGGATCGCGCCATGCCCGAAGCGCTCGCAGACCCGGTCCTCGCGCTCCGTGCCGCGATCGCGCGGGCGGCCGGCGAGGAGCACGGCCAGAGCCTCGAGCGGATGTCGTTCGAGCGGCCGCCGCGAGCCGAGCTCGGCGATTACTCGACGAACGCCGCGATGTTGATCGCGCCCGGCCTCGGCAGCGCGCCGCGCGAGGTCGCCGAGACGATCGCCGAGCGCCTGCGTGAGCAGCTCGGCGACACGGTCGAGCGCGTCGAGATCGCCGGGCCGGGCTTCGTGAACCTGTTCCTCGCCGACCGCTGGTATCGCGACGGCGTCGCCGGCGTGCTCGAGGCCGGGCCCGACTACGGCCGCGTGCGCCCCGAGACTCCGCAGCGCGTCCTCGTCGAGTTCGTCTCCGCCAATCCGACCGGTCCGCTGACGACCGCGAGCGGTCGCGGAGCCGCGTTCGGCGACTCGATCTCGCGGCTGCTCGAGTTCTCGGGCCAGACGATCGAGCGCGAGTATCTGCTCAACGACGCCGGTGGCCAGGTCGAGCGCTTCGCCGCCTCTATCGCCGCCCGGATGCGCGGTGAGGAGCCGCCCGAGGACGGCTACTCGGGCGCATACGTCGCCGAGCTCGCCGACGAGCTGCGGGCGGCCGGCGCGAGCCCGGACGACGACCCGGACGAGCTCGCGCGTCTCGGCACCGAGGCGATGCGCGAGCGGATCGCGGCGACGCTGGAGCGCTTCGGAATCGTCTTCGACACATGGTTCTCCGAGCGCGAGCTCCACGAGCGCGGCGGGGTCGAGGCCGCCGTCGAGAAGCTCCGCGAGCGCGGGCACGTCTACGAGTCCGAGGGCGCGACCTGGCTTCGCACGACCGAGTTCGGCGACGACAAGGATCGCGTCCTGATCCGCTCCGGCGGCCAGCCCACCTACTACGCGGCAGACATCGCCTACCACCTCGACAAGATCGACCGCGGCTGGGAGCACCTGATCGTGCCGCTCGGCGCCGACCACCACGGCTACGTGCCGCGGATGCGGGCCGGGCTCGCGGCGCTGGGGTTCGCGCCCGAGAACTACGAGGCGCCGATCATGCAGCTGATGAACATCGTCGAGGGCGGCGAGCGGGCGCGGATGTCCAAGCGCCGCGGCGACTTCATCACTCTCGACGAGCTGATCGACGACATCGGCGTCGACGCCGCGCGGTTCTTCATGATCCAGCGCAGCCACGACACGCCGCTCGACCTCGATCTCGACCTCGCGCGGCGCTCCTCGCAGGACAACCCCGTCTACTACGCGCAGTACGCGCACGCACGGATCGCCGGGATCGTTCGCAAGGCGGCCGCCGAGGGGGCCGGGGAGGCCGAGCCTGACGCCGCGCGCGCGACGCCGGCCGAGCCCGCGGAGCGAGCGCTGGTCCGGCGCCTGCTCGAGCTGCCCGACGAGGTCCGGGCGGCGGCGGAGCGGCGGTCGCCGCATCGCCTCTGCGCCTACGTGACCGCGACGGCCGCCGACTTCCACGCCTTCTACCGCGACTGTCGCGTCGTCGGGGTCGAGCCGGAGCTCGAGCGCGCCAGGCTCGACGTCTGCGATGCGACCGCCCAGGTGATCGCGACAACGCTCGATTTGCTCGGCGTTTCCGCCCCCGAGCGCATGTAGAGCCAGAAAGCCGCGGTTTTACGCCTGAGCCGCTGTTACATTCGCCCCCGCTTCGAACCCGAAGAGGAGGAAGAGACGTGACTAAGGCTGAATTCGTCGACTCGATCGCCGGCGACTTCGAGAGCAAGAAGGCTGCGGCGGACGCCGTCGACGCCGTTCTGGATGGCATCACCGACACGCTGACCAAGGGCGGAGAGGTGAACTTCACCGGCTTCGGCAAGTTCAGCGTCGCCGAGCGTGGATCCCGCCAGGGCGTGAACCCGCGGACAGGCGAGCGGATCACGATCGCCGGCGGCAAGGTCCCCAAGTTCTCGGCCGGCGCGGCACTGAAGTCGTCGGTCAAGGGCTGAGCGAGAGGCGAACGATGCGCGCCGCCGAAGCGGCGCGCGCGGGCGGGGCCGAGAACGGCTCCGCCCGTTTCGCCGATCGTCTCGCGGCGCTCGTCAGCGAGCGCCGCAGTCAGGTCTGTCTCGGTCTCGACCCTGTCCCTGCGACCCTGCCGAAGGCCGCGGTCGCCGCCGGGCACGAACTCGAGAGCGGATCGCCCGCCGAGCGCGCGGCGATCGCGGTCGAGCACTTCTGTCGGTCGCTGATCGCCGCCGCCGGCCCCGCGTGCGTCGCGATCAAGCCCCAGGTCGCCTGCTTCGAGCGCCTCGGCGCCCCCGGCTGGACGGCGCTCACAGCGGTCATCGGTGCGGCGCGTAAGGCCGGGCTGCTCGTGATCGCCGACGTCAAGCGTGGCGACGTCTCGCAGAGTGCGGCTGCCTACGCCGACGCCATCCTCGGTTCGACCCCGAGCCCATGGGGCGACATCGCGGGGCTCGGGGCGGACGCCGCGACCGTCAACCCGCTGATGGGACGCGACTCGCTCGAGCCGTGGATCGAGCGCGCCGAGGCCAACGGCGCGGGGCTGTTCGCGCTGGTGCGCACGTCCAACCCGGGCGCCGCCGACGTCCTCGACCTCGATGTCTCGGGCGCGCCGCTCTACGAGGCGGTCGCGCGGATGCTCGCCGGCCTCGCGGACCGGCTCGACGGCGAGGCCGGTCTCAGCGGCCTCGGCGCCGTCGTCGGGGCGACCCGACCCGAGCACATCGCGCGGATCCGTGAGCTGCTGCCGCGTTCGGTCTTCCTCCTGCCCGGCGTCGGGGCGCAGGGGGGCAGCGCGGACGCGCTCGCCGACGCCTTCGCGCCGGGCCCGGCCAGCGGTCTCGTCACGGCTTCGCGCTCGATCGCCGGCGCCGAGGACCCGGGCGCCGAGGCCGACAGGCTTCGTGCGCAGGCGTGGTCGGCCGCATCGCGCGGCGCGGGGCTTGCTTAAGATCCGGCGCTCTCGTGCGGGAGAGCACTCACAGTTCGGTCGAGCCGCGCTCGATGTTCGCGACGTGGGGACCACGGATCCTCGCGCCGCTCTTCCTCGTCGGCTGCGCGATCGCGGTCCTCTCGGTGGTCAACGCCAACGATTCCGGTGCGCCCGCCGAACGGGGCGGCCAGGCCGCTCAGCAGGGTGGCGGTCAGAACGGAGGCGGGCAGGGCGGCGAGGACTCCGGCAACGAGGGGGACGAGGGCTCGGGCGAGGAGACCTACACGGTCGAGTCCGGCGACGCCTTCTCGACGATCGCCGAGGAGGCGGGTATCTCCACTCAACGCCTCGAGCGGTTGAATCCGGACGCCGACCCGACGGCGCTCCAGCCCGGCCAGGTCCTCCAGCTCCGCTGAGGTGCACGGGGTGAGCGACCGCGGCCGTCCGGCGGCACGCCGAGCGCTGCCCTCGGCGCTGGCGACCGTGCTGTTGACCCTGCTGGCCTCACTCGTCATCGCGCACCCGGTGGCGGCCCAGCGAACGGGCGGGCCCGATCCGCAGCTCGACGCGGCGAGCTGGATCCTTCTCGACACCGCAGACGACACCGTCCTCGCCTCGCGGCGCGCGGACGAGCGCCGCGGGATGGCATCGACGACGAAGCTGATCACCGCCTACGTCGCGCGGCGTGACCTCGAGCTCTCCGACGTGGTCGTCGCGCCGCCCTACCAGGCGGGCCCGATCGAGTCGCTGATGAATCTCGAGACGGGCGAGCGCATCTCGGTCGACGACCTGCTCCACGGTCTCCTCATGGTCTCGGGCAACGATGCGGCGGAGGCGCTCGCCGTCGCGGCCGCGGGGTCGACGCCGTCGTTCGTCGGCGAGATGAACGCGGCCGCCGACGAGCTCGGGCTCGACGACACGTCGTATGAGAACCCGATCGGGTTCGATGCCCCTACCCACTACACGACCGCCGCCGACCTGGCCGAGCTCGCCGAGACGGTCCTCGCCGACCCCTTCCTGCGCCGCGTCGTCGGCACGCGGCAGATCACCCTGAGAGGCGGCGAGCGAACGCGCCGGCTCCGAAACTCGAACGAGCTCCTGCAGTCGACCTCGTGGGTCACCGGCGTCAAGACCGGCTACACCGAGCAATCGGGCTACGTCCTCGTCTCGTCGGGCAGCCGGCGGGGCGCCGATCTGCTCGCCGTCGTCATGGGCGCGCCGAGCGAGGAGGCCCGCGACGCATCGAGCCTCGAGCTGCTCGAATACGGATTCTCGCTCTACGGGCGCGAGACGGCGATCGAGAGCGGCGAGCGGCTCGCCCGGGCGACCGTCGAGCTCAAGGACCAGCGTGTCCAGCTCGAGAGCGATGCCGATGTCAAGGTGAGCGCCCGCGAGGACCAGGAGGTCGACGTCGTGGTCGACGCCCCGAGCGAGGTCGAGGCGCCGATCGAGCAGGGCCAGAAGCTCGGCACCGCGACGGTCGAGCTCGACGGCGAGGTCGTCGACCGCGTCGCCCTGCGCGCGGTCGCCGCCGTGGCCGCGCCGACGCTGCTCGAGCGGATCGACGGCTTCGTCGTCGGTCCGCGAATCGTGGTCTGGCTGCTCGCCCTGCTCGTCCTCGGGTTGATCGTCGCGCTGATCGCGATCGCCGGCCGGCAGAGCCGCCGCTAGCCGGTTGTCGCTCCGGATTTCCCGACCGGTGTTCTAAGGTGGACCCTCGCCGATCGCCGGGGCGTTGGATGCCGGGCGAGATTCCGGGAAGGGGCGACGCGCTCGAGTGATTCTCACAGTCACACTGAACGCAGCGATCGACCGCACGGTCGCCGTTCCGAGCTTCCGGCTCGGCAACCGCCATCGCGCGACCGAGGCGCGGTCGTCGGCGGGCGGCAAGGGGATCAACGTCGCGCGGGCGCTCAAGCTGCTCGGCCGCCCCGTCATCGCGACCGGGCTCGCGGGCGGGCAGAACGGCTCGCGGATTCTCGAGCGGCTCTCCCAGGAGCAGATCCTTCACGACTTCACGATGATCGGCGGCGAGTCGCGGATCAACCTCGCCGTCGTCGACCCGACCACCGGCGAGCAGACCGAGATCAACGAGCGCGGTCCGACCGTGTCGGCCGAGGAGGCCGAGCGGTTCGTCGACCGGCTCGTCTACCTCGCCGACGGCGCCTCGCTCTGCGCGCTGTCGGGAAGCCTGCCGCCGGGGCTGCCCGATGACATGTACGCGCGTCTGATCGAGGCGCTCCGCTCCTCCGGCGTCGACGTCCTGTTCGACACGGACGGCGAGCTGATGCGCCAGGGCCTCAGCGCGCTGCCCGACGTCGTCTGCCCGAACGTGATCGAGGCCGAGGAGGCCGCGGGCTTCGAGTTCGCCGACGCGGAGGACACCGCGGCCGGCCTACGGAGCCTGCTCGAGATGGGCGCCAAGGAGGCGATCATCACCTCGCCGTCCGGTTGCGCCGCGGTCGTCGGCGAGGGTGTGGACCGCCGTCGCTACGACGTCTCGATCGAGAGCCTCGAGCCGGTCTCCTCGACGGGCTCGGGCGACTGCTTCCTCGCCGGCTACGCGGCCGCCCGCTACGAGGGCGGCTCGCCGGCCGAGTGCCTGGCGATGGGTGTCGCCTGCGGCGCGGAGTCGACCCAGCACCTCGGCGCCGGCAACCTCGACCGCCGCGCCGCCGAGCGGCTCGTGGGCGAGGTCGAGGTCGTCGAGGCGTCGTTGGCGCTCGGCGTCGGCTGAGCGGCGCCCGGTCCCCCGAACGCCCTGCGGTGGCGGGCGCTCGGGCAGTCCCCCCGGATGAGGGGGCCGACCCCATCCATGGGGCCCCGGCAGGTGAGGGCATCCATGCCCTCACAGCTCATCCGGGCGGACAACCCGAGCACCCGCCCCGAGACCCCGCGGAACCGCGAACAACGGCGCACCGAGGACACACCCGAGCGCGATGGATCGTCCCAGCGTCCCTCCGCCTCGAGGGCGGGGCGATTCAGTCGCGCAATCCGCGACGGATCGTCTCAGCGTCGTCGCGGAAGCAACGTGGGGCGATTTCGTCGCGCTCGGCGCGGCCGATCGAAGCCGAACGTCCCAAACGTGCCCCTATAAGGGCACTTCCGGGACGTTCGAGCCCGAGGGACGCCCAGCGGCCAACCCCAGCCGCCCGAACCCGCTCCCCTCGATGCCATCAGCCGCGCCGGAGACCCGCCCGTAGCGGCGGAGAGCGGGACGCCACTCGACCTCCGCCGACCACCCCAGCGCCTCTCGACACCCTTGTTACAGTCGAAGGCCAGGTTCGAGCACCTTCGAATCACGCAATTTGCGGCTCTGCGAGCGGTGATTCGGGGCTCGGTTCGTCCGCATGGCGGCGTAGCCTGACTCTTTCACCTTCGAGACGAACGGAGACGTCGTGGAAGTCGAGATCGGACGTGGCAAGAAGGGTCGCCGAGCCTACGGTTTCGACGACATCGCGATCGTGCCCTCGCGGCGGACACGAGACCCCGACGACGTCGACATCTCCTGGGCGCTCGGGCCCTACCGCTTCGAGCTGCCACTACTCGCCTCGGCGATGGACGGTGTCGTAAGCCCGAAGACCGCGGCGATGACCGGCAAGCTCGGCGGCCTCGGAGTCCTCAACCTCGAGGGCATCTGGTCGCGCTTCGAGGACGCCGACGAGCGCCTCGCCGAGATCGCCCAGGCGCCGACCGACCGCGCGACGCACCTCATGCAGGAGATCTACGCCGAGCCGGTCAAGGCCGAGTTGCTCGCCCAGCGGATCGAGGAGATCAAGGCCGAGGGTGTCGTCGCCTGCGGCTCGCTGACCCCGCAGCGCGTCACCGACTTCTACGAGATCGCACTCGAGGCCGGGCTCGACATCCTCGTCGTCCAGGGCACGGTCATCTCGGCCGAGCACGTCTCCTCGAAGTCCGAGCCGCTCAACCTCAAGCAGTTCATCGCCGAGGTCCCGGTTCCGACCATCGTGGGCGGCTGCGCCTCCTACTCGACCGGCTTGCACCTGATGCGGACCGGAGCGGAGGGCGTCCTCGTCGGCGTCGGCCCGGGCGCCGCCTGCACCACGCGCGGCGTCCTCGGACTCGGCGTCCCGCAGGCGACGGCGATCGCCGACGTAGCGGCCGCGCGCTCGCAGCACATGCTCGAGACGGGCGAGTACTGCAACGTGATCGCCGACGGCGGGATGCGGACCGGGGGCGATGTCTCGAAGGCGATCGCGACCGGCGCCGACGCGGTGATGATCGGATCGCCGCTCGCCCGCGCGAAGGAGGCGCCCGGCCGCGGCTACCACTGGGGAATGGCGACGTTCCATCCGTCGCTGCCGCGCGGCACCCGCGTGACCACCAAGCAGGACGGCACGCTCGAGCAGATCCTGCTCGGACCCGCGCACGAGAACGACGGCACGTTCAACCTGATGGGTGCGCTTCGGACCTCGATGGCGACGTGTGGCTACGAGGACATCCGCGACTTCCAGCGTGCCGAGGTGATGGTGGCGCCGTCGCTCCAGACCGAGGGCAAGCAGCTCCAGCGCTCGCAGTCGGTCGGGATGGGCTCGAACGGGCGCGCCGCCGTCGCGGCGGGGGTCGCCGTCTCGGATGACTGAGGCGTTCGCGCAGCCGGTGCCGGGGTCGGCGACGGCTGCGCGCGAGCTCACCGGGACCGACCCGGTCTCCTCCGCGGCGCTCGAGGTCGAGGTGCCGCGGACCGCGCGCGAGGAGGTCCTCGTGCTCGACTTCGGCGGTCAGTACTCGCAGCTGATCGCGCGCCGGATTCGCGAGCTCGGCGTCTACGCGGAGCTGCTGCCGCACGACACGGCGCTCGAGAAGATCACCGAGCGTGCGCCGCGGGCGCTCGTCCTCTCGGGCGGCCCCGCGTCGGTCTACGCCGACGGCGCTCCGGCGCTTCGCACCGAGCTGCTCGAGCTCGGGATCCCCGTTCTCGGCATCTGTTACGGCATGCAGATCATGGCCTACGCGCTCGGCGGGACGGTCGAGGCCGCGCAGGCAGGGGAGTTCGGCCGAACGGAGCTCGAGCTGCGCGGCGAAGGCGGTCGTCTGCTCGCCGGGCTGCCGGCCGAGCAGCGCTGCTGGATGAGCCACCGCGACTGCGTCGCCGAGCCGCCGCCCGGCTTCGACGCGCTCGCCGCGAGCCCCGGTTCGCCCGTCGCCGCCTTCGAGGGCACCGAGCAGGGTCTCTACGGGATCCAGTTCCACCCCGAGGTCGTCCACACGCCGCACGGCACCGAGATCCTCGAGCGCTTCCTGCGGGACATCGCCGGGCTCGAGGAGCGTTGGTCGCCGGAGTCCGTCATCTCCGAGCAGGTCGAGCGGATCCGTGCCCAGGTCGGCGATTCGGCCGTCCTCTGCGGGCTGTCGGGCGGCGTCGACTCGGCGGTCGCGGCCGCACTCGTCCACCGCGCCGTCGGCGATCAGCTCACCTGCGTGCTCGTCGACCACGGGCTGATGCGGGTCAATGAGGCCGACCAGGTCGTCGAGGTCTTCCGCGGGTTGGGGGTCAACCTCGTCCACGCCGAGGCGCAGGGCCGGTTTCTCGAGCGACTCGCCGGGATCACCGATCCCGAGCGCAAGCGCAAGATCATCGGCGAGGAGTTCATCCGCGTCTTCGAGGAGGAGGCCCGGCGGCTCGACGGGGTCGACTTCCTCGTCCAGGGAACGCTCTACTCCGACGTCATCGAGTCCGGCGGTGACGGTGGCTCGGGCGCGGCGACGATCAAGTCGCATCACAACGTCGGCGGGTTGCCCGATGACCTCCAGTTCGAGCTCGTCGAGCCGCTGCGCCTGCTGTTCAAGGACGAGGTCCGAGCCGTCGGCGCCGAGCTCGGGCTGCCCGAGCGCGTCGTCTGGCGCCAGCCGTTCCCGGGTCCCGGGCTCGGCATCCGGATCATCGGCGGTGAGATCAACCTCGAGCGGCTCGAGATCCTGCGCTCGGCCGATGCGATCCTCCAGGAGGAGGTCCGCGCTGCCGGCCTCTACCGCGAGCTCTGGCAGAGCTTCTGCGTCCTGCCCGTCGTTCGCTCGGTCGGCGTCCAGGGCGACGGGCGCACCTACGCCTATCCGATCGTGATCCGTGCCGTGACCTCCGAGGATGCGATGACCGCCGACTGGGCGCGGCTTCCCTACGACCTGCTCGAGCGCGTCTCCAACCGGATCATCAACGAGGTCCAGGGCGTGAACAGGGTTGCGTTGGACATTTCCTCAAAACCTCCCGCCACCATCGAATGGGAGTGATCGGTCTGCCGCTGCGGCGGAGCCTGCAAAGCGACACCTGAGCGGGTCATCGGCCGGTTGTGTGCGGAGCACACGGCCCGGCCTGCTTCCCCGCCCATGCTTGCTTTTCGGCTCCGTTCGGTTCGTGTGGCTTGGCCGGCTGCTTTTCGGGCCCGGCTGGTGGGGGTGGACCTCGCCTTGACCGCTCGTGGTCTGGTGGCGGTTTGGTGGGTTGGCTAGCTTGCCTGGGGGGTTGGGTGGCTCGACTGGAGAAGGAGTGCGGCGCGGCTCGGGTCGTGCTCGCCGGCGACGCCGGGTGATTCCGGCGCTCGGCGCGCTCCTCGCGGTCGTCGGAGTCGGGGCCTCGGGTGCGGGTCCGGCCGGAGGGCAGGAGGTCGAGGGCGACGGACCGTCGGCCAACCGCGTCGTCAACGGCGAGCTCGCGCCGCCCGGGTCGTGGCCTTCGATCGTCCGGGTCCGCGGCTGCGGCGGGACCCTCGTCAAGCCTGACTGGGTGCTGACCGCGGCGCACTGCGAGGTGCGTGAGGGTGCCAAGGTGGTGCTCGGCCGCCACGACCTGCGCGACGAGTCGATCGGGGAGGAGATACGGGTGGCCGAATCGTTCCAACACCCGCGCTACGTCCCCGCGCGGACCGCCAACGATTACGCCCTGCTGCATCTGGAGCGGCCGTCGGCGCAGCCCGTGATGCCGATGGCGGTCGCGGATCGCGGCGACGACCCGGTCGAGGACGAGGTCGTCGCCGCGGCGGGCTGGGGCTTCACCGAGACCGGGAGGCCGAGCAAGGTGCTGCGCCAGACCACGCTCACCGCGTGGAGCGACGAGGACTGCCGCGACGCGCGCGGCACGGGCGGGAGGCAGGACCCGCTCTACAACCTGTGCGCTCTCTACGACCAGGCAGGGCAGCCCGTCCGCGATACCTGCGCCGGTGACAGCGGCGGGCCGCTGACCGTGAGCCGCGATGGCGCGGAGATCCTCGTCGGGATGACGAGTTACGGACCCTTCCCCTGCGCGCGCCGGGGAGTGCCGGGCGTCTACTCGCGGGTCTCTCACGCACGCCCCTGGATCGCCAAGGTCAGCGGCCGCCACGCGAGCACCGACTTCGCGGAGCTCGAGCTCGACGGGGCCGGACCCGGTGGGCTCGGCGAACCGAGCGTCGTCGGCCTCGAGAGCGACGGCATCGAAGCGCTCACCGTGTCGGACGTCGACGTCGACCCTGCCTTCGAGCTCACCGGTGGTTCGTGCGCCGAGGGGTCGTCGCTCGCTCCGGGGGCGAGCTGCACGGTCGAGGTCGCGGTGCGCGGCTCGACGGCGCCGGTGAGCGGCGAGCTGCGGATCGCGACCGACGGCGAGGACGAGACGGTCGAGACCGTCGTCCTGACCGCCGATCCGGAGCTCTCGCCGCCGCCCGACACGGCGATCACTCGCCGGCCCGACCGGGTCGTCCGCCCGGGGCCGGGCCGCGCCCACCTCGGCTTCCGCTTCAGCGCCAGCTCCCCCGGCGCCGGCTTCGAATGCTCCTTCGGGCCCGCTGGGGACCGCCAGAGGTACCGATCGTGCTCGACGCCGGCTCGGTTCCTCGCCGAACGCGCGCGGCGCGGGCCGCGCCGCTACGTCCTCGGGGTTCGCGCGATCTCAGCGCGGGGGACCGATCCGACGCCGGCCGTCGCGCGCGTGAGCGTCGGGCGCCGCGACTGAGCGATCCGCGACGAGGCGCCTCAGGCCCGGGGCGCGGCCGCTAGCTCCAGCCGTCCCACTTCTTGACCTGGCGCATGACGTTGCTCTGCGGCGAGCCGCCCTCGTACCAGCCGGGGGCGGACCAGATCTCGAAGTGCAGGTGGCAGCCCTGGGCGTTGCCGGTCTCGCCGACCTTGCCGATCGTCTGACCCGTCTTGACCTTCTCGCCGTCGCGCACCTTGGACGGCCGCGTGAGGTGCATGTAGGCGTGGTCGACGCCCGAGCCCTTCGTGTCGATGACGACGTAGTTGCCGGCCGAGGACTGGTAGCCCGAGTACTGGACCTTGCCGGCTCGCGCCGCGACCATCCGCGTCCCGCAGTCGGCGAAGATGTCGGCGCCCTGATGCCCGCGACCGGCGCCGAACCCGTCGCCGAAGCCGTGCTTGCCGCGGACCGGGAACTTCTCGGGATAGACGTTGAACCGCGCGCTCGGGGCGTCGGCCTTGGCGCGCGTGTCGGCACCCGCCTCGGAGACCGAGAACGCGAAGCGGCCCTTGTCGAGCACCTTGCCCTCGGCGCTCTTGCCGTTCCAGCGCGAGACGTTGTCGGTGTGCGGCTCCGCGCCGCGGACGACCCACGAGTCGACCTCGCGGCCGCTCTCGCGCTTGGTCACGGCGATCTGGACGTCGGCCGGCTCCGCGGCGTCGAAGCTGAACCTGACCCGGGTCCCGCGCCCGGCGCCGTAGAACGCTCGGCGCGGCGTCGCCTCGACGCTCGTGACCTCGAACTCCTCCGTGACGCCCGGCTCGGTCTCGCTCGCGTCGACGATCGTGATCTGGCGCGGCGAGCGGACCTCGCCGCCGGTCGTGTCGATCGCGGCGACGCGCCCGCTCGCGGCGTCCGCCGGCACCACGGCGCTCACGCTGCGAGCGCTCACCTGGCGCGCCCGGACCTCGCTGCGCCCGCCGCCCTCGGCCGCGAAGGTGACCGTCGCCGAATCGCTGAGCCGCCGGCCCTCGATGCGCACCTGCGAGCCGGCCGTCGCCTTGCGCGGCCCACCGCAGTCGCTCACGCACACGACGTCGGTGACCTCGGCCGGCTCGGTCGTCCCGACGCCGCCGCCCCCGTCGGCGAGCGCTTGCCCGCCCGTGACGGTGAGCGCGAAGAGCGCCGCCGCGACCGTGGCCGAAAGCCTGCCCCTGCCCTTGTCTGCCTCCCGGCCGTGGTCGGCCGAAACCCGTTGCGTCATCCGCGAAAGCTCCTCTGTCGGCCTGCGGGGTTAGCTGACGGGCTCGCGCTAGAGAAGCAGCGCTACGGCGAGCCGCATGGGTCGCGGCCGCTGATTCGCCCCCGGAGCCACGTTTCGACGTGTCTCCATTGGTTCCCCCGCCCGCGCGCCTGGAGTGGCGCGCGATTAGGCGGTCCTGCGAACGCGGGGCAATATACACACGCCCCCGGCGAGGGGAAAAACTCCCGCGAGGCTCGTCGCGAGTGACTAACATCCCGTGGCCGCGCCGGGCCCGATGGGGTCGCGGTTCGCGGCCTTCTTCGCGGTCGAGCCTCACAGCGGAGGCGACGAGCGCCCGCCGAACACGAGATCACATGAAGACTTTCGTAGCCACACCCGAGAATCGCCAGCGCGACTGGATCCTGATCGACGCCGAGGGTCAGACCCTGGGGCGACTCGCGACCCAGATCGCCGACGCTCTGCGGGGTAAGCGCAAGCCGACCTACACGCCGCACTGCGACGTCGGTGACTTCGTCGTCGTGATCAACGCCGAGAAGATCGCGGTCACCGGCAAGAAGCTTCGCGAGAAGACCTACTGGCGCCACACGGGCTACCCGGGCGGCATCCGCTCGCGCTCGCTGCAGGAGATGCTCGATCGCCAGCCGGAAGAGGTAATCCGCAAGGCGGTCCGCGGGATGGTCCCGCACAACCGCCTCGGCCGCCAGCAGATGCTCAAGCTCAAGGTCTACGCCGGCCCGGAGCACCCACACGCCGCACAGCAACCGAAGCCGATGGAGGTCAGCTCTTGACCGACTCCGAGCGCCCCGAGGACGAGGCCGCGCCCGAGGGCGCAGAGCCCGCCGAGGCGAGCGAGGATCAGCCCGCCGACGACGCGCCCGCCGCCGAGGCGGCCGTTGAGGCCCCCGCGGCCGACGCAGCCGAGCCTGCCGAGCCTGCCGAGGAGACGCCGGAGCCCGCGCCGACCGCCGGTGGCGACACCGACGCCGAGCCCTCCGAGCAGCCGCCGCGCGCGGACGTCGCCGCGACGCCCGGGACGCCGACGCCCGATGCCGACGACGCCGCCGCCCAGGTCGACTCGGAGGCCGACGACGCCGACGACGACGCGGCGCTCGCCGCCCGCGGCGACGACGCCAAGAAGCGCGACGTCATCCCGGGGGCGGGGCTCGATCCGCTGAACCTCGAGCCGGAGCGCGAGCTCTCGGCCGAGGAGCAGGCGGCGCTCGAGGCCGAGGAGGAGGAGCGCGCCGCACGCGAGGCCGCCGCCGCCGAGGCCGACGAGCCGCTTCGCCGTGAGCGTGTCGAGATCCCCAAGGACGCCCACATCCAGGCGACCGGCAAGCGCAAGACCGCCGTCGCCCGCGTCGTGCTCAAGCCCGGCACCGGGAACGTGGTCGTCAACCGCAAGCCGCTCGACGAGTACTTCCCGCGCCTCTACGACCGGACCATGGCGCGCCAGTCGCTCGTCACCTCGGGCTATGAGGAGAGCTTCGACGTCAAGGTCCGCGTCCACGGCGGAGGCATCTCGGGTCAGGCCGCGGCGGTCCGCCACGGCATCGCCCGCGCGCTGACCGAGCTCGACCCCGAGCTGCGCCCGGAGCTCAAGAAGCGTGGCCTGCTGACCCGCGACGCGCGCGCCAAGGAGCGCCGCAAGGCCGGGTTCAAGAAGGCGCGCAAGAAGCCGCAGTTCTCGAAGCGCTGAGCGGGGGAGACCCGGTGCCGCGCACCGTCGCGATCCCTGCCACCGGCCTCGCGCCGCCGAGGCGCGGGCGCGGATGAAGAAGCTGTTCGGAACCGACGGCGTCCGTGGCGTCGCCGGCGAGTTCCTCGATGCAGAGCTGGCGCTCGCCCTCGGCCGTGCCGCGGCCGGCGTCGTCGAGCGCCCGAGTCCGAGGGTCCTGATCGTCCGCGACACACGCGAGTCGGGATCGATGCTCGCCTCGGCCTTCGCCGCCGGTGTCGCCGAGGCGGGTGGGGACGCGTTCCTCGGCGGGGTTCTGCCGACGCCCGCCGCCTCGATCCTCAACCGCCGCCTCGGCTTCGACCTGGCCGCCGTCGTCTCGGCCTCGCACAACCCCTGGGCCGACAACGGGATCAAGCTCTTCGGCGCGAACGGCCGCAAGCTCCCCGACGAGCTCGAGGCCGGGATCGAGGCCGAGGTGGCCAGCGAGGCCCGAGGCGCCGGCGGCGAGCGGATCGGCCGCATCGACCGGCTCGAGAACGCCCTGTCGGACTACCTGCGCGAGCTCGGCCGCGCCTTCGACGCCGATCTGAGCGGCCGCCGGGTCGTTCTCGACTGCGCCAACGGCGCGACCGTCCGCGCCGCGCCGCAGGCCTTTCGAGCGCTCGGCGCCGAGGTCGACGTAATCGGCGACGCGCCCGACGGCCGCAACATCAACGCCGGCGTCGGAGCCACGGCTCCGCAGGCGCTCGCCGAGCGCGTCGCCTCGACCGGGGCCGAGATCGGGTTCGCGTTCGACGGCGACGGCGACCGGCTGATCGCCGTCGACGCCGCGGGCCGGGTCCGCGACGGCGACGAGCTGATGGCGCTCGTCGCGACGCACCTGCGAGACCAGGGCCGCCTCACCGGCATCGCGGTCACCGTGATGAGCAACTTCGGGTTCCACCGGCTGATGGCCGACAAGGGGATCGAGGTCGCCACGACGGCGGTCGGCGACCGCCACGTCTCCGTCGAGCTCGAGCGCCGCGGCTGGGAGCTCGGCGGCGAGCAGTCCGGGCACCTGATCTGGACCGACTTCGCGCCGACGGGCGACGGGATCGCGGCCGCGCTGCTCGTCCTCGAGGCGCTCGGCCCGCGGTCGCTCGCCGACGCGATCGAGATGGAGCGCCTGCCCCAGGAGCTCCGCAACGTCCGCGTCCGCGATCGTGACGCGCTCGAGGGCGCGAGCGCCGTCTGGGAGGCGGTCGAGCGAGAGCAGGCCGCGCTCGAGGGCCGGGGTCGCGTGTTGCTGCGGCCGTCGGGCACCGAGCCGCTGATCCGCGTCATGGCCGAGGCACCGACCGCCGAGGAGTGCGCGGAGGTCTGTGCGCGGCTCTCCGAAGCCGTCGAGCGCGAGCTCGGCTGAAAGCTCCTCGTCAGGGCGTCGGCTTCGTTGGCCGGACGCGGGGTGACGATCTAGGCTTCGACGGTCTATGTGCGGGATCGTCGGATACGCGGGCTCGCGGCCTTGCCGTGACCTGTTGATGAACGGGCTCTCCAAGCTCGAGTACCGCGGCTACGACTCCGCGGGCATCGCGCTGCTCGCCGACGGCCAGTTCGATTCGGTCCGCGCGGTCGGCAACCTCGACAACCTCCGCGCCGCGGTCGCCGAGCAGGACGCCGGCAACGGCGGCGTCGCGGTCGCCGCCCCGCCCGCGACGACCGGCCTCGCCCACACCCGCTGGGCGACCCACGGCCGCGTCACGCACGAGAACGCGCACCCCCACGGGGACTGCGAGGACGAGATCAAGATCGTCCTCAACGGCATCGTCGAGAACTACGCCGAGCTGCGTCGCGAGCTGATCGACCAGGGCCACCGCTTCTCCTCCGAGACCGATGCCGAGGTCGTCGCCCACCTGATCGAGCGCAACTACGAGGGCGACCTGACCGACGCCGTGCGCCGAAGCTTCGCCGAGCTGCGAGGTCACTACGCCTTCGTCGCGATGCACGTCGACCATCCACACGAGCTGGTCGCCGCGCGCCAGGAGGTGCCGCTCGTGCTCGGGATCGGCGACGGAGAGACCTTCCTCGCCTCTGCGATCCCCGCCTTCCTCGCCGAGACCCGCGAGGTGATGCAGATCGAGAACGGTGAGATCGTCTCGGTCGGCCCCGACGGCGTCCAGATCACCGAGGCCGGCGGGACGCCGGTCGAGCGCGAGGTCGAGGAGGTCACCTGGGACGAGGAGGCCGCCGAAAAGGGCGGCTACGCGACCTTCATGCTCAAGGAGATCCACGAGCAGGCCGACGCCGTCGCCGAGACGATCACCGATCGCCTGCCCGAGACCGACAAGGTCGACCTCTCGGAGCTCGACCTCGACGAGGACCTGATCCGCGACCTCCGCCGGATCGTGATCGTCGCCTGCGGGACGAGCTATCACGCCGGCCTGATCGGCCGTTACGCGATCGAGAGCTGGGCGCGGATACCGGTCGAGATGGACGTCGCCTCGGAATACCGCTACCGCGATCCGGTGGTCGGGCCGGGCGACCTCGTCATCGGGATCACGCAGTCCGGGGAGACCGCCGACACGCTCGCCGCGATGCGCCTCGCGCGCTCGAACGGCGCGACGGTGCTCGCGATCACGAACATCATGGGAAGCCAGGCGACGCGCGACTCTGACAGCGCGCTGCTGACGCGCGCCGGGCTCGAGGTCGGGGTCGCGGCGACGAAGACGTTCGTCAGCCAGGTCGCCGCGATGTTCGTGTTCGCGCTCTGGCTCGCGCAGATCCGCGGCGGCCTCGACACGGATCGGGTGTCGGAGCTGATCGCCGAGCTCAAGGCGCTGCCGCACAAGATCGACGAGACGCTGAGCGCCGTCGAGGGCCAGGTGAGGGCGGTCGCGCGCAGTCACTTCGAGCAGCGCTTCTTCCTCTACCTCGGCCGCAACATCGGCCTCCCGGTCTGCCTCGAGGGCGCGCTGAAGCTCAAGGAGGTCTCCTACATCCCGACCGACGCCTACGCGGCCGGCGAGATGAAGCACGGCCCGATCGCGCTGCTCGACGAGTCGACGCCGGTGGTCACGGTGGCGACCGACAGTCCCGTCCTCGACAAGGTCCTCTCCAACGTCAGCGAGGTCCGAGCCCGTGGCGCCGACGTGATCGCGATCGCGACCGAGGGCAACGAGGCAGTCCCCGAGGTCGCCGACCAGACGATCTACGTCCCGAAGACCGACTGGATCCTCCAGGCCGTCCTGGCGATCCTGCCGCTCCAGCTCTTCGCCTACGACGTCGCCCGTCTCAACGGGCTCAACGTCGATCAGCCGCGCAATCTCGCCAAGACCGTGACGGTCGAGTAGTTCGCCCGTAGGGTCTGGCGTGATGAGTCACCTGAACCTCACCCATCTGCGCCCGTCGCGCGTCGCCGCCGCCGCGGCGGTCGCTCTCAGCCTCGGACTCGCCGCCTGCGGCGACGACGAGGGCGGCGGAGGGGCCTCGAGCGGCGAGGGTCCCGCGAGCCTCGTCCCCGCCGACGCGCCGGTCTATGTCGAGTCGGTCGTGCGGCCGGAGGGTGAGGCGCGTGAGACGATCGACCGCCTGTATGAGGCCGTCACCGGCGAGTCCGACGCCGGCGCGGCGATCATCCGCGAGTTCGACGCGAGCGCTCAGGAGGACGGCGCCGACTTCACCTACGAGGACGACGTCTCACCGTGGCTCGGCGAGCGCGGCGCGTTCTTCTTCGGCGACGTCACGTCGCTGATCGAGAGCGAGGGCGAGGTGTCGTTCGGCGAGACCTCGACCGACATCGCCGACCCGGGGTGCATCCCGCCCACGGCACCCGACGGCGAGCCGCTCGAAGGCGCCGACTCGATCTCTCCCGACGACGAGTCCTGCGCCCAGCCGGAGCCCGGCACGACCGCCGAGGACATCGCGCTGATCGTCGAGACCACCGACGAGGACGCGGCCCAGGAGGCGATCGACAAGCTCGCCGACTTCACCGCCTCCGAGGAGGGCGCCGAGGTCACGGAGGACAGCTACGAGGGCGTCGACTTCCTCCGGGTCGAGGGGGATGACGCGCCGGCCGCCGTCGGAATCGTCGACGGCTTCCTCGTCGTCGGCGACGAGACGGGCTTCGCCTCGGTCGTCGACACGGCCGGTGGCGACTCGCTCGCCGACGATTCCGAGTTCACCGACGGCGTCTCGGAGCTGACCGACGAGCCGTTCCTCGCCGCCTACGTCGACACCCCGGCCATCTTCGAGGAGGTCGAGGCCTCCGGCGAGATCGCACCTGAGGACCAGGCGGCGATCGAGCTTTACCGGGGCTACCTCGAGCAGCCGATCTTCTTCGCGAGCGAGATCGACGACGAGGCGATCGAGTTCGCTAGCTCGACCGGCACGATCGGCGCGACTCTGACCGAGGAGGGCCTGCTGGACGACCTGCCCGCGGGTTCGCTGGCGGCCTTCGGCATCCCGAACCTGGGCGACTACTTCAACAGCTTCATCGACCGGCTCCGCGCCGAGGAGAGCTTCGGGTCCGAGTTCGACGAGGCCGATGCGCAGTTCCGGCGCGAGGTCGGGCTCGCGCTCGAGGACGCGCTCGCCAACATCGGCGATCTGCGTGGCTTCATCCGCGGTGAGAACGTGCTTGCGCTGAATGGAGCGATCACCCTCGAGGTCGAGTCCCAGGGACCGCTCGCCGACCTGATCGACGGCGTTCGCACCTCGGCCAAGTCCGATGGGGAGCGGGTCGAGGACGTGGTCGGGCTGCCCGGCGTACCGGACGCTCGCGGCTTCTCGGTCGCGCCGGACGGCGCCCCGCAGCCGATCTTCGTGGTCCAGAACGAGAGCACGCTGATCGTCGCCTACGGCGAGGAGGCTGTCGCGGAGGCAGTGGCACCGAGCGCGCCGCTCGGCGACGACGAGAAGTTCGCCGACGCTGTCGACGACATCGACGACGTCGACCCGAGCTTCTACATCGACATGACGCCGATCGAGGCGCTCGTCGGCTTGGTCCCGGTCACGCCGGAGGAGTTCAGCGCCGACCAGGCGGCGTCGGTCATCGGCGAGTTCGAGTACTTCATCGGCGGCGCGCGGACCGACGGCGACCGCGACCTCACGCGCTACCGGCTCGGCCTGACCGGCGACTAGGCGGCGCGCGCGTGCTCGCCGCCGACGCCCCGGGCATCGGGATCGACCTCGTCGAGGTCGATCGCGTCGAGCGCGCGCTCAAGCGCCGGCCGGGTCTCGCCGAGCGCCTGTTCACCGAAGCCGAGCTCGCCTACGCCAGCACCCGCCGCCGCCCCGCGACCCACCTCGCGGCCCGTTTCGCCGCCAAGGAAGCGGCGCTGAAGGCCCTCGGGGGCGGCGTCGAGCTCCGCGAGATCGAGGTCACCGGCGGAGGGGCCGAGCCGCCAACCCTCACGCTTCACGGCACCGCCGCATCGCGCGCCGCCGACCTCGGCCTAGAGCTCCGCGTATCGCTGACGCACACCGCCGATCTCGCCGCGGCGGCCGTCGGCACCAAGTAGTCCAACCCCGCGTCCCGAGGCGGGTGATCGGGGATGTCCGCCCGGATGAGCTGTGAGGGCATGGATGCCCTCACCTGCCGGGGCCCCATGGACGGGGTCGGCCCCCTCATCCGGGGGGACTCCCCGGTCGCCCGCGCCCCGATCGGCGCGGCGTAGATTTGGGTACGTGGAGAGCTGGCTCGAACCGATCCTCGACGCTGACGGGATGCGTGCCGCTGATTCGTGGGCTATCGAGGCGCGCGGCGTCCCGTCGCTGCGTCTGATGGAGACCGCAGGGGCGGCTCTGGCGGCAAAGACGGCGGAGGTCGCGAGGGGGTCCCGGGCGCCGATTCGCGTCGTATGCGGCAAGGGGAACAACGGTGGCGACGGGGTCGTCGCGGCGCGGCTGCTGGCTGAACTCGGGCACCCCGTGGACCTGATCCTCCTGTGGCCGGCTGACGAGCTGTCGGAGGATTCGGGGGCGAACCTGGCGCGCTACAAGGGCGAGCCGATCGAGCGGCTCGACGGTGCGATCGCGGCCGACCTCGAGGGCTCCGCCGTCGTGATCGATGCGATCTTCGGGACCGGCTTCTCGGGCTCGCCCCGCGCCCCGGCCGACGCCGCGATCGCTGCGATGAACGCGTGCGGAGCGCCGATCGTCAGCGCCGACATGCCGTCGGGCGTCGACGGATCGACCGGTGAGGCCGACGGCGAGGTCCCGCGCTGCGCTGCGACGGTGACGTTCCACGGGGCGAAGGTGGGACACTGGATCGACCCCGGCAAGAGCGCCACCGGTCGGCTCGAGGTGGCGGAGATCGGGATCCCGAAGGGTGACCCGGCCGAGCCCGCCGCCGGCCTGATCCGCGACGGCGTGCTCGAGCTCGCGCCCCTGCGGGCCGCCGGTGGGTCGAAGTTCGCCTCGGGGTCGGTCGTCGTGATCGGCGGCTCGCGCGGGCTCACCGGCGCCGTCTGCATGGCCGCCGAAGCCGCGGGTCGCGCCGGAGCCGGGTACGTCAGCGCGGTCGTCCCCGCCGATCTCGAGCCGATCCTCGAGGTGAAACTGACCGAGACGATGACCAAGGGCATCGGGTCCGCGTCCGGACGACTCGACGTCGCCGATGCCGAAGAGGTCGCTGACGCCGCCGCCCGCGCCGACGCCGTGGTCGTCGGGCCGGGGCTCGGCCGCGACGACGGGTCTCTGGCACTCGCCCGCGAGGCCGTCGGGCGCATCGAAGCTCCAGTTCTGATCGACGCCGACGGGCTCAACGCCCACGCCGAGCGCCTCGACTCGCTGCGATCGCGCACCGCGCCGACCGTCCTCACCCCACACGCCGGCGAGCTCGGGCGCCTGCTCGGGCGCGATTCCTCACACGTCTCCGCGCACCGCCTCGAATCCGTGCGCGAGGCGGCACGTCTCTCCGGCGCCGTGGTCGTGCTGAAGGGCGACGACACGATCATCGCCGACGGCGAGCGCGTCGCGATCTCGCGCGGCGGCGCGCCGGGCCTCGCGACCGCCGGCACCGGCGACGTCCTCTCCGGGACGATCGCCGCCCTCCTCGCCCGCGGCGTGGAGCCGTTCGCCGCGGCCTGCGCCGGGGTCCACGCTCACCTGCGCGCCGGCCGGATCGCCGCGAAGCGGATCGGCGCCGCGGAGTCCGTCGTCGCGACCGACGTCATCGCCGCGCTCCCGCACGGCCTCCGGGCGGGGGAGGGTCGTTGAGCACCGGGCCGATCCGCGCCGAGGCGGTCATCGACCTCGACGCCCTGGAAACGAACGCCCGCGAGCTCGATCGTCGCTCGGGCGAGGCTGCGCTTTGCTGCGTCGTCAAGGCCGACGGCTACGGCCACGGGGTCCCCGAGGCGGCGAGCGCGGCGCTCGCCGGCGGCGCCCGGATGCTCGCCGTCGCCACCGCGAACGAGGTCGTCGAGTTGCGCCGCGCGCAGCCGGACGCCGCGATCCTGGTCATGGGCGCGCTCTCGGACCCCGAGCTCGACCTCGCGCTCGGCGCCGGCGCCGAGATCGCGGTCTGGCGCCGTGGTTTCCTCGATCGCCTCGTCGCTCGCTCCGCCGCGCTCGGCGCGCATCCACGCCTCCACGTTAAGGCCGATACGGGGATGGGCAGGCTCGGCAACAAAGACCCGCGCGAGGTCGTGCGGCTCTGCGAAGCCTGCTCGGACGAGCAGCGGGTCGAGCTCGCGGGCCTCTGGACCCACTTCGCGACGGCGGACGAGCCCGGCTCGGAGCACTTCGCGGTCCAGCTCGCCGAGTTCACCGCGCTCGCCGACGAGCTGGCTCCGCGCCACCCGGGGCTGATCCGCCACGCCGCCAACAGCGCGGCGACTCTGATCGAGCCGCGGTCGCACTTCGACATGGTCCGCTGCGGCGTCGCGCTCTACGGGCTCGATCCCTTCGGGTCCGATCCGCGCGATTGGGGGCTCGAGCCGGCGCTTCGCTGGCGCTCCTACGTGGCGGACGTCAAGCGCTTCCGGGCGGGCGAGGGCGCCGGGTACGGACAGACCTGGAGGGCCGAGCGCGACACGCTCGTCGGGGTCGTCCCGATCGGCTACGCCGACGGGGTCAGGCGGGCGCTGTCGAACCGCGGCGAGCTGCTCGTCGGCGGGCGCCGGGTCCCGATCGCGGGCACGATCTCGATGGACAACCTCACCGTCGACCTCGGGCCCGACAGCGACGTCGAGCCGGGCGCGGAGGCCGTGTTGATCGGGGCCCAGGGCGACGACGAGCTACTCGCCGAGGAGATGGCGCGGACGCTCGACACGATCAACTACGAGATCACGTGCGGGGTCTCACGTCGCGTTCCGCGCTCGGCCGAGGCCGACGCCATGGGAACCGGACCGGAGGAGATCTGAGCGTGGCCCCGACCGCCGGTCAGGACCTCGCCCGGCGTGTCGCGGCGACGCCGGCCGTCGCGGCGCTTCGCTCCGCGCTCGATCCCTCGGCCGAGGCCTGGGTCGTCGGCGGCGCGGTCCGCGACGCGGCGCTGGGCAGGCCGGTCGTCGACGTCGACCTGGCCCTCCACGGCGACGTCGAGCGCGCCGCCCGGACGCTCGCGGACGCCACCGGGCGCCACGCCTTCGAGCTCTCGAGCGAGTTCAGGACCTGGCGGGTCGTCGATCGCGAGGGCTGGAGCGCCGACATCGCTGCGCTGCGCGCGGACTCGATAGAGGCCGACCTCGGCCTGCGCGACTTCACGCTGAACGCCGTCGCGGTTCCGGTCTCGGGCGACTCCGTCCTCGATCCGACCGGCGGCCTCGACGATCTCGCCGAAGCGCGGCTGCGCGCGGCGGGGCCCTCCGCGTTCGCCGACGACCCGCTGCGGATCCTGCGCGGGGCGCGGCTCGC